>JAZNTI010000034.1:0-5674 GCA_045591725.1 Faecousia sp.
GGCTTATGCCTCCTCTTTTTTTGTACACCCGGGACTCGAAAGGGCGGCGCAGCCTTTGGCTTTGAAATCAGAACGATCAAATACAACAACCCACAGTTGAATTCCCAATTCGTCCGCTATCAACCAACGCTCTGTTGACACAACCGATCCGCTGCACTATAATCACCCTAACAGATCCAAATGAGGTGACCGCCATGCACAAAAAACTCTGGAATAAGGATTATATCCTGTTGCTGCAGGCAAATGTAATCAGTTCCATCGGCGACCTGATGTACAGCGTCGCCATCGGCTACTGGGTCTATGAGCAGACCGGCTCCAACAGTTTGATGGGCATTATGTCCGCAATCTCTATGTTCGTGACCATGCTCCTGTCGCCGTTTTCCGGCAGCATCATTGACAAATGTAACCGCAAATGGGTGATGGTAGCCATGGACCTGCTGCAAAGCGCCATTATGATCACCATCGGCATCCTCGCTTACATGAATAAACTCAATATCCCCGGCGTGCTCATCGCGGCATTTCTTGCAGCATTCGGCACAGTATTCTATTCCCCTGCCGCCAGTACACTGATGCTGGACATCATCCCCCACGACGATTTGGTGCGCGGAGAATCCATTTTTTCCAGCACGAACTCTCTGATCAATATGGTGGGCACCGCTTTCAGCGGCGTAATGGTAGCATTCTTCGGCGTGCCGCTGATCGTCATCATTAACGGCCTGAGCAACCTCTACTCCGCCATCTCGGAACTGTTTATTAATGTTCCCAAAACCGTACAGCAAGGCATGCCGGTGACCGTAAAAAGCATCCTGCACGACTCCAAGACCGCAATCAAAACCATCTTCGCCAACCCCGCCCTCCGGATCTTCGTGCCCTGCGCACTGATTCTGAACCTTTTGGGCGCAGGCCCCACCGCACTGGCACTGCCTTTCTGCCTGGAAAAAGGCTTTACAGTGGATATGTATGGCTATATTATGTCTGTCTTCTCCGTGGCGTATTTGGTCTGTACGGTGATTCTCAGCGTGATCAAACTGACACCGAAAGTGCGCTTCTGGGCGCTGGCCATCGGCTTCTCCAGTTCCTGCGTCTTTTGGGTAATTGCATATTTATCTACCGATTTTGTGACCATGTGCATACTGCTCTTTATCGGCGCATTTATGAACGCCGTGGGCAACGCCATCTTCAACGCGTCGCTGATGCTGGCGCTGCCGGAAGAAAACCGCGGCGCGATCCTTGGATTCATCAATTCCGCTTCCATAGGCGGCACGGCCATGTCGGCAGTGCTTTACGGCGTGCTGGGCGATATTTTTCCGCTGTACATCGTGTTCGCGGTGGGTGCCGCACTTTCCCTGGCACCCATGCTTTATATGTGCTTCCACCCCAAAACAAGAGAATTTATACTCAACCACTAATAAACTAAACTTACATCTAAATAACGTAAAAAGCCGTACCTTCATCAGTTATGTGAAGGTGCGGCTTATTTATATGAACGTTTTTTGTCAATAAGTCCAATAATATAATCTGCAGACAAATTATAAAATTTACACAATTTAACAAGATCATCAATCTTCAATTCTGCGCGGCCAGCCTCAATATGATTATATCCTTGCTGCGATTTATTTAAAAGTTCTCCCAATTCTGCCTGCGTTAAATCACAGTCTTCACGGATATCTCTAAGTCTCTTTGTATATTCTTTCAAACTCATCACCTCTTTATAATCCTACCATACTCACATTTTGAGTATTGACAATTACTCAAAGATTGAGTAAAATATTGCTGTGATTTATCGTTAAACATCGATATCAACAACAAAGAAAGAGGGTTCAATATGAATAACAATTTGATTACCTGTAAAGCATGCGGGCACGAACTCGCAAAAAACGCAAAAGCATGTCCTCAATGCGGTGCAAAAAACAAGAAACCTATTTATAAAAAATGGTGGTTTTGGATCGCTATTGTTGTGGTGATCGGCATCATTGCCGGATTCAGCGGCAATACGAACGACAACACTGGCGACAACGGCGGATCCGTAGGAACTATTCCCTCCGTATTTGACGGCGATTGCGGTATTGTTGCATCTGCAGAAATTGGTAAAAACATCATCAATTTACCCGAATTAACGATTGCTATTACAAATACCACAAACAAAGAAATCGCAGCAATTAAGTTTTACGTTGTTCCGTATGATGTATACGGCAAAGAAATTAAAGGATGGACAGCACAAAATAACCTGTACACAGACACCCCCATTTCTGCCGGTGAAACAAACACCATCTCCTATCAATTCATTGAGGATTCTGTCAAAACAGTAAAACTATATGTTTACAGTGTCTACTTCGCAGACGGAACAGAATGGGGTGATAAGGACGCTACCACTAGCAAAATCACAAATGGTGCACCCACGATTGAGGTTGAGATAAAATAATGTAAAGAGGAGGCAAAAGCCTCCTCTTTTTGCACATCAGAAAAAACAAAATAGTTGTTTTCTGCGGAATATTGTGATATAATCCCTTAAAAGGCACGAAAATAACTTTCAAGGAGGCTTTCCTATGGCCGATCTGCGCAATTTCCGCAGTGCATTCCGCGGCTTTAACCGCGAAGATGTGGTGCGTTACATTGAATATCTCAACACCAAACATGCAGGCATCGTCAATCAGTTGCAGTCTGAAAATCAGGCGCTGAAAGACGAACTGACCGCCATCCGCGCTGCCAAGCCCGACGCTGACAAGGATTACCTGATCCGTCAGTTGCAGGAACAATTGGCCGAGGCTACCGCCCTGCAAAATGCCCCCGAAGCCCAGGAACTGGAGGCTTACCGCCGCGCTGAGCGCGTAGAACGCGCAGCAAAACAGCGCTCTGAGCAGATCTGCCGTCAGACCGCTGCCGCCTTGGGCGAGGCAACCACACAGATCGATGGCGCATCCGATCAACTTTGTGCCATCGCTGACCGGGTCAGCCAGCAGATTGGTGAACTGCAGGCCGCTATCCAAGGCAGCAAAGCCGCCCTGGAAGCCGCTTCCGCCGCCATGTACGCCATCCACGCCGAGGACACAGAAGAATAACCAAAAGCGCATACGGTTACCGTATGCGCTTTCTTTTATTGGGAGTTTATATGCGAATTTACAAACACGACTATTATGACCGCTTTCGCTGCATCGCCGGAAATTGCCCCGACAGTTGCTGCAAAGACTGGGATGTGCAGGTAGATGATACTTCCGCCGCGCTGTACCGGTCTTTGGATGGCGCTCTGGGTGAGCGTTTGCGGAAAGTGCTGAAAGACGACCCCGAGGCCGGTACGCTGATGACCATCGAAAACCGGCGGTGTCCCATGTGGCGCGAAGACGGTTTATGCCGCATCCAGGTGGAACTGGGTCATGACGCGCTGTGCAAAACTTGCCGGGATTTTCCCCGTCTAAGTCACGATTACGGCGATTTTGCCGAATTACAACTGGAACTTTCCTGCCCGGAAGCAGCACGGCTAATCCTCTCAGCGGCTGAAACTCCTATGACCGAAGAAGAAATTCCCGGTGGCGAAGATCCGAATTACAGTTTGCTGGACATGGAACTGCTGCTGCAGACCAGACAGCAGGCGCTGAAGTTGCTGGCATCCCCCAGACCTGCAAACGAAGTACTGGCGCAACTATTGGTCTATGGCTACCACGCCCAATTTATGCTGGATAATGGTGAACACACCACCTTTGAGCCCAATGATGCGCTAGAAATGGCGTACAACATGGCAAAGCCCGGTGACATGCAGGCGATTTTGGATTTTTACAGTACGTTGGAGATCCTCTCCCCCGACTGGGCAGAACGGTTGCGTGCACCACAAAAACGGACTTGGGATGCACCCTATAAGGCACTGGCGCGGTACTTCGTGGAGCGCTACTGGCTGCAAGCCATCTCGGATTTCGACCTCATCAGCCGCGTTAAATTCATTGTGATCTCCTGTCTGACGGTCTATTTACTGGGCGGCGATATGATACAGACTGCCCAGCGCTACTCCAAAGAAATTGAAAACAACATCGACAATGTGGACGCCCTGCTGGACGCCGCCTGCGAAAACGCGATCTTTACCGATGACAAACTGTTCGGCCTGCTGCTGAAAGGCTGAGCACAGAGGTATCACTATGAAAAGAATTCTCATTACAGGTTTCGCACCCTTTGACGGCAAAGCCGTCAACTCCTCCTGGGCCGCCGTTCAGGCGCTGCCCCGCCACATTCAAGGCACAGAATTTTACAAAATGGAGATCCCCACCGTCTTCGGACAGGCTGCCAGACTTGTGCTGGAAAAAGCCAAGCAGGTGCAGGCAGATGCCGTCATTTGTGTGGGCGTTGCCGCCGGCCGGGATGCCGTCACAACGGAACGCATTGCCGTCAATATCCGGGACGCGCGGATCCCCGACAACGATGGTAACCAGCCACAAGGCGAATTTATCGCACCCGAAGGTCCGGCAGCCTATTTCACCACACTCCCGGCAGAGAAAATCGCGCAGGCCATCCGGGATGCCGGTATCCCCTCCTGCGTTTCCAATTCTGCCGGCACATATGTGTGCAATGATGTATTCTACACGCTGCTCCACACTTTTCATGATACGCCCGTCCGTGTTGGATTTATCCACGTTCCTCAACTACCCGAACAGGGCGCGCCCTCCATGCAGTTGGAGAAGATCACAGAAGCATTAAAGATTGCCATTGAGTCCATATAAAATTCGCCGGGTGCAATCACCCGGCGATTACTTTCATTATTTTCCCACGACCGCATACATCAGACTATTGAAATCCGGAAGCGACTGCGCGATCCCCTCTTTAATGATCGTCAAATTGTTTCGCGACAACTCCTCTTCAAATGTTGCAAAAGAAACCATCCTGCATGATGTTGCTGCAACCATCATTTTGCCGGTCTCGTGATCTCTTTCCTGCACCTCAAATGCTTGCGCAATATCACTTTGCATTTCGATTTTGCCGTCACCCATGGTGCAGATCAGCGCGATGCCGTCCTTGGTCAAATGATCACAAATGAACCGGTAAAAACCATCTCTGTCTGCATCCAGAACCAGCATGTGAATAACAGCAACGGCGTAAATGAAGTCAAATTTCTCATCCATTGCATCGGACAGGCAATCCAAAACGCGAAAATTCTGCGCATACTGCGGCATCCTTTTTCTACAATAAGCAATCGCCTCACCGGAAATATCCGTAGCCGTAAGACGATAACCGCTTTCAAAGATCTCCTTTGCATCTCTGCCCTCTCCGCAGCCGATTTCCAGCAGATTCTTGTCCGGTGTGATTTTATACTTCTCAAGAATCTCTTTGACGATCGGCGTGCAACGGTCGCTGGACCAACTAACTCCGCGCGCATGCGCTACTAGATAACGTTCATTGTAGGCAGTATAATATTTTCTGCTGTACTGATGCTCCATCGTATGCCCCTTTGCTTGATTTTCATAGGAAACCGCTTTGCACTATTGTATGCGCGTCAAAAGCAAAGGTCAAGCGCAAAAACCTTTTGCTGTCTGTTGTCAAAAAAATGCAACTAACCACTTGACAAACGCGGCTTGCTTTGCTACAATATCAAGGCTGTGTGAGACAGCAACCGAATATGGGGGTATAGCTCAGCTGGGAGAGCGCTTGAATGGCATTCAAGAGGTCAGCGGTTCGATCCCGCTTATCTCCACCA
>JAZNTI010000035.1:0-26376 GCA_045591725.1 Faecousia sp.
GGAGCAATCCCGGGGGCATTTTTGCGAAAAAAAACGGTATGGACGCATCACGCATCCATACCGTTTCACTGGAGCGGGTAATGGGAATCGAACCCACCTCTCAAGCTTGGGAAGCTCGCATTCTACCGATGAACTATACCCGCATCAGTAAGGGAATTATAGCAAACCAAGCGGCGTATTGCAACCTCTTTTTGTCGAAAACCTTGTCACTTTCTGAAATCTGTGGTATACTTTCTCAAAAGGAAGTGATGTTTCATGCGTGAATACGAACTGGTGCGCGAGATCCAGAATCTATGCCCCAACAACCAGATGCGCGACATCTTTTTTGAGGAAATCGAGACCGACGACCCAACAGAATATGTCCGCGGCCTGCTCAAAGGCAAGACCGTGGAACTGACCGCGGATCACAAAGAAAACGGCTGCGTTACCGTCTTTGCATCCGTGGACGGTCTGACGCAGAAATTCATCTTCACCCCCATTGAATAAAGAAGGTTTATCATGAACGAACAAGAACTGAAATTCAAGCAAATGACTGAGCCGCCGGTGGAAAAACTCATCTGTAAACTGGCTGTCCCCTGCATCATCAGTATGCTGGTCACCTCTTTTTACAACATGGCGGACACCTTCTTCGTGGGCATGCTGAAAAGCGATGCCGCCACCGGCGCGGTGGGCGTGGTATTCTCCATGATGGCCATCATTCAGGCGGTGGGCTTTTTCTTCGGTCAAGGCAGCGGCACTTTCATCTCCAGGGCCCTGGGTCAGAAAAAATACGACGAGGCCAGCGAAATGGCCGCCACCGGCTTTCTTTCCGCGCTGTGCACCGGCACGATAATTTGCATTCTTGGTCAGATCTTTCTGGAGCCGCTGGCATACTTGCTGGGCTCAACGGAAACTATTTTGCCCTACACCGAAGCCTACCTCCGGGTGATCCTGATCGGCGCGCCCTGGGTATGCTCCTCCTTCGTGCTGAATAACCAACTGCGCTTTCAGGGCGGTGCTATGTACGCCATGGTGGGCATCACCACCGGTGCAGTACTGAACATCATCCTTGACCCCTTGATGATCCTTCCCCAGTTTATGAATTTGGGCGTTGCCGGTGCGGGCTGGGCCACCATCATCAGCCAACTTGTCAGTTTCTGTCTGCTGCTGGCAGGCTGTAACCACGGCAGCAACATTCACATTAAAATCCGCAATTTCCGCTTTAAATGGTATTATTACTACCAGATTTTCCGGGGCGGCCTGCCCTCTCTGGCGCGGCAGTGTCTGGCTTCTCTGGCCACCATTTGCCTGAATAATGTGGCACGCCCCATGGGCGACGCGGTCATCGCCGCCATGGGCGTGGTGCAGCGCATTTCCATGTTCGGCGCATCTGCCATGCTGGGATTCGGTCAAGGTTTTCAGCCGGTCTGCGGCTTCAACTACGGCGCCGGTCTGCACGACCGGGTAAAAAAAGGTTTCTGGTTCAGTGTTAAAGTTTCCACAGCCGTATTGGTAGTCATCGCCGCAGCAGGATTCCTATTTGCCGAAGACCTCATCGGTCTGTTCCGTGACAGCCCGGCAGTCATCGCCTGCGGCGCGGCGGCGCTGCGCTTTCAATGTCTGACCCTTCCGCTGCACAGTTGGATCGTTATGAGCAACATGATGGAGCAGAGTATGGGCAGAACGCTACCGGCAACTTTCCTGTCAGTTGCCCGTCAGGGTCTGTTCTTCATTCCGCTGGTGCTGACGTTGCCGGCGTTCCTCGGGCAGCAAGGTCTGGAGATGACCCAGGCCTGCGCAGACGCGCTGACCATGCTTTTTGCCGTGCCTATTCACCTGTATGTGATGAAAACCATGGGCAAAAAGAAATAATTTGCAAAAAAGGGGTTTACAAACTGCGATTTTTCTGTTATAATCCAAGCCGTTCCACCCCTTTATGGCCCTGTGGTGCAGTCGGTTAGCACGCCAGCCTGTCACGCTGGAGGTCGACGGTTCGAGTCCGTTCGGGGTCGCCATAAATAGAAAACCCACCCATTCGGGTGGGTTTTTTATTTATAAGTTTACGGAAGAACGGACTCGAAAGCCGGCTCTTAGCAACCTGCCGGGGGCAGGTTGCAACCGGCGTGGCTTTCCCGCAGGAAAACGACTAGCGCCCCAGCGCTGTGCAAGCGAGCAACCGCCCAGAGGGCGGCTCTTGGCGAGTCGCAGTCCGTTCGGGGTCGCCATAAATAATACAGGCGCACCCGATTGGGTGCGCCTGATCACATTATTGCCTTACTTGCACAATTCCTGCGCAACTTCCACGATGTGCTCTGCGCTCAGGCCGAAGGCTTTCAGCAGATCCACCGCAGGGCCGGAATGACCGAACTCGTCATTGACACCGATGCGGCGCACCAGAGTGGGGCACTTTTCAGCCAGCAGGCTGCACACAGCCTCGCCCAGGCCACCGATAACGGAATGCTCCTCGCAGGTGATGACCTTGCCACACTTCTTGGCAGCGGCGATCACCAGTTCCTCGTCCAACGGCTTGATGGTAGCCATATTGATGACCATAGCGTTGATGCCCAACTCGGCCAGTTTTTCACCAGCCTGAATGGCCTCGTAGGTCAACAGGCCGTTGGCAATGATAGCAACATCACTGCCCTCGCGCAACACTTCGCCCTTGCCGATTTGGAAATTGAAATCCTTCTCATGGAACTGGGGCACTGCCAGACGGCCAAAACGCAAATACACAGGGCCGTCGAACTCATAGGCCGCGCGAACTGCCATTCTTGCCTCTTCGCCGTCAGCGGGGCAAATAACCGTCATGCCGGGAATGGAACGCATCAGTGCAAAATCCTCACAGCACTGATGGGAAGCGCCGTCCTCGCCCACAGAAATGCCGCCGTGGGTGGCGCCGATCTTCACATTCAGGTGGGGATAACCGATAGAATTGCGGACCTGCTCAAAAGCACGGCCGGCTGCAAACATGGCAAAACTGGATGCAAAAGGCACCAGCCCCATGGTAGACGCACCGGCTGCGGCGCAGATCATGTTGCCCTCAGCGATGCCGCAATCAAAATGGCGGTCGGGGAAGGCTTTCTGGAACACAGAAGTCTTGGTAGCACCGGCAAGGTCGGCATCAAAAACAATGAGATTTTCCTTTTCCTGACCCAATTCCGCCAGCGCCTTGCCGTAGGCGTCACGGGTCGCCATCTTCACTACATCTGCCATATCAGTTCGCCTCCAACTGCGCATACAGCGCCTTCAATTCGGCCATTGCCTGCTCGTACTCGGCGGCGTTAGGTGCCTTGCCGTGCCAGCCGGCATCGTTCTCCATATAAGAAACGCACTTGCCCTTGACCGTCTTCATGACGATGGCGGTGGGCTTGCCCTTGACGGTTTTTGCCTCATTCAGTGCTGCCTCAATGGCATCAAAATCGTGGCCATCGATAGCCAGCGCATGGAAGCCGAAAGCCTCCAGTTTCTCCACGATAGGATAAGGACTCATGACATCGGCCACATTGCCATCGATCTGCAGGCCGTTATTGTCAATGATGGCAACGAAATTGTCCAGTTTATAATGGGCGGCAAACATGAATGCCTCCCAGCACTGGCCTTCCTGAATCTCGCCGTCGCCCAGCAGGGTGTAAACGCGATTCGGCTTGCCCTGATGCTTGGCAGCCATGGCCATGCCGGCAGCAACGCTGACGCCCTGACCCAAACTGCCGGTGGACATATCCACACCGGGCACCAGGTTCATATTGGGGTGGCCCTGCAGATAACTGTCGATACGGCGCAGTGTCTTCAGGTCTTCCACAGGGAAGAAACCGCGCTCTGCCAGTGCAGCATACAGTCCCGGAGCAGTGTGGCCCTTGGACAGCACAAAACGGTCACGGTCACACTTCCTGGGATCTTTGGGATCAATGTTCAGTTCCTTGAAATACAGATAAGTAAACAGATCCGCAGCGGACAAACTGCCGCCGGGGTGACCGCATTTTGCTGCGAAGGTGGACTCGATAATTCCCATGCGCACCTTGCAGGCGGTCAGTTGCAGTTGTTTTTTCTCCGCGAGAGTCATTGCATTGCCTCCTAAAATCGTGAGTTTATTTAACGCCTTAAACAGCATATCACGAATCGGCATATATTTCAACCCATTGCCTTGCACAAAAAGCACAAAAAACCGTATGAAAAATTGGAAAAATGCCCATATTGCAAGAAAGAATTCTTTTTGCTATAATGCAGGCAAGAGCATCTGCTCAACTAACTTGACGGAGGAATTACCATGAGCAACAAATACGCAGGCACCCAGACCGAGAAGAATCTGATGGCCGCATTTTCCGGCGAATCCGAAGCCCGGAACAAATACACCTATTTCGCATCCAAGGCCAAGAAGGAAGGCTTTGAGCAGATCGCAGCACTGTTCCTGAAGACCGCTGACAACGAAAAAGAGCACGCAAAACTCTGGTTTAAAGAATTGAATGGCATCGGCGATACCGCCCAGAATCTGGGCGCAGCAGCCGCAGGCGAAAACTATGAATGGACCGATATGTACGCCGGTTTCGCCAAGACCGCTGAGGAAGAGGGTTTCCCCGAACTGGCAGCCAAATTCCGTTTGGTCGCCGCCATCGAAAAGCACCATGAGGAGCGCTACCGCGCCCTGCTGAAGAATGTGGAGACCGCCGAAGTCTTCAAAAAGAGCAGCGTCAAGGTTTGGGAATGCCGCAACTGCGGTCATATCGTTGTGGGCGAAGCAGCACCCGAGGTCTGCCCCACCTGCGATCATCCCAAGGCCTACTTCGAAGTCCACGCAGAGAATTATTGATAAAAATACGAGGCTGGCCGATTGGCCAGCCGCGCTTTGTTTCTCCCTCCGCTACATTTGTCTCTTGTAAAAGAACAAACACGATGCTATAATTAATATATAGTTATTATTACGGTTTCATGAGGTGATTTATATATGGGCAATAGCAATGTAAAAAAGGCTTGTATCATCCTTATCATAGTTGCATTTGCAATTGGCTTGGCTGCTTGTACTTTTCCGATCGATAGACCCCGACCTCAAGAAGGCGTATGGTATTGTGAAGAATTGATGATAAAAATCGATTTTGGCTATCTTAGTGCAAATTTAGCATCAGACTGTGCCCAAAAATACAATTTGGATGGTACATGGCAGAATGTGTTGTGCTACATAGATTACGGTAACGGCATTTGGATTTGTTCTGAGGATAGAACAGAAGACTATTTGTTGGGGAATTTTAAGTATCAGAATGGCATCTTTGTTGTTACAACAAGGGAAGATAAGAAAATCTATGTTTTTGAGAGAATCGACGACTAGCAACAGGTTTCTGTAATATATGTTCACCTATGCGGCGCTACCTGGGGCAATTCCGGTGCGGCAGTTACACCGTTGTATGTGATTTGGAAAGAGCACTACAAGTAAGCAGGAGGCATGTAATGAAAGCAAAACTGTTTTTACCAGTGCTAATGTGCGCACTGTTATTATGCGGATGTTTTTCTGCCAATCAAAAATATGAATTTCGGCAGGACTTTGAGCAAATTGCTACTATTGAGATTCTTAAAAAAGAATACGATTCTATTGACATAAATACACCCATGAATGTAATCAAAACGATTGATCCCCAACAGCATCGTGCAATGATTGACGCATTAGTGAAAGCGAAAAGCGCGCCTATGTTAGCGCCGCCTAGTACCGGAGTCGGCATGTATATTATTCGGATTACATATTTAGATGGAGAGATAGAGTTGTTGGGAGATTATAATATCGCTTACATTTCTCCGGATGGAGAATTATACCAAGATCGTTTCTTTTTTTACCGGGATGATTTTTACGCCGTGATATCTGAATTTTTGGGAGAAGAAACATATTGGCCGCCGAAATAATCTATTAATTAGTGACCTTGTTCGCTGATTTGAACATGTTCTAGGCGGCAGATTTCTGCCGCCTAGGATGGCAAACCTTACCTACCGCTGGCAGGTCAGCACCGATGGCGGCAGCAAGTGGGGCAGATTCCTCAATGCCGACGTATATGTTTCGACAGGTCAAGGACTGTTAGGCAATAACATGTTTGCCTACTGTGGTAATAATCCTGTAATTAACGTAGACCCTAGCGGAAATGCTTTTTTTACCGCATTGGGCGCTTTGACAGGTTTTATTGCCGGTGCACTCACTGCTACAATCCATAATGCTTTATCCGATGAAAAAATAGATGTATTTACTGCTGGAATACAGGGCGCTATAGGCGGTGCAATTTCTGGTGCAGGTGTAGACGCAGCGCTACTTCTTATCGGAAGTTTTGGCACAGCGCTTCCGGTAGTTGCTCTTGCTGGAGGAATTGCATACATGGCGGGTGGCCTTGGTAATGCATATACAACATATGCGGCATCAAATGGTACTGCATCTGATGAGGAGATGATTATGTCATTCCACGTTGGAGGGGCATTTAATCTGGTTTCCTTAGGAACAAGTTGGTCAAGTGCTGCTTCTAGCATAGACGAACTAATGTATTTAGGCAATGCAGGGTTCAAGGCAAATCTTGCTGTTGGAACTGGTATTGCTGCAAGCACGGGTATTGCTACAGGAATTGGATCAAAGATTTTCTCTGCGTGCCTTAATTAGTAGTAATACACATGATTTGGTACACTAAGGAGTAGATACAATGAACAAAGACTCAAAAAATACTGTTGGGTGGTTAGATTGGCAAGTTGTAATGGCCATGATTCTCTTCGTCGTGCTTATGCTCTGTTCCGTTTATTATGGTTTGAAAATTCTTAAATATATTGCAATTGTTCCAGCAATATATGGAGTTGTTCGGACTTTTGCAAGAGCTAAGGAGCGATAAAACTGATTGAGCTGAACATAAGCCCTGATTCTATCCTAAATAGGTGTTAAACAAAATTGTGAGAGAGTGTTTCCTTATTTGTATATAGGGCAACGCATTATACCAACAAGCATCGCCGTTGTGATACCACGGCACTTGTCAGGACTATTTCTGAAACCTTTAAGGGATTGGGATTATCCCAACAACCTGCCTTTTCTCCCCAAAAGGCGGCGCTTGCTAACACATTATGGTTAGATTCCGAATTTGTGTCAGTAGCCACAAGAAAGCAAAGCCCTGGAGGGGGAAACCCCTCCGGGCGACGGCTTGACCTACCGCTGGCAGGTCAGCACCGATGGCGGCAGCAGTTGGAGTAAGCATCACATGGTATATAACAAAACAGACTGATTGGACATATGGTAAAGCAAATATGGAAACAATAACCAATCCGTACCAATTTTCACATATTATGCCGCATGTGCAGATGTAAGGAGAATGACATGTACCTTATTGCAAAGAGGCTGGAAACCACAAAAACCCAGCAGGAAGTACTAGAGATTATCAAAAGTTTTGCATACTTTCTTCCAAAAGCGCAGTTTAATAACGTTAATTTCGTCATATATTGTGCAAAACGGCATAAAGGCGGAATACTCTCGCTTATTCCAATCAAAGGTACAGTAGTGCAGCGAGAAGAAAGGACAGAAATTTGCCTTTCATTATGTGCTGGTTTAGGCTTCTATCTAGGTGTTTTTCTTGTTGTACTTGGTGCATTGGTATTACTTTGGTGCTTATTCTCACATTCAACCAGATGGATTCCTGGAGTTGGTGCGATTATTTTGGGAATTATTGTTGGTGGACAATTTCTAGGAGAAGGAAACGAACTGCTAGACAAGATAGAACAGAAATTGTTGAATTAAACGAACAGTTTTGTTGTTGCAATTAATCAGCCCGCATCGGCTACCTGTACCGTTGTAAAGTAACGGATTCTGCCGGAAATGTGCGGTATTCCGAGCCCTGTTCCATCAACTTTGCATCGGATACTTGGCAGGACTTGAAAAACCAATAAAATCAAAAAGATGCGGCTGGCCGATTGGCCAGCCGCTTTTTGCATTTACTGCATGCCCTGCTCGTAAGCCTCGATCATCTTTTTGACCATCTGGCCGCCCACGGAGCCTGCTTCACGGGAAGTCAGGTGACCGTTGTAACCGTTGGTCAGGTTAACGCCCACTTCCTGAGCAGCCTGCATCTTGAAGCGGTCCATTGCTTCGCGAGCCTGAGGAACATTGATCTGATTGTTGTTCTTCATAATAATCTCTCTCCTTCTGCTTTCTTAGGAAAGTCCAACGCTTTCCGTAGAAAGCATTTTTCTTTCCGCAAACATATCTTTGCCGGATTTGCCATGAATATGATTGTTTCTTTTCGGGAAAGCGCGCAATTTTTGGAAGAGCGCGGAAATTCTTGCTTTCCGCAGAACAGCGCTATATAATTTATATAGACAAACAATTCGATAAACTTGAATTTGACGAGGAGATGAGGGTTGTGAAAAAGATTATTATTTTTGATTTATACGATACAGTATTGAAAGATATATCATTTGAATTTAATGATGGAATTACTTATTTATACAATTCCTTTTTCAAACATGTATGTTCTTTAAGCGCATTCATAGGTTATGAAGAAGAATTTCTCCCGTTATATGAAAAACGAAAAATCGACTATTCAGAAGTATGTTTAATTAGAGATGAAGTTCCGCTATTCTTTGAAAAATTTAAAGTTGCAAAACCAGAAAACTTTGAACAACTTGATTATGAAATCATGAACAGAATGCAAAAAGTGACTTTGTTAGAGGATGTTAGAAGCACACTAAACGAACTTCAAAAACAAGATATCCAGATGTATATCCTTTCAAATAGTATTTTTACAGGTAAATCAGCAAGACAATTATTGCATGATTTCGGCATTTCACATTATTTTAATCATATTTTTTCAAGTGCAGACTATAACATTCGAAAACCAAGTAAGCAGTTTTATCAGATAGCCATAAGTAAAATATTGTCAGATAATCCTGGTGTCAAGAAAGAAGATTTGTTGTATGTTGGAAATGATTATATAACGGATGTGATAGGAGCAACTTCTGTAGGATTACGTACGATTTGGTATAATGTAAATCATCTTCCCAATAGGAATATGCTCGACATTATTGAGATTGATGATTTTAAACAACTTGTAAAAGTAATACAGAGATAAATTCCAATTTGTCTAACTGCTTCCGCAGGAACGATACCGAGCGGGTCAGGGCAGTACCGAAACGCACTGCACCAAGCACGCATTGTCAGCGGCGACTCGCCGCCAAATTCCAATTTATTGAACATATAGAACAAGCCGCCTCCGTGATGGAGGCGGCTTGTTATTGCTTTATGGTCAGATGCCGGCCAGTTTCAGCAGTTCGGGCACCTTGGCTTCCCAGCCCAGTGCCATGATGTGCAGACCCTGACAGTAAGGACGGCACTCCTTGATAACCTTGGCCGCCAGTTCCACGCCGGTGATGCCGGCCTTGGCCTTTTCCTTGTCGGCAGCCAGTTCGTCGATCATCCACTGGGGAACATGGACACCGGCCACATTGTTATTCATGAACTTGGCCATGCCGGCAGACTTGGGAATGATCACGCCCAACTGCACAGGCTTGCCAAACTGCTTGGCCTTTTCCATGAAAGAGATAAATTTTTCGGAATCGAACACAGCCTGGGTCTGGAAGTACTCCGCACCGGCCATGACCTTGCGCTCCATCTTGGCCAGTTGTGCATCCACAGAGTCAGAACAGGGAGAAACCACCGCGCCCTTGGCAAACTTGGGAGGCTCGCCCACCAGCGGCTGACCGCCCAGATCCACGCCCTTTTCCAACTGGCACACAGTGTGCAGCAAGGAAACGGAATCCAGATCGAACACAGGCTTTGCGCCCTTATGATCGCCCATGGTGGTATGGTCGCCGGTGAGGCAAAGAATATTCTCAATGCCCAGCGCAGCAGCTCCCAGCAATTCAGACTGCAGCGCGATGCGGTTGCGGTCGCGGCAAGTAAGTTGCAGAATGGGGGTCAGACCGGCATTCTTCAGCAGCACGCAGGCAGGCAAACTGCCCATACGCATGACAGAAGACTGGTTATCGGTAACGTTGACAGCGGTAATGCCGCTGAGGTATTCCTTGGCCTCGGCGACCACATGGCTGGCATCAATGCCCTTGGGAGGGCCGACTTCCGCGGTCACAACAAACTGACCGTTATCAAACAATTCAGTAATTCTCATAACTATTACACCTCATCCCTAATTTTTAGACCTGCTCGTCGGTGGCGTAATTACGCACCTGCACAGGGCACTTCAGCGCGTCCAGACGGCCCAGTTTAGCCAGCCGCTTCTGAATGCGCTCCCAGCCGCACTCCATATTGGGGTCGACTTCGCACATACCGTTCTTGGCACCGCCACACTGACCGTTGACCAGACTCTTGGAGCAGGCAGTGAGGGGGCAAATACCACCGGTGAGATTCAGGAAACACTCGCCGCACTGCTTGCAGTCATGCTGCAAGGGCGTCACGCCCTGACCGCCGGGCAGTTTATAGGTATCGCAGCCGGCGCACACGCGCTTGGCAGGATAAACATCGGCAACCGTCTGCACGCCCACGCCGCAACTAAGCACCAAAATGGTATCTGCTGCATCGATGGCGGCAGCATATTTCTGCAACCGCAATTTCAGATTTTCCACATTGCAGATATAGTCGGTAACCAGTGTGCCGGTAACGATACCGGCGTCTGTGAGTTCTGCAATCAGTTCATCGGCCTCATGCTCGGGAAAATGGATCTCCTTACAGCCGTGGCAGACAAGGACGAAGACCTTGCCCCGCAGCAGGGACTTAATAACATCTTTGTTTTTCAGTTCGGTAATCAGCATATTACTTCAGCCCCCTTACGCCGTTTTTACCCATCTTGATCATGGTGACCAAGGGCAGTTTGGAAGAGCAGATATACTCGCAGCAGCGGCACTCCATGCAGTCCATAATGGCAAGATCTTTGCAACCCTGCCAATCCTGCTGACCCACCAGTTTAAAGTAGCGCAAAGGCTTCAATTCCATGGGGCAGACATCCACACAGCGTCCGCATTTGATGCACTCATTGGGCTCGGTCTCATCCTTGTCGATAGCGATGATGCCGTTGGAACCCTTCATGATGGGGGTATACAGGGTGGTCTGGGGGAAGCCCATCATAGGACCGCCGGCCTTGACCAAAACATCCTCGGCAGAAATGCCGCCGCACGCTTCCACCAGATCCGCTGCGGAAGTGCCCACGCGGACAATGAAATTCTGAGGATTGGGGATGTACTTGCCGGTGACGGTGGTCACGCGCTCAATAAGCGGCATACCGGTCTTAATGGCGTCAGCGATAGCCTTAACCGTGGAAACATTGCTGACACAGGCGCCCACATCCGCAGGCAGTTTGCCGCTGGGCACGCTGCGGCCCAAGGCGCGCTTGATAAGCATTTTTTCGCCGCCCTGGGGATACTGGGTGGCAACTTCCAGCACTTCAATGCCGTCGATCTGCGCGGTCTTTTCGCGCAGCAGCGCGATGGCATCAGGCTTATTCTCCTCAATAACGATGATACCCTTGGGCGCGCTGACGGTCTTCATTTCCGCCAGCAAACCGAAGATGATATCGTCGGCATACTCCAAAAGCACACGGTGGTCGGCGGTGAGCATGGGCTCGCATTCGCAGGCATTGACCAAAACCGCGTCAATAGGCTTGCCAGGGTTGAGTTTCACATAAGTCGGGAAACCGGCACCGCCCATGCCCACGATGCCTGCCTCTTTGACGATCTCGATGATTTCAGCAGGCGTCAGTTCGTCCAGGGGCTTATTGGGCTTGATGGACTCATCAAGGGTATCTTTTCCGTCATTTTCGATAACGATGGCGGTGCAGGTGCCGCGGGTAGCGTGGGGCAGATCCTGAATGGCGATGACCTTGCCGCTGACGCTGGAATGCACCGGCGCGGAAATGAAACCGGCGGCTTCGCCGATCTTCTGTCCCATCTTCACATAGTCGCCCACATTAACGATTGCATTGGCAGGTGCGCCCAGATGCATGGAAAGCGGAATGACCACCGTTTCCGGTGCGGCAAAACGCACCAACGCCTTATGCTCGGTGGGCTCTTTGCCCTCCACGGGGTGGATGCCACCGTACCAGCCTTCCAGCCGCTTTTCGCGAATGGCCTTGACATACTCATTAATGACCTTGAAATTAACCTTGGAATAGTCGCGCAACTGCACGCTCTGGGCAGCAAGTTCTTCCAAACGGCCCTGCTGCGCAAGACGCTGCTGGATCTTTTCCCAGGCGCAATCCTTATCAGGACTGACTTCGCATTTGCCGTCCTTCGCGCCGCCGCACTGGCCGTTCAAAAGGCCCTTGGAGCAGTCGATAACAGGACAAATACCGCCGGTAATATTCAGATAGCACTGGGCGCAGGCATCGCAGACCTTCTTGGTCAGCGCCATGCCATGGTGACCGGGGCGATTAATGGAATTTGTAGCGGTATAGACCGGCTTTTCAGCAATGGCCGCCACCGTCTGCACGCCCAGACCGCAGGCAACGACCATCACATGCTCGGCGTTTTCGGGGATCATCGTGGGCAGACCCCTGGTGGCCTTGGTCTCATTGCAAAGAAAATCTGCCTTTGCAGTGCCGACGACCGTCTTGCCCAGGCTCTCGGCCAGCGCCACAAATTCGTCCAGATCGGGTTCTTGTATCGTGTCAAACTCTTTAAAGCACTTGTTGCAGCCCACGACGAAAAGATTGTCCTTGCCGGAAAGCAATTCCTTCAGTTCGTCCACGGACTTCAGTGCATACTTGGTGTAGTTTTCCACTTCCTCACCTTCCTTACATGATAAATATATCGTAAACAATATGTCTTCACCGCTCAGGGCGCAGAAAATTCGCCCTACTTCGGGATTTTACCACTATATTATAACACAAGAATGCCAAGTTGCAAGTATTTCGGTGCAACTATATCGATAAGTTTTTATATTTGACACCAGTCGCATAATCCCGTAAAATAATACTGTTAACGACAACATTCGCGCTGTGCGAAACTTATGGAGATGACCGTATGAACAGATATTTTAACGAGATCATGCAACTCATGGGTGCGGAAGAATTCAAAGCCCAGATCCGTAAATGGGACCAGTTGTCCAATAACCTCAAGAAAAATCCCCCGGAGCGTCCGGTACTGCTGCCGAATCTTCTGTGGGTGGGCAATTCCGGTATTGGCCGGACCAGACTCATGGCGCTGATGGCCGAGTTTTTGGCAGCCAAGGAAAACCTCATGGACTTTTACGGCGATACCAAATTCTTTGAATTTCTGCTGTCCTACACCCCCAAGGGCACGCCGTTTACAGAACTGCAGCGGCTGGAAGAGGAACTGGACGCCGCGGCAGGCTTCCGCAGTGAATTCCGGGGCGCGATCCTCATTGACATCAACGCTTGGGTAAATCACTATGAAGAACTCTACTTTGCCGGTTTCATGGAATATCTTTCTGCCCACCGGGACAAATGGATGATCGTGCTCTCTGTCAAAGAACTTCCCGAGGAAAAACTTCACAACCTGCAGGCATTCCTTTCCATGTACCTGCGGCTGGACAAGATCACCCTGACCCTGCCCGATACCGACGATCTTTGCCGGTATGTGGCGAAAAAACTGGACGAATACGGTCTTCAAATGGACGAAAGCGCCCATGCGCTCTTGCGCCGCACCCTGGACGAATTCCGCAGCAACCAGTATTTTGACGGCTTCAACTCCATCAATATGCTCTGTCAGGAGATCGTATACGAGCACTACAGCACCCCCGATTTCACCGACCGGGTACTGACCGCGGACGACCTTGAAGCATTCGCTCCCGAAAGCGATTATGTGAAGAAAGTCATCCGCAACTCCGCGAAAATGCACAAGATCGGCTTTGGCCGGGAGGAGGACTGACCGTGGACAATTACAAATACAGTCAATACATCCACCGCAATCAGGAGACCCGCTGGGCTACCATGGACGAGATCAAAAACGACAGCACTTACATCGACATGACCCAAGACGCCTGCCCCACAGGCGGTCTGCCTCTGATCTCCAACGGCAAGGAAGCCTATGTGGACAGCAAGGATACCCACACCCTGATCTTCGGCTCTACCGGCTCGAAAAAGACCCGTCTTTTCTGCATGCCCATGCTGAACATCTTCACCAAGGCAGGCGAATCCTTTGTGGTCACCGACCCCAAGGGCGAACTTTACGCCAAAACCTCCGGACTCGCCAAAGCCATGGGCTATAACATCGTGGTTCTGAATCTGCGTGAGATCGGCAAGGGCGATTCCTGGAATCCCCTGGCGCTGCCCTACTACCTTTACCACAACGGTCAGCGGGAGTTGGGCGTTTCCATGCTGGTGGACTTCGTGGGCGCGCTGACCGCTGCCATGCGCGGCGGTGATCTGGATCCTTTCTGGATCGAGATGGCTTCATCCATGGCGCTGGCCAACCTCCTGCTGCTGATGGAATGCGGCACGGAAAAGCAGGCAAATGTGGGCAATCTGGCAGCGCTGTGCTCCAGCGGTCAGACCGAGCCGCTGATCGAACTTTCCAACCGCATGACCGAGGATAATATCGGCGGTCTGAACTTCCGCAATGTTTACAACTCCCCGGAAAAGACCCTGCGCAGCATCTGCGTGGAACTTTACAGTTCCCTGCGCGTATTCAACACCCAGCAGAATCTGGTGAATATGCTCTCATCCAACACCATCGACCTGCGGCGCGTGGGACGGGAGAAGACCGCGGTATACATGATCATTCCCGACGAAAAGACCACGCTGCACTTCCTTGCCACCACCTTCATCAAGCAGGCCTATGAAAGCCTGATCTCCGAGGCGCAGAAAGAAAGCAACTTCCAATTGCCCATTCGGGTCAACTTCGTGCTGGACGAATTCTGCAACATGCCCACCATTAAGGATATGCCGGCCATGATCTCCGCGGCGCGCAGCAGAAATATGCGCTTTTACCTGGTGGCGCAAAGCATGCACCAACTGCGCGGCAAGTACAAAGAAGACGCCGATACCATCAAGGGCAACTGCGACAACTGGGTATTCCTGACCTCCAAGGAACTGGCGCTGCTGACAGAGATCCGGGATCTTTGCGGCAATATCAAGATCTCCGACGGCAGAGAACGGGCGCTGATCTCTATTTCCGAACTGCAGCGACTGAATAAAGAACGGGGCGAAGCGCTGATCCTGCACTGCCGGCAGTATCCCTTCATCTCCGAACTGGCGGACATCAGCCAGTATAAGTGCTTTGAAGGCTTCGAGCCCGTGCCCATGAAGACCGTTCCGCCCTCCGGCAGCGAACTGTTCACCGCTCAGGCCCTGCTGAAAGAGATCAAGCAAAAAGGCAGACTCTGGCCCTTCTGCAGCAAGAACCTAAAGCCCTTCGAAGACCCCTACACCCCGCCCCAGCGCACCCGCACCAATCCGTTTACTTAATAAAAATCCCGGTGGAATCGCTTCCACCGGGATATCTTTTTATATTACATAAAATCACTTAATACTTCAGCCATGCCGCAGTAAGTAACTTCCGGAATGCGGCGCAGGAGCGATGCGGGGATGTTGGCAGTTTCTTCGTCCAGCAGCGCATGCTTCAGCGGACCATTCTGCCAGGGGCGGTTAATGGCAATGTACGCCTTCTTGGCACCAAGGATCTGCTTCATGCCCACGGTGACGCACCACTGAGGCATGCCCATCAGATCGCCCCGGTTATAACCGTAGGCATTGATGGTCTTGGTCTCCCGGCTGATGGGCAGCACGCGGGTGCCCAGCGCAGCGAACTCATCCGCGGTCATGGGGGCATCCGCTTCCGGAGGCTCATTGAAAGCCACATGGCCGTTGATGCCCAAGCCGCCAAAGCAAGCATCCACGCCGCCCAGTTCTTCGATCAGACGATCGTATTCTTCTTCCTTGCCCGGGCAGGGGAAATGACGCTGGGATTCCGGCATAACCAGATCTTCGCGCACGCGGTCATAAAACTCCCGCTTCATTCTGCCATAGAAACTCAGCGGATCCTCCGCGCCCACAGCCTCGGTGGGACTCAGCATATACTCATCCATATTGAAGAAATGCACATTCTTAAGGGAAACATTGAATGCATTGATCATGTCCGCCAGATAGGGATACTGATTGGTGGGGCCCACAGGGACGATCATCACCGTCTTCTCACCCCGGGCATTGTGGTCCATGATTTCCTTGAGCATGGCCAGCGCCATGTCAAAATACACATCATACTCAGTGGCGACCGCCTTCAGGCGGATATTACCCATCATCTTTTCCATAACCGTTCCTCCCGATTACTGTTCATATACGGTGCATCCGCCGATGACCGTCTTGATCACTTGCAGTTCTGCGTCCATGAAGCAAAGGTCTGCCCGCTTGCCGGCTTCCAGGCTGCCCACTTCGCCGTCGATTCCGATGACCTCCGCCGGTGTCAGGCTGGCCATGCGCACCGCGTCGCAAAGGGGGATACCTGCATCAAACACCACATTGCGGATCATCTGATCCAAACTCTGAACGCTTCCTGCATAGCAACTCTTATCCTCCACCAGAGCAACACCGCCTTCCACGAAGACCTTGGTGCAATCCTCGCCGGTACCCAGTTTGTACAACTGATCGGATTCCGGGAAACCTGCCGGAGAAATGGCGTCGGAAACCATGCAGGCCTTCTTCGGGCCCTTGGCATTATAGATGATCTGCGCCAGTCTGGGGGGCACATGGTGGTTATCCGCGATCATTTCCACGGAAAGTTCCGGACTGGTCATGCCGTACTCACAAAGACCGCAGCGGCGATGGGCATTGGTCTTGTGCAGCGTGGACATGGCGCAATAAATATGCGTGCAGTGGCTCATGCCGGCGGCAATGGCTGCCTCGATGTCCTCAGGCTCAGCCTTATCATGGCCACCGGAAACGGTGATGCCGGCTGCCTTCAGATCCCGAATCATTTGGCTCATGCCCTCAAGTTCCGGGGCAATGGTGATATGGCGGACGATATCGCTGTTTTGCAACACGAAATCATAACCGTCCACGGGGCGACGCAGGGTTTCCAGCGGATGCGCACCACGGCTCTCAGGGGCGATAAACGGGCCTTCCAGATGTACGCCGTAGTAACGGCAGCCGTTATGCTCACGCACCTGCCAACTGCGGTAAAAATTCAAAAACGCCAGAATATCTTCCACATGAGCGCTAACGGTGGTGCAAAGACCGGCGGTCACGCCATGCCGGGCAAGATGCTGCGAAATGGCATCAAAGGCCTCCGCGGTAGACTCCATATAGTCATGACCCACACCGCCGTGATGGTGGATATCCACCAGACCAGGCAGGATATAGGGCAGATCTTCCCCATCGGGCGCGGCGCCGGTCTCGATCCGGACGATCCTGCCATTTTCACACACGATCTTTCCTCCGCAGAGGATCCGATCCGGAAACACCAGATTTCCAATATATTCCTGAATCATCGCACTACCTCCGGAATACATAAAATGCATTTTTCCTGCTTGCATCATAGCACAGCCGCCAAATCGTGTCAAGGAAACCACAGCATAAAAAAGCATCAGCCGGCGGCTGATGCTTTTTTGTTCAGATAAAGAATTTCCGCTCCATGATCTCACGGGCATTTTGGTTGATGGCAAGGAAAATCAGCATGCCGCCCAGCGCCGCCAGCGGGATCAGCGGATAGTAAAACCACCGACCGAAGGTAAGTCCCTCAAAGGTGATGCAGATCAAAAATTCCACCAACGGCATAAATGCACCCAGCGCCATCAGTGCGCCGCCGACAACATAGAGACTGCCTTTGCGCACATAGCGCAGAAGCGTTACCACCGCGGAAACGATCAGGCAAACACCACCGGTCACCGGAAATGCAAAACTCAAGAACCAATGCCCGCCGGTCTCAAAATTGATATACAGCAGGTAAAGTGCCGCCGCCGCGAATCCGCAGGGCACAAAAATAACGGGATTCGGCTTTTTAAACCATGCCGGCAGCACAAAGCAAACATACACCAGCCCCAACGCGCCGGATACATAGCCCGACCACAACAGCCTGCCGGTAGAACGGTAATCCACCAGCAAAATAATGGCATTGATGATCAAAAACAATGTGGTGATGACCACCAATGCGATTTTGGAATTCACCTGAGGCTCCGGCTGCCGCTGCGACGGATACAGCGGATCTCCGGCTTTCCGGGGAATATCCGGATGATACGCCATCACGCCGCAAAGCGGACAAACCTTTTCCGTATCCGCCAAGCGAACACCGCAATTTACACAATACATACTTTACCCCCTGTTGCTCTGTACCTGCACCGGCAGATCCATTTGCTGAAGCACCCGGTAAAAATGATACTCCAGATCCGACTCCTCAATGTTGCGGATCATATTGATATACATCGTATCGCCATAAGATATCACGCCGCAATTATGGGGTGCTGTGGCCTGCACGCCCAGAATGAAATCCATGCGCTCCACATACGCGCGCATCTGCTCCGGCAGGCGCACCGCGCCCAAATTGGAAAGGCTCAAGCAGGATTTGCGCTCGCCCACAGCGGTAAACACCGCCTTCATCACCAGATTCTTAAGAAACAGCGGCATGACTTTCACCAAAGGATTCTGCTCATTGCCCACATTGGCGGCAATGAGTTTGCTCATGCTCTTGGCGGTGACATCCATGCCCATGTGGTGGTGAACGATCCTGCAAACTTCCTCCAGAGAATAATGCCCCAGCCTCGGGTCGATCTCCGGAGTGGTATATAGGGCAAAATTCCGCAGCGTCCGGCTGGGGAAAATATTGCGCAAATTCACCGGTACCTGCAATTTGATCGCCTTGCGCCGGCGGATATTGGGCACTTGCTCCGCCTGCATATTCTGCAGCGCCACCATCAGCGCGCCGCAAAGCAACTGGGTCACGCTGACTTTATACTCCCTGGCTTTGGCGACCACCGCTTGCGTCGGAACGCTCAAGCAGGTCAAATTCAGGAAGCCGTCCTTTTCCGGTGTGCCGCTGATGCGCCAGGCATTGCTTCCCTGACGGCTTGCAGTGACTTTGCCGGCATACTTGGGGAAACTGTCTTCCAGTTCTTCCTCACTGGGGTCTTCCAAACGGCCCAGCACGCCATCGGTAGCCGGCACGGATACGCCGTACTTCTGCAGAATATATTCCGCCACCAAAGTCTTCAGAAAGATCATCGCACCGGTGCCATCCGTCACCGAATGGAAAAATTCCACCGCAACACGCTTATCAAAAGCGATCACACGGAAAGCGCATTCTCTGACCTCTTTCCGGCTCATGCGCCGCAATGGATGACTGCTTTCTTCCCGGATCTCCGGAAGACGCTCCACCTGCTGCAGATAATACCAGAACGCACCCTTGCGCAACCGTACCGCCATAGACGGAAAGCGTCTTGCCGTCACATCCAGCGCCTTGCGCAAAACTTCCTTATCCACCGACTCGGTCAATGTCGCCGACACGCGGAACACATTGCTCCAGTTCTGCCGCCGGGCAGCCGGGTAGATCTTTGCCGCATTATCAAGGCGCATCCAGCGCAGTTTGCTCTGGCGGCCCACATTGCGATCCAAAAAGCGATTCAATTGCACATATTCCTGCCGGTCTTCCGGCAAATTATAGACCACATACGCATGCC
The DNA here is from genome assembly GCA_045591725.1 of Faecousia sp. Classification (GTDB taxonomy): domain Bacteria; phylum Bacillota; class Clostridia; order Oscillospirales; family Oscillospiraceae; genus Faecousia. The sequence goes on from JAZNTI010000035.1 coordinate 19,547, forward strand.
AGCGCTCGAGCTTGACCGTAAGGGAACTCTTGCAACCGCTTTCCAGCAGTTTCTCATGCAGCCGCTGCGCATCGCTAAGCAGCACCTCGTCAGCGCCGGCAAAAATAAGCGACGGCGGCAGACCATTGAGTTCACCGAAAAGGGGCGAGACCAGGGGATCTTCCGCATCGGCGCTGTAAAGACCCGCAAAATGATCCAAAATCTCCTTGGTCATGGAAATATCGGCATCTTTATTACTCTCGTAAGTCTCGCCGGACTGGGTCAGATCCACCCAGGGCGACACCGCCATAATGCCGGCAGGCTGCCGGATGTCCCGGCGCCGCAGCAGCGCGCACAAACTGTAGCACAAACCGCCGCCGGCACTTTCGCCGCACAAAACGATCTGCCGGGGATCATAGCCCTTGTCCAAAAGATACTGATACGCCGCCAGCGCATCCTCAAGGGCCGCAGGATACGGGTGCTCCGGCGCTAAGCGGTAAGCCGCGCAGAACACGCGCACGCCGCACTCCACCGCCAAAGTCGAGCCAAATCCCTTGGCGTAGTCCAAGCCGCCGCAGGTAAAGCCGCCGCCATGCAGATACAGCACCACGCCCTGGCGCCGGCGGTCTTTGGGCAGGATCCACGCGCCCTTAAATGCGCCGAAATCATGCTCCTTGATCATCACATCCTGCCGGAATCGGGACTCGATCAGTTCGCCCAGCAGATCCTGCCCCTTGCGCAAACTCTCCAATGAACCGGCCTTCAAAAGCGGGCGCAGCATATAAAGTTGAGCGCGTATGGCTTTTGCCGACAGATTCATACCGCAGACCTCCTGCTCAATTTCTTTTAGTTTACCACAAACCCCCGCTTTTGGCAACCTACTGCCCGTTCCCCACTCTACCGCCGGTAGAACAGAAAAAAAGCAGGTGCCTTTGCACCTGCTTTATTTCCGAACACCGCTGACCTGATACATTTCATCATTAGAAATGATCACATCCACATCAAACCACTGCCCCATGATTTTGGCAAGGTCTTCTTCGTGTAAAAGTTCCACGCTCACCTGGGTCGCCCGTTTGTGATGCTCCGTCAGCGCATGACGGCTCATGCCGTGCGCCACAGAAAGCCTGCCACCCTGCACCGTTACATTCGCCAGCACCCGGATCAAATTCTCCGGATCCGGAAAATGGGGAAACGCATTGTAGACCATCACCGCGTCAAATTGGCGGTCGAACTGTGTCTGCTCCACATCGCCGCAGAGGACCTGCACCTGAGGAAATTTCTCCCGGGCGATGCGCACCATCTCCGGTGCGATATCGATACCCGTAACCGATGCCACGTTCCGGCTCAAATAATCAGCAAACAGCACGCCCGTGCCGCAAGCCACATCCAGAACATGTATCCCTTCCCTGATGCCGCCATTATCCAGGATCTTCCGGATCACCGGTTCATTGCGGACCATGTCCGCATCCCACCACGGGGCGCATTTATCAAAAAAATCCGCTATAACCTTCTTATCCATTGGAAGCCTCTTCATGAATATATCGCACGGGGATCACCCGGGATCCCACCAACACAAAATACAGCACAGGCACCAGCGCCAAATGCGCAACGATACCGGGAACGCTCTCAACAAAATAACTGGTGGCGAACATGGCAAAAGAGTACGCGCCGGTGGTGACCGTGTAGAAGATCACGCTGGCGATACCGCCGGCAACACGACCCAACAGCATAGCAATCGCAAGACTGATATACACATCCGCCGCCACCTTTCCGGTGCGTACCAACCGCATGGCAAGACCGCCGGCAAGGCCGTAAATGCACAGTTCGGGGATCATTCTCGTGAGCATTATCAGCGGAGGCATGCCGGAAAGTAAACTCGACAGCACCGGTCCGGCGATGCCGCTAAGAAATCCCCAACTGCCGCCACACACCAAGCCGCACAGCAACACGGGAATATGCATGGGAGAAAGGATGCTGCCCAGGCCCACCGCGTGGAACATAATAGGCAAAACATAGCAAAGCGCGATGCAAATAGCGCAAACGCAGATCTTCTTGATATTGGTCATAGAATTTTTCACAGTTTTTGCTCCTTTGCTTGTTTGTTGTCATCATTTTATCCCCGTTCCTATCCAACTGCAAGCCCCCTGGGGGGTTGTTTTTGCCGTAATTTTGGTTATTTTTTCAAAATTCTCTTGACAAATTTTCCCGCCAAGAGTATTATACAAGCAGCAGTTAGCATATGCTAATCGCAAAGAATGAAATTCTGAGCCGGGTGATTTTTTATGAACTTAACACAAGCGCAAGAAGGCAAAGAGTATATCATTCAGCGGATCGAAACTGATGACGAAGAACTGAACGCTTTTCTGTTCTCCCTCGGCTGCTACAGCGGTGAACCCATTACCGTAGTATCCCGACGCAAGAATAACTGTACCGTTTCCATTAAAGACGGCCGGTACAATATCGATCAGCAATTGGCTGAAGCCATCATCGTCTGATTTTTCAAAAGGTGATCCGCTGATCGCCTTTTGCCCATCAGTTAGCATTGACTAACCTCGCATTGAAGGAGGAAAAACAATATGAGAATCGCCTTTGCGGGCAACCCCAACAGTGGCAAAACGACCATGTACAACGCCCTGACAGGCCGCAACGAAAAAGTCGGCAACTGGGCAGGTGTCACCATCGACAAAAAAGAAGCCCCCATCAAAAAGGCATACTCAGGCGAAATGGAATTGATGGCAGTGGATCTTCCCGGTGCTTACTCCATGAGTCCTTTCACTTCTGAGGAAAGCATCACCAGTTCTTATGTCAAGAACGAGCATCCCGATGTCATCATCAACATCGTCGACGCCACCAATCTCAGCCGCAGCCTGTTTTTTACCACGCAGTTGCTGGAACTGGGCATTCCCGTCGTGGTGGCTCTGAACAAAGCCGATGTTAACGAAAAGAAAAAGACCCTGATCGACACCGCTGCGCTTTGCGAGCGGCTGGGCTGCCCGGTCATAGAGACCGTCTCCACCGACAGCAGCCACGAGGACCTGGAGCAGGTATTGCGCTCCGCCGTCGCCGTTGCGGGGAAAAAACAAAAAGCGCCCTATTATCAGGGCAGCGTAGACTTGGCAGATAAGAAAGCCGTTGAGGCAGCCGACCGCAAGCGCTTTGAGTTCGTCAACAAGATCGTTTCCAAAGTAGAGACCCGAAAAGTGCTGACAAAGGACAGAAACTTTCAGGACAAGATCGACGCCGTGCTGACGCACCCGGTCATCGGCCTGCCGATTTTTGCCGCCGTAATGTTTTTGGTATTCCAGATCAGCCAGGCATGGCTGGGCGTTTGGATCGCAGAAGGCTACGAATTTGAAAACGGCTTCACGATCCCCGGTCTCGTGACCCTCATCGACATGTTCAAAGAATGGGTTGCCGGTCTGCTGGATGGCGGCAATCCGTTCCTGGTCGCTCTGCTGACCGAAGGCATTATCGGCGGTGTCAGCGCCGTTGTGGGCTTCCTGCCGCTGGTTATGATCATGTATTTTCTCATCGCCCTGCTGGAAGACTGCGGCTATATGGCCCGCGCCACCGTGGTGCTGGATCCCATATTCAAGAAAGTCGGCCTTTCCGGTAAATCTGTGATCCCCTTCGTCATCGGCACCGGCTGCGCCATTCCCGGCGTTATGGCTGCCCGCACCATCCGCAATGAGCGCGAGCGCAACGCCACCGCCATGCTGACCCCCTTCATGCCCTGCGGCGCAAAACTGCCTGTCATCGCGCTGTTCTCCGGCGCGTTCTTTGACGAGGCAAGTTGGGTGGGTACACTGATGTACTTTGCGGGCATCGCATTCATCCTCTTGGGTGCGCTGCTGGTAAATAAGATCGCCGGACATAAAAACCGCAAATCCTTCTTCATCATGGAACTGCCCGAATACAAAGCGCCTTCCCTGAAGCGCGCTGCGATCTCCATGCTGGAAAGAGGCTGGTCTTACATCGTCAAAGCCGGCACCATCATTCTGGTATGCAACGCAGTCGTGTTTATCATGCAGTCTTTTGACTGGAATCTGCAGTTGGTAGACGAAGGCATGGAAAGCACCTCGATCCTGGCAACCATCGCCAACCCCATTGCTGTATGCCTGGTGCCCATCGTTGGCATCACCGCCTGGCAGTTGGCTGCCGCCGCCGTCACCGGTTTCATCGCCAAGGAAAACGTCGTCGGTACGCTGGCAGTGTGCTACGGCTTCGCTGTCAATGACGATCTGGAAATCGTAGGCTCCGGCAACGAAGTCGCCGCCGCCATGGTAGGCATGACCAAGGTCGCTGCGCTGGCATACCTGATGTTCAATCTGTTCACGCCTCCCTGCTTTGCCGCTTTGGGCGCAATGAACGCGGAGATCAAAGACAAAAAATGGTTCTGGGGCGGCATCGCCCTGCAGCTGGGCACCGGCTACGCCGTCGGTTTCCTGGTCTATCAGATCGGCACACTACTGACCACCGGCACCATCGGCGAAGGTTTTTGGGGCGGACTCATCGCGGTAGCAGTGATGATCGGCATCGTGGTGTGTCTGTGCATCCGCAGCAGCCGCAACACCAACGAATCCTACGCGCTCAGTGGGAGGAAATAACCCATGAATCCCACAGATCTAATCATTATCGCAATTTTGGCCGCAGTGATCGGTGGCGCGGCATATGCCATCTACCGCAGCAAGAAAAAGGGCAAAAAATGTATCGGCTGTCCCTACAGCGGCACCTGCCCCGGCCACTGCAATAAGTAAACCGCACCGGCAGTATTATACTGCCGGTGATCTTTTTGTCGGAAAGGCTTGCTTTTTCAGCAGGAATAATGCTACAATTCATGCAGAACCTTTGAGGAGAAATGACCATGGATATTCCCTTGATATTTCTATGCGTTGCGGCCGGCGTCGCGTTTATTGTACTGCTGACAGCGTATATATGCTTTTTGATGGCCTTTTATGTGCCCCGGCGCAAAGGTCAGCCGGCAAAATCCTCACCCCTGCCCAACGGCGATATTTACGAACCTTTCTACGCTGCCATGCGCGTATGGGCGGCAGAAACCGAAAAAATGGACTCGGAAGACCTGTTTATCACCTCCCGGGACGGTCTGCGGCTGCACGGAAAATACTATGAATACGCCCCCGACGCGCCTATCGAGATCATGTTTCACGGCTATCGTGGCAGCGCCCAGCGCGACCTCTCCGGCGGCGTACAGCGTTGCTTCAAACTGGGCCACAGCGCCCTGATCGTAGATCAGCGCTGCAGCAATATCAGCGACGGCAACGTGATCACCTTCGGCATCAAAGAGCACGAGGACTGCCTCCAGTGGACGGATGCGGTCATCCGCCGCTTCGGTAGCGATGTGCGGATCATTCTCACCGGTATTTCCATGGGCGCTACCACCGTACTGCTGGCAGCAGGCAAGCCGCTGCCCCAAAATGTCATTGGCGTGCTGGCAGACTGCGGTTACACCGGTGCCAAAGCCATCATTCAAAAAGTCATTCGGGATATGAAACTGCCGGACAAACTTCTGTACCCCTTTGTCCGGCTGGGCGCGCGGATCTTCGGCGGCTTTGACCCCGATGCCATCACCGTTCCGCAGGCCCTCAAAAACTGCACCGTTCCCGTGATCTTCATTCACGGTGAGGCGGATCTGTTCGTCCCCTGCCAAATGAGCCGCGAAAACTACGAAGCCTGCCCCGGCAAAAAGGCCCTTCTCACTATTCCCGGTGCGGGCCACGGTTTGAGTTATGTGGTAGATCCGGAGCGCTACTTTGCCGGTGTGCGCGCCTTCTTCCCTCACCTTGCCGGCCAAATTCAACAGAAAGGTTGACCGCTATGACCCTGATCGAATGCTTTACCACCGCCCATATCGATAATTTCGCCGCCTGCCTGAGCCTGCGGCCCCAGAAAATGATCCTCATGGGCAAGCAAACCGATATCAGCCAGCACATCAACCGCTATCGGGAGATTCTGGAAGATCGCCACCAGCGCACCACGATCACGCCCTATAGCGTGGACGAAACCGATCTGCACGCCATCTGTCAGGCATTACTTTCGCTGATTGAAAAAGAAGACGAATGCGTCATCGACATCACCGGCGGCAATGAACTGACCATCATGGCGGTGGGCGCGGTAATGGCTTCCCTTTCCAAAGAAGACCGCAGAAAAGTCCGGGTACAGAAAATGGACCGGGAAGACGGCATTATCTGCGACTGCATCCATCCCGGTCAGACCATGCCCTGCAAAAGCGCGGAACTGACCATCAGAGAACTGATTCGCCTCAACGGCGGCAAACTGCTACCGTCTGAATATCAGCCCCCAAGATCAGCCCGGCTATCCGAACTGGACGGCATTTGGGAGATCATCGCAGATGACCCGGGTAAATGGAACAAATCCATCAACTATCTGATGGAATTCGAAAAGCGGGACAATTTCAAAACCAACATCCGTCTGAACCTGAAAAAACTGCACAGCCAGATCAATAAGTTTGAAGAAAAATACACAGCCGTCAGAGAATTGTTGGACAAACTCGACGGCCCTGTGATCCGTGACAGAAGTACCGACGAGGTGCTGGACTACTCCTACAATTCCCCCCTGATGCGCTACTGCACCCTGAAAGCCGGCAACACGCTGGAAGTCAAGACCCTGCTCACCGCCAGAACGGTGCTGGATAACGGCGCGCCTTATTTCCGTGACGGCATGATGAGCGTCAGCATCGACTGGGACGGCGTGACCCACTTCCCCATAGGCAGCGCCATTGAGACCCGCAACGAGATCGATGTTGTCCTCATGCACGGCACGACGCCGCTGTTCATTTCCTGCAAAAACGGTGACATCGGCGAAACGGAACT
>JAZNTI010000036.1:0-24028 GCA_045591725.1 Faecousia sp.
GCACCATGTTCGCAACCAAGGTTAAGGGCCCCCGTTACCTGGAGATGGCTGAGGGTTACGTTACCCGCATCGCTCTGGATAAGGACGACCTGATCACCGGTTACGAGTTCATCAATCTGGGCAAGATGATGGACTTCATCAAGAAGGGCGACGATGCTAACACCGCTCTGGAGAAGGCCAAGGGTTCCTACGGCCGTTTCGCAGGCGCTGTCAAGTATATCGATCCCCGTCACGAATAAGAGGAGGACGCTACCATGGCTCTGTTTGAAGGTTACGAAAGAAAAATCGATAAGATCAATGGTGTCCTCGCTCAGTACGGCCTGAACTCTGTTGAGGAGTGCCGCGAGATCTGCCAGGCCAAGGGCTTCGATCCCTACGAGATCACCAAGGGCATTCAGCCCATCTGCTTCGAGGACGTGTGCTGGGCCTACTGCATGGGTGCCGCCATCGCTCTGAAGAAGGGTGTCAAGAACGCTGCTGAGGCTGCTGAGGCCATCGGCATCGGCCTGCAGGCATTCTGCATCCCCGGCTCCGTCGCTGAGGACCGCAAGGTCGGTCTGGGCCACGGCAACCTGGGCGCTATGCTGCTGCGTGACGAGACCAAGTGCTTCGCATTCCTGGCAGGTCACGAGTCCTTCGCCGCCGCGGAAGGCGCTATCGGTATCGCCCGCAGCGCCAACAAGGCCCGTAAGGAACCCCTGCGTGTCATCCTGAACGGTCTGGGCAAGGATGCTGCGCAGATCATCTCCCGCATCAACGGTTTCACCTATGTGCAGACCCAGTTCGACTACTACACCGGCGAGCTGAAGATCGTTAACCGCATTGCTTACTCTGACGGCGAGCGTGCTGCTGTTAACTGCTACGGCTGTGACGATGTCCGTGAGGGCGTTGCTGTTATGCGTTATGAGGGTGTTGATGTTTCCATCACCGGTAACTCCACCAACCCCACCCGCTTCCAGCATCCCGTTGCCGGCACTTACAAGAAAGAGTGCATGGAGACCGGCCGCAAGTACTTCTCCGTGGCTTCCGGCGGCGGCACCGGCCGTACTCTGCATCCCGACAACATGGCCGCCGGCCCTGCTTCCTACGGCATGACCGATACCATGGGCCGTATGCACGGTGACGCACAGTTTGCCGGCTCTTCCTCCGTCCCTGCTCACGTTGAGATGATGGGCTTCCTGGGCGCAGGTAATAACCCCATGGTCGGTATGACTGTTTCCGTGGCTGTTGCTGTGGAAGAAGCACTGAAGTAAATCGGCTGATGATTGTGACCTCTGCGTGAGCAGAGGTCACTTTTTTCCGACCATGGTAAGGAGGCAACCTGCGTGGCAGGTTGCGGATCTGAGTCGCAGCGCAAGACGCTGCTCCCCCTGTTGCGGTGCCCGATAAAATCTTCGGGCTTACGCCGATCCTCGATTTTATCGACCGCTGCCACTCGCTCGGGTCGCTTGTTCCGCCCCCGGCGGCGCTCCCGTCGCTCCCCCATGGTCGGTATGACCGTTTCTGTGGCTGTCGCTGTTGAAGAGAGCCTGAAGTAATTAACTTCCAAACTCAGTACCCTCTGCAAACGCAGAGGGTACTTTTTGCTTTTTAGGCGTATGTGGTGCTTCGCGCAGCGAATCCAAATAATAATGCTTGCCGGGGGCAAGCATACCTAATCATTCGGTGAATTGCCCCTACGGTGCGAAAGAAGTAGGTGCGAAAGAAGTGTATGCAAAAGAAATGTGAATGGGGCATTGCATTATTTGAAAAGCGTGCTATAATTGCTATGTATGTAATAAAATTTCTACCATGCCGAAATTGCCGCCAAATGGCAATTTCGTGAAAGGGCGTTCTATATGATTCATTTGGCTGACAGAATGGCGCAGGTGCATTCGGATATTCGCGGTGAACTGTACCGCGAAGCGCTGGCAATGCAGGCGCAGGGCGTGCAGGTACTGAAACTTAATACCGGAAATCCCGCTGCATTCGGCTTTGAACTTCCGCAGAGCATCCGGGATGCGCTGGAGGGGAATATTCACAAGGCCGTTGCATATTGTGATTTTCAGGGCATGCCGGAAGCAAGAGAAGCCATCGTGCGTTACGAAAAGAGCAAGGGCATTCAAGACATTGACATCAATGATGTATATATCGGCAATGGCGTCAGCGAAGTTGTGACTTTCGCGCTTTGGCCGCTGCTGAATCCCGGCGATGAAGTGCTGATCCCCACACCTACTTACTCGCTGTGGAGCAACACCATTCTGCTGGCAGGCGCGAAGCCGGTTTACTATGTTTGCGATGAGGCTTCCGGCTGGAATCCCGATGTGGAGGATCTGAAATCAAAGGTTACAAGCAAGACCCGGGCAATGGTGATCATCAACCCCAATAACCCCACCGGCGTTTTGTATGACACCCAGGTGCTGTGCGATATGCTGCAGGTGGCCAGGGAGCATGACCTGATGGTATTCTCCGATGAGATTTACGATCGGCTGGTGATGGACGGCAAGGAGCATGTTTCCACTGCTGCGCTGGCACCGGATCTGACGGTGGTGACCATGAACGGCTTGAGCAAATCTCACTGCCTGTGCGGTTACCGCTGTGGCTGGATGGTGATCAGCGGCCCTAAGGAACGCACCATGGATTACCGCAGAGGTATTGTCGAATTGATTTCCATGCGGCTTTGCTCCAACGCTTTGGCGCAGTTGGTGATCCCGGCAGCGCTGGAGGATATGCAGACGCCCCGCTCTATGGTGTCTCCCGGTGGAAGACTGTATGAGCAGCGTAAGGCCACGGTGGAAGTATTGGAGCAGATCGACGGCATTTCTTTCGTGAAGAATGTGGCGGCGTTTTACATGTTCCCCAAGTTGGATGTAAAGAAATTTAACATTACCAGCGATAAAAAGTTCGCGCGGGATCTGCTGCGCGCTACCAATATTCTGGTGGTGCCGGGCAGCGGCTTTGACTGGGCCGATCCGGATCACTTCCGGCTGGTGATGCTGCCCGAGGCGGATCAGTTGCGTGATGCAATGCAACGCATGGGCGCATTCCTGGATGGCTACCGTCAGGAATAAAAGTTTTTGATTAATGATTGAAAGGAGTGGTCATGATGTCGCTGAAACGCATTGCGCTGATCGTTATGTGCGCGTTGTTGGTTGTTACTGTGATCCTTGCAGCGGTCGTGATCAGTAAAGTCAGTTTTGTTTGGGATATGATGAACCCTGGGCCCAGCGGAAGTTCGTCCTCTTCGTCTTCCTCTTCCAGTAGTTCATCCAGTTCTTCTTCGAGTTCTTCTTCCAGCAGTTCGTCTTCTAGTTCTTCCAGCAGTTCTTCGAGTTCCTCTTCCAGTTCTTCCAGCAGTTCCTCCAGTTCGTCCAGTTCTTCCGGCGACCATGAGCACGATTTTGCCGAGATCGTGGAGCAGCAGGACGCAACCTGTGAGGAGCCGGGCTATATCGTCAAGTCCTGCGAGTGCGGACAGATCGATGTGCAGCAACTGGAGCAACTTCCTCATACTTATGGCATCGGCAAACTGATCTCCCCCACTTGTGAGGAAGAGGGTTACACCTCTTATGTTTGCGGCGTTTGCAATTATGAGGATAAACGCGATACTTTGCCGGCGTTGGGACACGACATGCAGTTGAGCGAGACCGTGGAACCTGACTGCGATAGCGAGGGTTATGAACTTTATTTGTGCAGCCGCTGTGATTTTGAAGAGATTCAGAATCCGGTGGATCCTTTGGGACACGATATGAAATTGGCAGAGATCGTGGAACGCGATTGCGAAAACGAAGGCTACGATCTGCACAAGTGCACCAGAGAAGGTTGCGAGGAGACCAAGCGGGAAAATGTGGTTGAGCCTTTAGGTCACGATTTCCAGGTTTCTGAGGAAAAACCCGCCACCTGCACGGAAGATGGTTACAAGAAATTTGTTTGCCAGCGTGAAGGCTGTGGGGCCGAGGGCGAAACGGAAGTGCTGAGTGCCACCGGACATGAATTCGGTGAGTGGACAGTGAGTCAGGATCCGTCTGCCGGTTTCTCGGGCATGGAGTCCCGGGTGTGCAGCGTCTGCGCCCGCGAGGAAATGCGTCCGTGCACTGTGCAATTGCTGCCGCAGTTGACGGTGGAAGAAGAGATCGACGGCGTGACCCACTACACGGTGTGCGTGGGCGCAATGAATGCCGCCGGTGAGCCTGTGGCAGTTTATACTTACAGAATCGAAGATCAGGGCGGTTTTGAACTGGAATTCCAGTACGATGCAGTCCAGGGATTGTCGGTGCTGTTTGAGAATAAAGACGGCGAGCAGAAAAATTACGGAATGCTGGTGGGGATCTTTACACTGATCCTGGATGAAGACGGCAACCGCGTAATTGCATAAATAACTCCCCCGGTGCATTGCACCGGGGGTTCTTCTTAAAATTTGTTCTGCAAGGCGGTGATGCCGCGGCTTAAAACGGTTTCGGTTTGTTCGCCCAAGGCTTGCCGGAGCAAATCGTATTCGGAAAGAGTGCCGTGGGGCACTGCCCATGCGCCGGCATCGGTACCGGGGGCCAAAAGTCCGCCAAGCGCGGAAAATTTTTGGACATTTTCAAGGGCGCTTTCCAGAATGCTGCAGACGGCGGTTTCATCAAAACGGCCTTTACCCCGGAGATTGCCCACTGTGGAGAGGGTGGGCACCCATATGACACGGTTCTCGGCCATGGCGGAAAGGGCGTCGGTATGCAGGTATGCGCCGTGTTCCACGGAGTCGACCCCGGCGGTCGCGGCTGCCAAAACGGTATCGCCACCGTTGGCGTGTGCCATGACGGTCATGCCCTCCTGATGGGCGATGTGGATGAGTTCTTTGATAAGGGCAGGGGGAAGACCCGGCTCTGTAAGAACACCGAATTCGTTAAAATCCATTAGTCCGGAAATCATGATTTTGATAAAATCTGCACCGCTTTGGCGGTGCTTTTTTACGAGAGCGGTGTACTCCGTGAGAGTTTCGTAGGTCTCACCGATAAAACTGCCGTAGTGACCCCGAAGACACAGTGGCGCAAGGGGCGTGCGGTAGGTGATGCCGTACTCCCCGGCCAATTCCCGGGCGGCTGCGCCAATACCCCAGCGGTCACCGCCGTCGCGCAGGTAGGTAAAGCCGGCGTTGTGATAGGCTTCCAGCATGTTTCGGATAAAGGGAATGTGGGGCGTGTTTTCGTGGCGGTGCAGGGCATCGCGCCAGTAAACACCGTCTAAAACAGCGTGCATATGACAATCGCAGAGCATGGCTTCACTTCCTTTCCCGGACAGTATAGCAAATTATTGAGGAAATGTAAACATTGGGTATGGGGTCTTGTTTTTAAAGTGGGGGCGTGGTAAAATATTTAGAAATGTGTATTACGTTTAGGAGGAATGAACATGATCGGCAGGCTTTTAAAATGCGCCCGGGAATACAAATGGCCGGCGTTCCTCAGCCCCGTTTGCATGATCGGTGAGGTGGCTATGGAGGTCACCATTCCCCGGGTCATGGCCAGTCTTTATGACTACGGTATCAAATTCTCGGATCTTTCCATAATCGCAACGCGGTCGGTACAATTGGTGCTGCTGGCGATTTTATCATTGTGCTTTGGTGTGGCCTCCGCTGTTTTTGCGTCCCGCGCCGCCACGGGATTCGCGAAAAATCTGCGCCATGATATGTTTTACCGGGTGCAGAAATTCAGTTTTTCCAATATCGACAAGTTCTCGTCCGCGTCTATTGTGACGAGACTGACTTCTGATGTGGCCAATCTGCAGATGACCTTCCAAATGATGATCCGCATGGCTATCCGCTGCCCGATGATGCTGATTTTGGCTATGGTTTCTGCCAGCGGCATCAGCATGGAACTGACACGGATCTATATTGCGGTGATGCCCATTATGCTCATTGCGCTGCTGGTGCTGACGCCCATGGTGTTTAAGATCTTTGACAAGGGTTTTAAAAAGATCGATAAGATGAACAATGTCGTGCAGGAAAATATTCACGGCGTCCGGGTGGTCAAGAGTTTTGTGCGGCAGGATAAGGAAGTGGAGAAGTTTACGGGCATTTCTGAGGAACTGGCTGCGAATTTCTCCAAGGCGGAAAAGATCCTGGCGCTGCACAATCCCATTATGATGTTCTGCGTTTATGCGTGCATGCTGCTGGTTTCCTGGTTTGGCGCGCAGATGGTGGTGGCTTCCGGCAACGATCCGCTGCTGGGTTTGACCACCGGTGATCTCAGTTCTATGTTTACTTACACCACGCAGATCCTCTCGGCGCTGATGATGTTCTCTATGGTCTTTGTGATGCTGACCATGAGCCGCACGCCCCTGCGCCGCTGTTATGAACTGCTGGTGGAGCAGCCGGATCTGGTTTCTCCTGAAAACGCGGTTACCGAAGTGGCTGACGGCTCGGTGGATTTTGAAAACGTTTCTTTCCGCTATAGCGCTACTGCCAAGCATCGGGCGCTGAAAAATGTGAATCTGCACATTCCTTCCGGCGCGACGGTGGGCATTATCGGCGGCACGGGCTCCAGCAAGTCGACCCTGGTGCAACTGATTCCCCGGCTTTACGATGTTACCGAAGGTGTGCTGCGGGTCGGCGGACGGGATGTCCGTGAGTATGATCTGAAGGCGCTGCGTGACAATGTGGCCATGGTGCTGCAAAAAAATGAATTGTTCTCCGGAACCATTAAGGAAAATCTTCGCTGGGGTGATGAAAACGCCAGCGATGAAGAATTGATCCATGCATGCCGCTTGGCCTGCGCCCACGATTTTATCGTGGGTTTCCCCGAAGGCTATGATCACAAGATCGAGCAGGGCGGCACCAATGTGTCCGGTGGACAGAAACAGCGCTTGTGCATCGCCCGGGCGCTGCTGAAAAAGCCCAAGATTCTGATCCTGGACGACTCCACCTCCGCGGTGGACACCAAGACTGATGCCTCCATCCGCAAGGCGTTTCTGGAGGAGATTCCCGGCACCACCAAGATCATTATTGCGCAGCGCGTGGCATCCGTGCAGGATGCAGATATGATCATCGTTCTGGAAAACGGTCAGGTCAGCGCAGTGGGCAGCCACGAGCAGTTGATGGAAACTTCCCATATTTACCGGGAAGTGTTTACTTCCCAGCAGAAAGGAGGTCTCGAATAATGCCTCCTGTACGTATGCGCGGCGATGGCCGTATGGCGAAAGATCCTAAAAAGACCCTTGTTCGTCTTGTAAGTTATCTGCGGCATTATTGGGTTTCTCTGCTGCTGGTACTGCTTTGTATCGTGGTGACGGCGTTTACCCAAAGCCGGAGCGCTACTGCGCTGGGCAAATTGGTGGACGGATTTATCATGCCGCTTTTGGCTGCGGAAGACCCGGATTTTGGACCTCTCTGGGACTTCCTTGTGAGTTTGGCCTGCGTTTTCGCGGCAGGCCTGCTGGGCTCGTTTCTGCAAAGTTACCTGATGGTGGGTGTGACCCAGGGCATTCAGAAGACCATCCGTAATGAGATGTTTGCCAAGATGCAGACGCTGCCTATTCGTTATTTTGACACCAATACTGCCGGTAATATCATGTCCCGGTTTACCGGCGATATTGATACCCTGCGGCAGATGATCTCCCAGTCTATTCCTCAGGCGGTCTCCTCGGTGGTGACGCTGGTGGTGCTGTTTGTGACCATGCTGGGCACTTCGTGGATGCTGACGCTGGTGTCTATGATCACCATCGTGGGTGTGTTCTTTGTGACCAAAACCTTGGCAGGCAAGGCCGGTAAGTTCTTCATCGGTCAGCAGCGGTCACTGGGCGCGGTGAATGGCTATGTGGAAGAAATGATCACCGGACAGAAGGTGGTCAAGGTCTTCAACCACGAGGAAAAGTGCAAGGAAGAGTTTGATAAACTCAACAGCGAACTCTGCGAAAACGCGTTTTCCGCAGGTAAATTTGCCAATATGATGGGCCCGATCAACAATAACCTTGGTTATGTGCAATATGCCATTTTGGCTATCGTGGGCGGTCTGATCGTGGTAAATAACGAACTGCTTGCCAATGCTCTTGGCATGGAGGCCGGCGCGCAAGTGCTGAGTTTGGGCAGCCTGATGGCGTTTATGACCCTGTCCCGGAACTTTAACATGCCCATAAACCAGATCTCTCAGCAGATGAACTCCATTATCATGGCGCTGGCAGGCGCGGAGCGCATCTTCGATCTGATGGATCAAGAGCCGGAATTTGACGAAGGTTACGTGCATCTGGTGAATGCGAAGATCGGCGAAGACGGACAGATCACGCAGAGCGATGAGCGTACCGGCCGCTGGGCTTGGAAGCATTTCCACAAGGCTGATGGCACGACCACTTACACGGAACTCAAGGGTGACATCACCATGACAGAAGTGGACTTCGGTTATGTGCCGGAGAAGACGGTACTGCATGACATCACGCTGTATGCTCACCCCGGTCAGAAGATCGCGTTTGTGGGCGCAACCGGTGCAGGCAAGACCACCATCACCAACCTGATCAACCGCTTCTACGACATCGCCGATGGCAAGATCCGGTATGACGGCATCAATATCAACAAGATCGCGAAGCCCGATCTGCGGCGAAGCCTTGGTGTGGTGCTGCAGGATGTGAATCTGTTTACCGGTACGGTGATGGAAAACATTCGTTACGGCAAATTGGACGCCACCGATGAAGAATGCATCGCAGCGGCGAAATTGGCCAATGCCCACGATTTTATCACCCGACTGCCCAAGGGATATGACACGGAACTGACCGGAAACGGTGCGAGCCTTTCCCAAGGGCAGCGGCAACTGATCTCCATCGCCCGGGCGGCGGTGGCGGATCCTCCGGTGATGATCCTGGACGAGGCGACATCTTCCATCGATACCCGTACGGAACGATTGGTGCAAGACGGCATGGATAAACTGATGGCCGGGCGGACGGTATTTGTTATCGCGCACCGGCTCAGTACCATTATGAATTCGGATTGCATCATGGTGCTGGATCAGGGCCGCATTATTGAACGCGGCACCCATGAGGAACTGATCGCTCAGAAGGGCACGTACTATCAACTCTATACCGGCGCATTTGAATTGGAATAAAAAAAGAATTGTTTTACTGTTTTTTGAAGGCAGTTGCACGGAAACGTGCAACTGCCTTTTCGTTTTTCCGTGGAAGTGAAAGGGAGGCGTGCAATGGAATACAAGGATACAGAATCGGCTCTGCGCAGACGCATTCGCAGCGGCAAACTGAAACGGGAAGATGTGGCCAGAAGATTGGCGGAATTGGCTTTTGGCAAAGCCAATGACTGCGTCAAATTGGTTCTGGAAGGCGACGCGTCGTTAGACCGTTTGGATCTAAGCCTGCTGACGGAAGTGAAACGCAATGAAAAAGGAACCGTGGAGATCCGGTTGGTGGATCGGCTGAAGGCGCTGGAACAACTGGCACTGATGGCCGAGGAAAGCGGATCGGATCTGGAGGCGTTTCTGAAAGCGCTGCAGGGCAGCGAGGGGCAGGAATGACCTATCAGGCTTTTTCCGCAAAACAAAAAACGGTGCTTTGCTGGTGGATGCCCAATCATCCGGACAACCGGAAAGAAGCCATCGTCTGTGACGGTGCGGTGCGTTCAGGAAAGACGCTGGCCATGGGGCTGTCGTTTTTCTTATGGGCGATGACCTCTTTCAGCGGTATGCGTTTCGGTGTTTGCGGCAAGACCATCTCCTCACTGCGGCGCAATGTGCTTTCCGAGATCCTGCCCCGGCTGGAAGCGCTTGGTGCGCTGTGGAAGGAAAAACGGACAGAAAATCTGGTGACGGTGACCTTTAAAGGCAGGACCAATCAATTTTACATCTTTGGCGGCAGAGATGAAAGTTCGGCAAGTCTGATACAAGGCATCACTTTTGCCGGAATCTTGATGGACGAAGTGGCACTGATGCCCCGCTCCTTTGTGGAGCAGGCCTGCGCCCGGTGCTCTGTTAGCGGAAGCCGGTTATGGTTCAATTGCAACCCTGCCGGACCCAGTCACTGGTTTTACAAGACCTGGATCCTGGAAGCGGAAAAACGCAACTGTCTGCGGTTGCATTTTACCATGGAGGATAACCCCTCACTGACGGAACAGATCCGGCAGAGGTATCAAAGGCTGTACACCGGCGTGTTTTACCGGCGCTTTATCCTGGGACAGTGGGCCCAGGCAGAGGGGCGCGTTTATGACTTCTTTGGGCCGGAGATGGTCAGACCTGTGCCGGGTGGTACTTTTGAGAAATGGTATATTTCCTGCGATTACGGCACAGTCAATCCAACTTCCATGGGCCTTTGGGGATTGCAGGGCGGCGTTTGGTACAGAGTGCGGGAGTTTTACTTTAATTCCCGCACCGAAATGCGGCAGATGACCGATGAAGAATACGCCGACGCGCTGCAAAAACTTTCCGGCGGAAACCCCATCAGCGCGGTGATCGCAGATCCGTCGGCGGCCAGTTTCATTGAGGTGCTGCGCCGGCGCGGATGGCGGGTGATTAAGGCGGATAACGATGTATTATCCGGCATTCGACGCACTTCGGACTGCCTGAAAGAGGGGAAGGTGGTCATCTGTGAGGGGTGCAGCGATTGCTTGCGCGAAATGGACGAATACGTCTGGGACTTAAGCAGCGAGAGCAAGGATCGGGTCAAAAAGGAGAATGATCACGCTATGGATGACATGCGGTACTTCGTGGCGACTGTGCTGAAAAAGCAAGAACCGGTCTTTGCGGCCTGCGCCGTGGAGCGCAAGCGATGAAAATTCTGAAAGGAGCGAAGAATTTGAAAAGAAAACGGAAGGAAAAGAATGTGTCCGCGCTGGCGTGCCAACTACGGTCCGGCTCGGTGCATCCGTTCAGCGCGCTGAAGAATTTTGTGCCGCTGGGCGGCGGCGAAGAGCGCGTATACCGGGAGATGCGCGAAGCAATCCCGGTATTGGATGCGGCAGTGGGTAAATTGGTGCGGCTGAGTGGCGGTTTCAGCGTCAAATGTCCGGATAAGCGCACGCAGGAAAAGTTGGCGCAGTTTTTGCGCAGCGTGCCTTGCGGTCGCGGGCAGGTGGGAATTGGCAGTTTTATGGACGGATATATGGACTGCCTGCTGACTTACGGACGGGCAGTAGGCGAGATGGTGGTGGCCGGCGGTAAACTCCGGGCGGTTTGCTGGGGGGATGTGACGGCACTGGAGGCGCTGGAAGGGGACAACCCCATGCAAGTGGTGCTGTACGGTCCGGACGACAAGGGGCTCATGCGACCGCTGCCTTATCAGCATTTGCTGCTGTTTACCACATGGAACTCCGAGCCTACGCACCCTTACGGCGTAAGTCTTTTTCGGGGCATGCCGTTTTTGGCGGATGTTCTCATGAAGATCTACACTGCCATTGGCGTGAACTGGGAGCGTTGCGGCAATGTTCGCTACAGCGTGATCTGCAAGAACACTGAGGATATGGACGCCGCAGCCATTCAGGAGCGCGGTAAGCAGGTGGCAGCGGAATGGGCCAAGGCAATGCAGGACGGCAAGAACGGTACAGTGCGGGATTTTGTGGCCGTTGGCGATGTGCAGATCAAGGTCATTGGCGGCGATGCGCCGATTTTGGATTCGCAAGTGCCGGTGCGGCAGATCTTGGAACAACTGGTGGCTAAGACTGGTCTGCCGCCGTTCCTGCTGGGCATGAACTGGAGCACTACGGAGCGTATGAGCACCCAGCAGGCGGATATTCTGACATCCGAACTGTGGTCGCTGCGGCGCACGGTGGAGCCGGTGCTGCAGAAGGTCTGCAAGACCTATTTGGCGTTGGAGGGGTTGGACACCAAGGTGGAGATCGTTTGGAACGATATCAGCCTGCAGGATATTACGGAAGAATCCAAGGCGGAACTCTACAAGGCGCAGGCGGCTAAAGCCCGCGCTGAAGCGGGTTTACAGCCGGAATAAGGACAAGGAGGAAGGCTATGGAAGTCAAGAAGGAAACCAATGTGGCAGCCAGCGCCAAGGTAACAGCGGCGCAACTGGAGGCTATTAACGCACAGGCGCGTTCCAAACTGACGGAGGAACAGGTGTATGTGTTCTCCCTGCGGCTGTGCGACGATCAGGTGGATCGGGATGGCGAGCGTTTCGATACCGCTGCGCTGCCGGCGCTGGCGAAACTTTTTATCGGCAAGACCGGTGTGGTGGACCATAAGTGGAGCAGCGACGCGCAGGTGGCACGGATATTCGAGACCCAGGTGGTCTGCGAGGACGGCGTCAGTTACATCAAGGCGTGGGCGTACATCCGCAGAGGCGGCAAGGCTGACGAGGTGATCGCGGATATTGAGGCTGGCATCAAAAAGGAAGTCAGCGTTGGCTGCTCGATGGGTCGGGCGGTGTGCTCTGTCTGCGGCGGTGATTACGGCAGTTGCGGTCATGAAAAAGGCGAAATGTACGATGGGCAGGTTTGCTGCGCTATTCTGAAAGAGCCCATGGACGCCTACGAATTTTCGTTTGTGGCGGTGCCTGCCCAGCGCTCTGCCGGGGTTCTTAAGGGCATGGGCGGCGGAAACCGCAGCCTGAAAGATCTGGCGGACGCATTTGGCGCCCAGAGCGAATATCGCGCGCTTTACAAGCAGGCACAGTTAGGAAAACTCTATGAAAAGCAGTTGTGCGACGAAGTGGTGCGGCTGTTTATGGTGCTGGATCTGGGTATGGAGCGCAGTATTTTGGAAAGCGTGGCAAAGAAGGCATCTGCAGAAGAACTGCTGCACATGAAGCAGGCGCTGGAGAACCG
This sequence comes from Faecousia sp., assembly GCA_045591725.1. Lineage (GTDB taxonomy): Bacteria > Bacillota > Clostridia > Oscillospirales > Oscillospiraceae > Faecousia. Next base: position 12,719 of record JAZNTI010000036.1, read on the forward strand.
CAGCAGCGAATTTTTCCCCATGCAGGTGCAGTTGGGCGCTGCTGCCCAGCGCAAGGATGAAATCGAAAACGGATTTCTTATTTGATCGGGTCCAGCCGGCGCTTGCCGGTGGCCAATATATTTATTTTAGGAGGAAATGAAAATGGGTTTTGACAATCTGAAACTGGAAAAGGGCATGTACCGTCAGGAAGGCATGAACTTTACCCAGGTGCTGGAATCTCTGGATCCCAGCGAAAACTATCGTGGCACCGCTCTGGAGGGCACTGACGCGTTCCAGCGGCAGTTGAAGCGCTTCGGTATCCGCGTCAAGGGCGCAGGCTCTTCTACGGTGGAGAAGTTCTTCCGCACCATGGACAGCGCCGTTCTGTTCCCTGAGTACATCGCACGCACCGTCCGTCAGGGCATGGAGGAGAACGATATCCTGCCTTCTATCGTGGCGACTACCACCATGATCGATTCCATGGATTACCGCAGCATCTATTCCAACCCCACCGACGATGACAAGGAACTTAAGGCTGTGGATGAGGGTGCGACCATTCCCACTACCGAGGTTAAGAGCAAGGAACATCTGGTGAGCCTTAGCAAGCGCGGCAGAATGCTGGTGGCTTCCTACGAGGCTATTCGATTCCAGAAACTGGATCTGTTCAGCGTGATGCTGCGTCAGATCGGTTCCCATATCCACAAGCAGCAGTTGGCAGATGCGGTGAATGTTCTGATCAACGGTGACGGCAACGACAATGCTGCCATTCAGTACACCGTGGGCACGGAGCCCATCAGCGGCACCAAGGGCGTCCTGGGTTATGATCAGTTGGTGGAGTTCTGGGGTAAGTTTGATCCTTACACCATGAACACTCTGCTGTGCTCCACTGCCACCATGACCGAACTTCTGAAGATCCCCGAACTGCAGAATCCTCTGACGGGTCTGAATTTCGCAGGTACCGGCAAGGCCGGCACTCCTCTTGGCGCACAGATCTGCCGTACCGGCGCTGTGGCGGATGGCGTGATCATCGGTCTGGACAACCGCTACGCGCTGGAAATGGTGAAGGCCGGTGACGTGCTGGTGGAGCATGACAAACTGATCGATTGCCAGTTGGAGCGCGCTGCCATCACTTCTATCGCAGGCTTTGGCAAGATCTGCGACGGTGCTGCCGCCGTCCTGAATGTATGAATCTGACGCAGCAGATCTACGCCCAGGCGCTGGTCCTTATCCGGGATCTGGAGGATAAAGACCGGCCAATCCTGGAGGTGCTGTGCCGCTGTTCAGAGGTGACGCTGCTTAAGAAAATGCGCCCGGGTGTTTCTATTGGAGATTGCAAGGCGGATTTTGTGGCTGCGGCTGCTCTTTACGCGGTTTCTGCTATGACGGAGATCGATGGCGGTTTGAAACCGGAACAGATCGTTGCAGGTGATCTGACTTTGCGCCACAGCGGCAGCGATGCCGCGGCGTGCTGCCTGCGGTATCAGGCGGAAATGATGATGTCGCCGTATATGATGGATGATTTTATGTTTGTGGGGGTGTAAGACATGGTCTACACCATTGAAAAGATCCTGTGCAAATACGGTACATCCATCGTTTTGGTGCGCAATGAAAAGGCGCTGCCATTTAAAGGATTTTTGCAACATTCCGGTTCAAAAAGTTGGCAGAATATGCAGCCGCAGTACTGCCCGCTGGGGAAGATCCCTACGGGGCAGTATGTTCTGCTGGCGCCCGTGATACCGGAAATTGCGGAGGGTGATACACTCCTTTGCGGCGACCTGAAGGTTACCGTGCGACGTATGGAAACGGTGTTGTCGGCGGACAAGCCGCTGTATCGCTGGGGACTATGTGAGCGGGAGGGAGGTGAAAAGTGTTGAGTATGACGATCGTGGAGACGGTTGTAAAGACGCTGAAAGATGCAGGCATTCGCGTGAGCCGCGCTTATCCCCCCGGTGTGACGGTGGAACGTAACGAAGTGCTTGCTGCAGTACAGTATTACAGCCTGGATCAGGGCAAGGGTGAGGCGCAGGTGCTTATTTCTGTGTTTGCACCCCCGAAGGTCGGCGCCCAGGCTTGCGAAGATGCTGCGCTGCAGATCTGCAAGGTGCTGTATTCTGCCGGCGGCCTGTGTCAGACCAAGCAGATGGAGTATCTGGAAAAAGCAGGTGTATTTTGCACCGCTGTTTACGCATCCTATCTGGGACAGGAAACGGAAAACGGCTGGAAGCCTTATGAGCAGCCGCAGGAAGAAGAATAAGGAAGACCCGTCGGGTAGATCCCGACGGGTCTTTTTTATTTGGATTGTCCAATAAGGTCTGCAAGTGTGATGCCTTCAAAGAAATCGTCGATCATGCGGTCCAGTTTTTCCCACATGGGCAGCGCACGGCAGCACTCGGAACGGGAGCAGGCAGCAGGTCCCTGGGCGGTACAGGAAGCCACATTCAGAGCGCCTTCCGTCAGCTTCAGGATGCCGCCGACGGTATAGCCGTCGGTGGGACGGTTCAGGCGGTAGCCGCCGCCTTTGCCGTGGACAGCGTCCACAAAGCCGGCTTTGGACAGCGTGGCCATGATGGACTCCAGATATTTTTGGGAAATGTTTTCTGCTTCAGCGATCTCCTTAAGCGGGATGTAGTTTCCGTCTTCCTGGGTGGCAAGGCACACCATGACCCGCAGCGCGTAGCGCCCTTTCGTTGATACGATCATAGGCTTACTCGCAGTGGTGGCAATGTTCACAATCGGGGAACATTGTTTTGTCGTAAGGAATGTTATTGCGGTCGAAATAGTCCTTCAGGGCGTTTTTGATGGCTTCCTCGGCCAGAACGGAGCAGTGGACTTTGTGCGCCGGCAGACCGTCCAGCGCTTCGCAGACGGCGGCGTTGGTCAGAGCCAGCGCCTCGTGGATGGATTTGCCCATGATCATTTCGGTGGCCATGGAACTCGACGCAATGGCGCTGCCGCAACCGAAGGTCTCAAATTTAACATCCACGATGATCTCGTTTTCGATCTTCAGGTAGATCTTCATAATATCGCCGCATTTGGCGTTGCCGACTTCACCGATGCCGTCGGCGTTTTCGATGACACCCACGTTCCGGGGGTGCAGGAAATGATCCATGACTTTTTCACTGTAAAGTGCCATAATCTTTATCTCCAATCAAAGAATGTATTCTCGTTTGCCGGTTTGCAGATCGCGCCACACCGGGCTGATGCCGCGCAAGTAGGAAACCACTTCCGGAACTGCAGTGAGGATGTGCTCGATCTCCTGGGGGGTATTGTAATGGCTCAGGGAAAGCCGCAGGCTGCCATGGGCAACATCGTGCACCCGGCCAATAGCCAGCAGCACATGGCTGGGGTCAAGACTGCCGGAGGTGCAGGCGCTGCCGGAGGAGGCACACACGCCCTTCATATCCAGAAGCAGCAGCAGGCTTTCACCTTCGATGCCCTCGAAGCAGAAACTGACATTTCCGGGAAGCCGGTTGACAGCATCGCCGTTAAGAGCGCTGTGGGGGATAGCGGAAAGACCCTCAATAAGCCGGTCACGCAGTTTGGTGACGGCGGCGGTGTTGGCGTCAATGTTGGTGCAGGCCTCTTCCAAAGCGGCGGCCATGGCGCAAATGCCGGGGATGTTTTCCGTGCCGGCGCGCTTGCCGCGTTCCTGTGCGCCGCCCTCGATCAGGTTGGTCAGAGCCAGACCCCGGCGGCAATACAGTGCGCCTACGCCCTTGGGACCGTGGAATTTGTGCGCCGAAAGGCTGAGCATGTCGATATTCTGCTCTTTTACGTTGATTTTCAGGTGGCCCACAGCCTGCACCGCATCGGTGTGGAAGGGAATGCCTGCTTCCTTACAGATGGCGCCGATCTCCGCAATGGGGAGGATGGAGCCGATCTCGTTATTGGCGTACATGCAGGTAACCAGGCAGGTGTCCTGGCGGATGGCGTCACGGACTTGCTGGGCGGTGATGTTATGATTGTTTTTCACATCCAGCAGGGTGATTTCAAAGCCCTCTTTTTCCAGTTTTTGCAAGGTGTGCAGCACCGCGTGGTGCTCAAAAGCGGTGGAAATAATGTGCTTTTTACCCTTGCGCGCACCCAAAATGGCGGCGCTGCGAATGGCCTGGTTGTCCGCTTCGCTGCCGCCGGAGGTGAAGTAGATCTCACGGGGCTCGCAGCCGAGGCACGCGGCAATGCGTGCACGGGCGTCCTCCAGTGCCTCCTTGGCTTGCTGACCGGCGGAATGCAGGCTGGAAGGGTTGGCGTAAACCGTATCAAAATAAGCGGCCATGGTGCTGATGGCAGTTTTGCTCATCCGCGTGGTGGCGGCATTATCAGCATAAACTTGCAGCATGATGAACCTCCTTGTAATTACATACTAATTTCATAGGTAATATACCATTATTTACCTACTTTGTCAATAGGTAATAGGGGCGTGTTGGTATTTTGCGCAGTTTTTTTACAGCCAGTTTTTACCGAATTTTTCGACTTTTACTGCGGTTAGCGGCGCGTATGCTTTGGCATATTAAAAAGGCAGGCGAAATGGAGGGCTGTGAAAATGAAAACATTATTTACGCGTATTGCGCTTACGCTGATTTTAGCGCTGCTGCTGTCGTTTTCCGCCGCGGCAGAGGGACTTATTCCCGTAGGGCAGGTGGTTGGCTTGGAATTGCAAAACGGTATGGTGACGGTGGTCTCCTTTGATGATGCACTGGGACAAGCCGCACAAAAAGCAGGTTTGAGGGCAGGCGATGTGCTGCATACCATCGACGGGAGGAAGATCACATCGGTGGAGGATGTGCGGAAAGCGCTGGAGTGTTCGGATGGGGTGATCTGCGTACAGGTCAGCCGTGACGGCAAAACCAGCACCGTGCAGTTGCAGCCGCAGATCACCAAAGATGGGCCGAAACTGGGTGTTTATCTGAAGCAGGGCGTGACGGGGATCGGTACGGTGACCTTTTATAATGTTGAGACCGGCGCGTTTGGCACGCTGGGTCATGCGGTCAGCAATGCCAACGGCAAAATTTTGGAAATGACCGGGGGAAATGCTTATCTTGCCCGGGTGGTGTCGGTGCGTAAGGGCAAATCCGGTGAGCCGGGGCAACTCATGGGTGCGGTGGAACGGCTGAAGCCGTTGGGAATGCTGAAAAAGAATACGCCGCAAGGTGTGTTTGGCATCAGCGATGAAGGCTGGGACGGACAGGAAATGCCCGTGGCAACTGCCGGGGAAGTGCGTACCGGCAAGGCGGTGATCCGCTGCAATGTGACGGGGATGGACGTTCAGGAGTATTCTGTGGAAATTTTGAAACTTTATCCAAGCGCCCGGCAGACGGGACGGAATATGCTGCTGAAAGTTACGGATCCGGAACTGATTGAGGCCACCGGCGGCATCGTGCAGGGCATGTCCGGCTCGCCGATTATACAGGACGGCAAACTGGTCGGCGCCGTTACTCATGTCCTTGTGAATGACCCAACAACCGGCTACGGCATCTTCATTGAAAACATGCTGGACGCTGCGGTATAAATGTAGGGACACCCGTCCTCGGGTGTCCGAAAAATACACCGCAAATAGAAGCGGACACCCTGGGAGGGGTGTCCCTACGGATATCTTTGACAATATCTTTTAAGTGTTGGCTGAGATCGAAGATATGGGCGGATATTGCGATTGCGAAGTCTTGATGAATTGTTACAAAGAGTATATGGAAGAGCTCTATCCTGAAGATGAGGAATAAAGAAGTAATAATGGTATTAAAGCCTCCGGCTAATAGAAGCCGGAGGCTAAAACTATATAATGCACTATTCTATGTCATAAAAGGATGTTTTTGTATAAACGCCAAAGAAACCGCTACCAATGGAACCACTTTGGGAATAATACACATATATATGCATAGCACGATTTCCTAAGATGGCGCCGCCTTCAGTCAGGTCACGATAAGTCTTATCAATCATTTCTTTTGCTCTTTGCACAAGTCTGTTCGGTCCACCTCCGGACAGTTCTAATTCCCAGACACTGTAGGCAACTTTGCTACTATAATCATAAAATTTCTCGACTACTGGCTTGAACCCTTTTTCCTTTGCATAAGCAGCAATTTCTGCGGCTATAGCATCCAGGTCATAGGTGTAGGATTTGGTGTAATATTCTGATTTTTGTTTTTCACAGGTGCTGCACTTTTTGACCCGATAGCCGGCAAACATTTCCGAAGAAGATTTTAGATCTTGCAAAACAACATAGGTATGATCCGCTTTACTGCCAGTTGCGCCGCAAGCAGAACATACACCTGCACTCGTACAGGTTGCGCCGGTCCAATTATGGTTAGCATAGTTTCCTTCTACACCACACACAGAACACACACCTGCTTTGGTACAAGTCGCACCCGTCCAATTGTGGTTGGCAAGATCTCCTTCTGATGCCTTACAAACAGAGCAGGTTTTGGGAGCAATGCAGGTAGCATCCTGCCAAGCGTGCCCTAAAGCCTCGCCTTCAGTGGTTTTACAAACAGAACAGGTTCTCGGTGTTGTGCAGGTAGCATCCTGCCAAGCGTGCCCTAAAGCCTCGCCTTCAGTGGTTTTACAGACAGAACAGGTTCTCGGTGTTGTGCAGGTAGCATCCTGCCAGGTATGGGGCAAAGGTTCCCCCTCTGCAGCCTTGCAGATTGTACAAGTTTTCGGAGTAGTGCAGGTAGCATCCTGCCAGGTGTGGGGTAGTGTTTCTCCTTCTGTCTCACCGCAAAGCTGACAGGTCTTGGGGGCAGTACAAGTGGAAGCATGCCACTCATGCTCACAGCCACAGCCTGCTAACAGCAGAACCAGCACTAATAGCAAGAAAATGAAAAAACTTTTTCTTTTCATATCGATCCTCCTTAAGTTGTAATTTACTGACATTTTACCATAAATCCTATTGAAAATCAACAGTGCAAGTTGTACAAAACGCGAGCATAGAAATACATTTAACAGTTTTATCGTTTTAGATAATGATGGGGAATGCTATACTGACCTAAACACTTTCCTATCTTTGATCAACAAGGCATGTACCACTTGCGCACCCCCCCGAAATCAGAATTTGTCGAAAATGAGAAATAATTTAAAAGTGACCGGTTTCTACGTTTCATCTATGTCAAGTTAAGGATCGCAGTTGGAGGTTGTAAAAACCTGCCTTTTACTTGCAAAAATGCATAAAAACCGCAGAAAAACGCAAAAATCTTTTGTCCTTTACTTGACATCAGCGTGTCAGGAAGTCCTATTATCCAGGACGGAAAACTGATCGGCGCCGTTACTCATGTCCTTGTGAATGACCCCACAACCGGATATGGCATTTTCATTGAAAACATGCTCGACGCTGCCGCATAAAAGCCTCCCTTGTGCAAAGGGAGGTGGCTGCCCAAAGGGCAGACGGAGGGATTGTACGCTTCGATACACAACAATCCCCCAGTCAAAAATCAGAGATTTTTGCCAGCCCCCTTTACACAAGGGGGCCTTTTCAGGCGATCAATGATCGCCCCTACGGATTCTATCATACATTTTTCGTGTAAAATGTAGGGGCGGTCACTGACCGCCCGCTTTTTGTTGCCAATCGAATTGAGTTGTGTTATGATTAGTCCAGAAATATATGCGGATGGAGGAAAATTATGAAGTTTCGTCAGCAAGTCCGTAAATCTTTGGATCAGTATCTGAAAGGTTACTATTTGGAAAAGTACATCATTCGCGACGGCAAGACCCATCCGGTGGCGATCATTTGCCCCGGCGGCGGTTATCACTGGGTGGTCAGCTTCAATGAGGGCATGCCCTATGCGGAAAAACTCAACAAGATGGGCGTTTCTGCGGTGGTTGTGCATTACCGGTGCGGCGAAAAATACCCGTATCCTACGCCCCAGGACGATCTTGCCCGGGCGGTGCGGACAGTCCTGCGCAACGCAAAGCGCTGGAATTTGGATGTAGACGGTTACAGCGTTTGGGGATCGTCCGCCGGCGGTCATTTGGCGGCCAGTTTTGGCACGGAGAATATGGGCTACAAGAAGTACGGTCTGCCCAAGCCGGGTGCGCTGGTGCTGGTGTATCCTGTGATCACCATGCAGGAGGCGTCAGCCCACGCAGGTAGCCGCAAGCAGTTGCTGGGTGCTGAAAGCACGGAGGAAATGCGGCATTTCGCCAGCATTGAAAAGCAGGTTAGCGCGAATTATCCTCCCACATTCGTCTGGTGCGGTCTTGCGGACGGGACGGTGGATCCGGAAAACAGCCGGATGATGGCGGAAGCACTGCAAAATGCCGGCGTGGAGTACCGCTATTTTGCCTTTGAGGGCGTTAATCATGCGGTGGGCGTGGGCGAAGGCACGCCATGCGAGGGCTGGCTTGAGGATGCGGCGGCATTTTGGCTGGACAGCAGGCAGAAGCAAAGCATGTAATTAAAGGCGGTGAAATTATGAATTGTGATCTGCATAACCATTCGGTGTATTCTGACGGAACACTGACCCCTGCGCAGTTGGTGTCGGAAGCGAAAAAGCGCGACCTGGTCATTGCGCTGACGGATCACAACACCACCGCAGGTTTGCCGGAATTTGTTGACGAGGCCCAGAGGCAGGGGGTCACCGCTGTGCCGGGTATTGAACTGTCTACCCAATATGACGGCAGGGAATTGCATTTGCTGGGCCTTTTTGTTCGGCCGGAGCATTATGCTCTTTTGGAAGGGATCTGCAGGGATTTTTATAAAAAGAAAGAGGTCTGCGACCGGCGGCTGACGGAGCGCCTGAAAAAAGCCGGTTATGAGGTGGATTACGATGAGACCCGCCGCCGGTATCCCAATGGAAACACCAATCGGGCGCATATTGCCGCGGATCTGGTGGAAAAGGGGTATGTGGCTTCCGTGAAGGAGGCTTTTGCCACATTGCTGAAATCCGGCAACGGGTTTTATGAGCCACCGGAACGGTTGGGGCTCATGGAAGGCGTTCATTTACTGAAGGGCATCGGCGCGGTACCGGTGCTGGCGCATCCGCTGCAGGAACTTACGGAAGGCGCACTGCGTGCGTTGCTGCCCCAGGCGATCGAGGCAGGACTTGTGGGTATGGAGGTCATGCATAGTTCCTACAGCAATGAGAAGATCGCCCTTGCGATGGCTATCGCGGAGGAATTCTTTCTTGAAAAAAGCGGCGGTAGTGACTTTCATGGGCAGACAAAACCCACGGTGCAGATGGGCATCGGCGAGGGAAATCTTTCGATTCCCCGGGAATACTATGAAAATTTGCTAAAAAAGTGCAAAAATAATTCTTGACAATTCTTATATGGTCTGTTATGATGTCCTCGGTCAATGGACCACCTATAATTGAAATCAAAGGTATTCTGTATTGCGGTTACGCAATCAGTATACCTTTTTTTCATTATCTCAGAAAGGTGGTTAAAGACCATGAAAATGAACAAAACTGAATACTTCCAAATCAGCGCTCTGCGCGAAACCCTCCGCCAGGAGGCCAGCGAAAAGGCTGCCAAGATCAGCCGGTCTGTGGCGCGGCTGACTTCCTGCGACATGCTCCCGTGCCTGGAGTATGGCGAGGAGGTGCGCTCAGAGTTTTCCCTGGCGCAGGAACTTTTTTACCTGCAGCACTGCCGGACGGCGTTGGAGCGCACTCTGGGCGGCAGCGAGGCAAGATTGCGCTACCGCTGGCCAAATGGCACCGTCACGGTGACCCGATTCAAAAAGATCGGGCCCAACCGGGTCAAAGTGGTGGGAATGGTCCGCTGTGCGTGACCAAAATGTTCCGGGAGGTCTCCCAACGGGAGACCTCCCGGCCTTTTTTCAACCTTTATCGCTCTTGCATTTTCAGTAAGTTATGATATTATAAAGAAAAAAGGAGGGTTTATTTATGGCAAAAGAACAGTTGTCCGATGCTTTGGCTGCCCGCATGGAAAGGGAAAAAGCCGACCGGACTTTCTTTGACCGATCTTTCCCCGACGAGATGGCCATTCGCCGTTATAACAATGATAAGCCTGCTCCGGTGTGGCGTCCCAAGTTCGCCAAGGATATCGACCGTATCATGTATAGCCCATACTACAACCGCTATACGGATAAGACCCAGGTCTTTTCGCTGATTCGCAATGATGATATAACCCGGCGCAGCCTGCATGTGCAATTGGTTTCCCGGATCGCACGGACCATCGGCCGCGCACTGAATTTGAATTTGGATCTGATCGAGGCCATCGCCCTGGGTCATGACATCGGTCATACGCCCTTCGCCCATTGCGGCGAGGTGTACCTCAACGATATTTACCACAAGCACACCGGCCGGTATTTTAACCACAACATCCACTCTGTTCGCGTGCTGGACAAGATCTTTCCCATGAATCTGACGCTGCAGACCCTCTGCGGTATTGCAGGTCACAACGGCGAGATCGAGATGGCGGAGTACCACCCCAAGCCTATGGACAATTTTGAGCAGTTTGAGGCGGAGTTGGAGAAGTGCTACACCATTCCCGGTTACTCCAACAAGATCCAGCCGTCTACGCTGGAGGGCAATGTGGTGCGCATTTCTGATATCATTGCGTATCTGGGCAAAGATCGGCAGGATGCGGTGAGCGTGCAGATGATGGAATCTAACGATTTCCCCGCATCTGCCATCGGCTCCATCAACTCGGAGATCATCAACAATCTGGTGGTCAACATCATTGAGAACAGTTACGGTGAGAACTACATCATGATGGACGAGGCGCACTTCAAGGCGGTGCAGTCTTTTAAGCGGGAGAATTACTCGATGATCTATGCGGCGGAGCCCGGTCGCGTGATTCTGAAGCGCGTGGTCGAGCCCATGATGCAGGAGATCTATGAGCAACTGTTGGAAGATCTGCAGCAGAAGAATATGGATTCGCCCATTTTCCGCCACCATATCGACTATGTGAACGGTCAGAAATACTACCGCGAGCAGCCCTACGGAACGGAAGAGCCCAATCAGATCATCGTGGATTACATTGCCAGCATGACGGATGATTATCTCATTGATCTGCACCGGTATCTCTTCCCGAACAGCAATTATTATGTGGAGTACACGGGTTATTTCAACGATCTTTATATGCTGCGGGATCTGCAGGGGCAGATGAGCATGGATGATTAAGGATAATAAAAAAGAGCAGTCCCATTAGCGTTGTACCCTAAAGGACAGTTTTTCAAAATACGGTATATCTCGAAAGAGGTATGCCGTATTTTTGCATTTGTGGACACAAAAGCAGTGCTTGTCAAGAAAAAATGACGTACAAAGAGTCTGTAGTAAAATAGATGAGAATTTAATATTCAACGTACTGTTTGTATAAAAATCCCTCGCTTCGTAAGAAACGAGGGTTAAGTTTATTACATTTCTTTCTTTTTA
>JAZNTI010000037.1:0-19323 GCA_045591725.1 Faecousia sp.
CGGTTTCGGTGGTCTTCTTCTGAGTGACGACACAGGGGCCTGCTTCCACGACGGTAACAGGGATCACCTTGCCGGTCTCATCGAAGATCTGGGTCATGCCCACTTTCTTGCCGATGATTGCTTTTTTCATCTTAGGTTTACTCCTTTTTAGGTTATTGGTTGACTCGGTGAGCATTGGGGACTCCCTTGCCAACATGACCCGTCGCCCGATGCTTTTCAGTGCGGGCAGCGGTGAATCCTTATATTATAATGTATAAGGATTACAGCTTTATCTCAATTTCAACACCAGCGGGAAGATCCAGGCTCATCAGAGCTTCGACGGTCTTCTGGTTGGGGTTGAGAATATCGATCAGTCTCTTGTGGGTTCTGCGCTCGAACTGCTCACGGCTGTCCTTATACTTATGAACAGCGCGAAGGATGGTAACGACTTCCTTCTTGGTGGGCAGCGGGATGGGGCCGGAGACGGATGCGCCGTTGCGCTTTGCGGTCTCCACGATCTTTGCAGCGCTGGAGTCGATCAGATGATGATCGTAAGCCTTCAGCCGGATGCGGATCATTTCCTGGTTTGCCATTGTTTTGTTTCCTCCTTGAATGTAACGTACTCAGTTTACTTGGTGCCTGGGTACGGTCGAACTTATCTGTCCGCGCCTCCGTGCGTATCATTCTGAGCCAAGAAAAATGGCCGACGCAAGGCCGACCCATTCTCCTGCCGCAGCGATATACGCAGCGCAAAACAGAAGCAGTTCAGCCGCCCGATGACCGGACATACTCCGCGGAAGTTACCGTCTCTCGACGCAATCTCCCGCATCATCGCAGTGCACGCGCAGAATGTCCCTACACGCGCTCGATTATCGTACCATTTATGGGGCATTTTGTCAAGCATTATTTTATGTTTTTTTGAATATTTTTTATTTCTCCTTCCCCTGCCCAAACTGTTCTATTTTGTCCCCGCCGGACATACTTTTTGATAGACCGTGGCAGGAGCCATCCCTCCTGCCGGATTAGGAGGCTGGCTATGGATAATATTTATGAAAGGCTTGCAATGCGCACGGGCGGCAATATTTATATAGGTGTGGTCGGACCGGTGCGCACAGGCAAGTCCACTTTTGTTAAACGGCTCATGGAGCAACTGGTGATTCCCCGGATCGACGACCCCTACCGCAAGGAGCGGGCAAGAGATGAACTGCCCCAAAGCGGCTCAGGCAGGACCATTATGACCGCAGAGCCAAAATTTGTTCCGGAAGAAGCCGTGGAGATCTCCCCCGACGGCAACACCAAACTAAGAGTGCGGCTCATCGACTCTGTTGGCTACATGGTAAACAGCGCTGTGGGCGCTGAAGAAGACGGCGCGCCCCGGATGGTGACCACTCCATGGTACGATCACGAGATCCCCATGGATCAGGCCGCAGAACTGGGCACAAAAAAAGTGATGCAGGAGCATTGTTCCATCGGCATCGTGGTGACCACCGACGGCAGCATTACCGATATCCCCCGGGAAGATTACATCCAGGCAGAGCAGCGGGCCATTACCGACATGAAAGCAACGGGCAAACCGTTTCTGGTGATCGTCAACTCCCGGGACCCCCGATCGGAATATGCCCAAAAGGTAAAAGAGGAGATCTGCCAGCGCTGCGGCGTAGACGCGGTGGTTACCGACTGTCAGGCGCTTTCCGGAGAAGATCTCACCGGGTTGCTGACAAAACTACTCTACTCCTTCCCCGTTCAGGAACTGCGGGTGTACTTACCCCGTTGGATGGACGCACTGGAACACAGTCATCCGGTAAAAGCGGCGCTGTACGAGGCGCTTCTGCAGCGGGCGCAGGAACTGTCCACGCTTGCCAAAGCGGAGATCACGCTGTCTGCGCTGAAAGAACTGGAAGGCGTTTTGGATTTTACCATGCGGCAGATCGATCTGGGCACAGGCACCGTTTCCTGCGCGCTGAGTTTTCCGGAAGCGCTCTTCTACGAGATCCTTAGCGCCAAAGCAGGTATTCCCATTCAGACAGATGCCCAATTGCTGTCGCTGCTGACGGAACTGTCCGCCGTCAAAAAGGAATACGACAAAATCTCCGACGCACTTTCTTCCGCGAAGGCCACCGGCTACGGCGTAGTAATGCCCTCTGCCGACGAGATGACCCTGCAAACGCCGGAACTGGTACACAAAAACGGTGCATTCGGTGTAAGGCTCAAGGCAGGCGCGCCGTCCATCCACATGATCCGCGTGGACATTGACACCGAGATCAACCCCATGGTAGGCGGCGAAAAGCAATCCCAGGATCTCATCACCTATCTCACCGGTGAAGATCCGGAGCGGCTTTGGGAAAGCAACATTTTCGGTAAATCTGTCTATGAACTGATCCGGGAAGGACTCACCGCCAAAGTGGTGCGCCTGCCCGAAGATGTCCGGGATAAGTTCCGGGGCAGTTTGTGCCGCATCGTCAACGAAGGCGCAACGGGTCTGATCTGCCTGATCCTTTGATACATCTCCCCTGCCGGCCAATCCGGCAGGGGTTTATTTATAAATTTTTCCGCGGTCATGCTTTACCATGCCGGGTTTCTGTGGTATACTATATATTAATGTATATTAACCGCAGAATTGGGAGAACGCTATGACTTTACCGAAACTCAAAAATCCGAGATGGCATTTGGGACTGGCCTTTGGCTTCCCGGTTTTTGCCATGCTGCTATTGATGATCATCAGCGGCACAACGCCTTTCGGCAACGGCTCTATGCTTTACTGCGATATGTTCCACCAGTACTACCCCTTCTTCAAGGCATTCCGTCTGGCGCTGCTGAGCGGCGACAGCCTGCTGTGGAACTGGGATGTGGGCATGGGCATGGATTATCTGGGCATGATCGCCTACTATCTGGCTTCCCCTTTGAATCTTGTTTCCGTGCTGCTGCCGGAAAGTTGGATGATGCCCTACTTCTTCCTGATGGGCGTTGTGAAAACAGGTCTTGCAGGCTTGTTCTTCGCCATCTTTCTGAAAAAGATCTTCGGCCGGGATGACCTCTCCCTTTCCCTCTTCGGCAGTTTTTATGCGCTGTGCGCATGGAGCATGGGTTACCGCTGGAACATTATGTGGCTGGACACCTTCGCACTGCTGCCGCTGGTGATCTTAGGCGCGGTGGCATTGCTGAAAGAGCGCAAATTCTTCCTCTACACCGTAACGCTGGCGCTGTCCATCGCATGCAATTACTATATCGGTCTTTTTACCTGCATCTTCGTTTTTCTGTTCTTCTTCTGCTACGAGATCTGCCGCTGCAAGAGCATCGGCCGGTTCTTTGGCGATCTTGCGTATATCGCGCTGTTCTCCTTCCTGGCCATCGGTCTGACCGCATTTCTGGAACTGCCGGCATTCATGTCGTTGCAGACCACCCACTCCTCCTCCAGCACATTCCCCGAGGGCTTCGGCGTGAACATGGCTGTAGGCGAACATGTGACCAAAGCCCGGGAAGCCTGGGCAGAATACCTCAAAGCAAAAGAAACCGGCGAAGGCGAGATCTTTGCATTGTTGCTGGCAGCACTGGGCGCATCCGTATCCCCCGTTATGGACGGAATGAAGCAAGTGGCAGGCAATTTCAACGCAGGCATTACGCCCACCTTTATCGACGGCTTACCCAACCTCTACTGCGGTGTGCATGCCATTGGCCTTTCTTTTATTTTCCTGACCTCCAAGCAGATCAAACTCCGGGATAAGATCTGCAGCGTGGGACTGCTGCTGTTTTTAATGCTCAGTTTCGTCATTCGGCAACTGGACTACATCTGGCACGGTTTCCATTTCACCAACCAGATTCCCTACCGCTTCAGTTTTATGTGCAGTTTTGTGCTGCTGTATATGGCTTACCGGGCGCTACTGCTGATCCGCCGCGTCAAAGTATGGCAACTGATCGTTGCCGGTGTGCTGAATATCGGCATCATGCTCTGCTCCAGCAATTTAACCGACAGCCTTTTCATCGCATTCAACGGCGTTTTCCTTTTACTGTATGTCGCTGTTTGGATCTACGCGCTGATCAAGCCCCAAATCTACAGTGACTCCACCAAAGAGGAAATTAAAGAAGTCTGCGCCGACCGCAAAAAACAGCGCAGCAACGCCGGTCTGCTGCTGTGCGCTGTAATGTGCATCGAACTTGTGATGAATGTGGTGAATTTCGGCGTCCACTTCCCCTTCGGCTCGCTGGATCATTATCCGCTGGGCAAGGACTACACTGCCTCCATGATCCGCTATATGAAAGAGCGCGAGGAGGACAACCTCTTCTACCGGGCAGAAGTCACCCATGCCCAAACCCTCAACGACGGTGCCATGAACGATTATCACGGCTTGAGTACCTTCACCAGTTCCGCCAACGCCAATGTGACGGTCTTTGCAAAGGCCTTGGGCTTCAGCGCTGACAAGGGCAGTAACCGCTACTGCTACGAAGAAGGCTCGCCGGTCTCCAATCTGTTCCTCAATTTGAAATACCTTATTGACCGGGACAGCCGGACAGAGGGCAATTCCTACTTTGATTTCATTCACCGCTACGGAACGGTGTCACTGCTGGAAAACAAGGCTTACCTGCCTTTGGGTTTCCTGGCAGAATTGCCGCTGGGCGATCTGTCTTTCGAACACGCCGCAGCCGGCTCGCTGTATTTCCAGAACCGGCTCTTCATCGCCGCCACAGGCATCAGCGACACCGTTTGGGACTTCACACCTCAGCACTGGCTGACCATACGATCTGCGGATGTGCAGATCAAGAATCATCTGTCCTACGGTTATGCCTCCTATGATGCCGGCTCTGACGGCGGCACGCTGACTTACTCCTACGCCATTGAAGAGGACGGCTTCCTGTGCCTGGATATGACCATGTATCGGGATAACCACATTGTCGTGCTGAAAAACAGCCGCAAACTCTTTGAAGAGGATATGACCTTTGCCCAAACTCTGGCCGTTGGCGATGTCCAGGCCGGTGACGAGATCCGGGTGGAGATCATCTGCAAGGCCGACGAAGCCAGCACCGCCACCATCCGCTCCGCCCTGCTGGACAAAGAAGCCTTCCAGAAAGGTTACGACATTCTCAAGTCATCCACCCTGGAACTGACTGAGTTCAGCAACGCTTATGTGGCCGGCACCATCAAATGCAACCGCGAGGGTCTGCTTTACACCTCCATTCCGCAGGACGGCAACTGGGAAGCAACCGTTGACGGTGAGGAAGCGGAGATCATTCTGGTGGGCGACGCCATGATCGGCCTGAAACTGACTGAAGGTGAACATGAAATAACATTCACCTATGTAAATCAAAACTTCAGTACCGGTTTGGCCATTTCCCTGACCTGCCTGCTGGCATTCGCCTGCGTAAGTCTTACGGTATATCTGCCCATTCTGAAAAACAAGCGCGGCAAATATCAAAAGTAAAATTATCCGCCCTCATTTGAGGGCGGATTTTTCTTTTCTTTTGGGTGCAGATATGATACAATAATGCCGATCAAAACAAAGGAGTATCCCTATGCTTTCTATTGCTGAAATACTGGCTCAGGAACTGAACCAAAAGAAACAGTATATTGAAAATGTTATCGCGCTGCTGGACGAGGGAAACACCATTCCCTTCATCGCCCGTTACCGCAAGGAAATGCACAGTGCAATGGATGACACTACTCTGCGCGATCTGCACACCCGGCTGACATATCTGCGCAATCTGCAACAGCGCCGGGACGAAGTAAAGTCTTCCATTGAAAATCAGGGCAAACTGACAGAAGAACTCGCCGCCGCCATCGATAACGCCGCCACCTTGGCGGAGGTGGAAGACCTCTACCTTCCCTACAAACAAAGGCGCCGCACCCGCGCATCCATCGCCCGGGAGAAAGGTTTGGAGCCTTTGGCGGCGGCCATCTTCGCGCAGGAAGGCAAGGATCCCCACGAACTGGCGCAGGCATACATCGACCCCGAAAAAGGTGTGGAAACTATCGAAGATGCCATTACTGGCGCATCGGATATCATCGCCGAAGATCTTTCCGACGATGCCGCCATCCGCAAGGATCTGCGCAATCTCATGAACCGCCGGGCAAGTCTTGTAAGTCAAGCGGAAGACGCCGAAAAAGACAGCGTTTACAGACTATACTATGAATTCAGCACACCCATCAGCCGCCTGCTGGATCATCAGATCCTGGCCATCAATCGCGGCGAAAAAGAGGGTTTCCTGAAAGTATCCATTTCCCTGCCCGGCAACGAAGGTGCAGCACTGGTCATTCGCGCAGCGCTAAAGCCCACCGCAACCATTTGCCCCATTGTGCGTGCCGCAGCGGAAGACGCCTACGAGCGTCTGATCCTGCCGTCTGTGCAGCGCCAGATCCGCAGCGACCTTTCCGAGCGCGCCTACAATGGCGCCATCGCCAATTTCGCGCTGAATCTAAAACCCCTGCTGATGCAGCCGCCGGTCAAAGGTTTTGTGACCATGGGTCTTGACCCCGGATACCGCAACGGCTGCAAAGTGGCCATCGTCGATGCCACCGGCAAGGTGCTGGATACCAATGTGGTCTACCCTACTTTCAGTGAACGCAAAAAGCAGGAAGCCATTGAGATTCTCTCCCGAATGATCCGCAAACACGGCGTACAGCACATCGCCATCGGCAACGGAACAGCATCCCGGGAAACCGAGGCCATGACCGCGCAAATGCTTCAGGCATTCCCCGAGGTCAGTTATATGATCGTCAACGAGGCCGGTGCGTCAGTATACTCCGCCTCCCGCCTGGCGGCGGAAGAATTTCCGGAGTTCGATGTGAATCTGCGCTCCGCCGTTTCCATCGCCCGGCGGTTGCAGGACCCCTTGGCGGAACTGGTAAAGATCGACCCCAAAGCCATCGGCGTAGGTCAATATCAGCACGACTGTCCTCAAAAAGAACTGGACAGCGCGCTTCAGGGTGTTGTGGAAGACTGCGTCAACGCTGTAGGCGTGGATGTGAACACCGCATCCAGAAGCCTTTTGCAGCAGGTTTCCGGTCTGAACGCCACCACCGCCAAAAACATTGTGGCATACCGGGAAGAGAACGGTCCTTTTGACAACCGCACAGGACTGAAAAAAGTGCCCAAATTGGGGCCCAAGGCTTTTGAGCAATGCGCCGGCTTCCTGCGCATTCCGGAAAGCAAAGAACTGCTGGATAACACCGGCGTCCACCCGGAATCCTACGCCGCGGCAAAAAAACTGCTGGTTCTGCTGGATCTAAAAAAAGGCAGCGATCTTTCCGAACTGCAAAGCAAACTTGAAGAATACGGAAGCGAAAAGGCCGCAGAAGAATGCGGCGTGGGTCAGCTGACCCTCGTGGATATTGCCAGAGAACTGAGCAAGCCCGGCAGAGACCCCCGTGATGAACTGCCTGCGCCCATTCTGCGCAAAGATGTTCTGGAAATGAAAGATCTAAAACCCGGCATGATCTTAAGCGGCACGGTACGCAATGTCATCGACTTTGGCGTGTTCGTGGACATTGGCGTGCATCAGGACGGTTTGGTGCACATCTCCGAAGTTTGCAACCGCCGGCTGCGCCATCCCAGCGAGGCCGTGAAGGTGGGCGATGTGGTGGATGTTTTGGTATTGTCAGTAGATGTTGACCGTCACCGCATCAGTCTTTCCATGAAGCAGGCGAAAAAAGCATAAAGAAAACGGCTGTGAAGCAACGCTTCACAGCCGCCATTTTTTATTCTACACTCAAAAGATTTACGGTTTGGTGCAATATATACTGCAAGTCATAGGTAATGCTGTTAAGCGTATGTTTGCGCACCAGGTCGATGCCCATGCCCACCGGCAGACCGGTATTGCGATCCAGTTCCAGATAACCGGACGCCATCAGCGTCTCAGAAGACTGAGATGCCGCATCCAGATCCATCTGCAAAAACTGACCAACCATGGTCATCATATCCTTCATGAACGTCTCATTGCCCCGGAAAGTCAGATAATAATGGTTGTCGCGAATCTCCAACTGCACAGATTTAATATGGTCAGGATTAAACACCGCCGCCAGCACCGCATCTTCAATATAACTGCGCATGGTTTGAGCAGTAGCCGGTTCATCCACTTTCATTGGATTACCGTTAAGATAAGCAGTAAAAACGCCATTTTCAAACAACAGCAATTGCTTGGTGATTACAGGCACATACCGGTAATCCGTTACGGAGGACTGCTGATCCACCTTGGCATAGAACTGGTCGCCTGCACCGGTGAGCAGAAATGCACCGGTTTTCTCATAGCGAACAGGCACAGCAGTGCTGTCGATGATCTCCTGCACATCACATTTGATGGAAGTGGCGGTATAGACATCGCCCACAGCGCGCAAAAGCAATTTCAGCGCATCCGCATTTTCCAAAACGGGGCAGTCTTTAAAATGCTCCGGATGAACACCGCCGATATCTAATTCTTTGGGCGTGCTGACCTGCATGGTAATAACTTCGCTGTAGGTCGCCTCACCGCACAGGTAAGTAATGCGGTATGTTGTTTCCGTCAGGCGGCCGGCAGAATCGATCACCGCCGTACCGGCGGCACTTTGCATCTGCACCCGGGCGTCCCGACGCAGCCAGGATTCCATAGCAACAGGCTCGATAAAATGCACCAGCGTATTGCCGGAACCATCTTCCTCAGCATAAAAGCCATTATAATAGTCGGCGTTGATCAGCGCCAGCGGATACTGCCGGGACAAATACGCGTCAGCATCGGCCTGCAATTCAAATTCGCTGTCATTGACCTGCACATAGGTCCTGCCGTCGCAGTAAATCTCCTTATAAGCCGTTTCCAGCGTGCCGAAGAGCAGCCGTTCCGACACCACCGCGATCATGTCATCCCGACGCATATTCTTAACGGTCATATTGCCTTCGACCTTCTCGGTAAAGGTTTGCGTGCCAATCAGGCGCTGCCGGTCCACGGTATAGTGCAGCACCACATCCTTGGCAGAATATGCCGCAGCGGTTGCGCTCTTATACAGTTCATAGGCCTGCATGTCATTTTCGCCGTCCCAGGTAGACGAGGAAGATGCAGGTGCCTCGGTATCTACGCAGCCGGTCAAAGTTGCCAGTAGAAATACCGCTATAAGCAAAGATAAAGCTCTTTTGATCTTAGACATAAAGCACACTCCTTGCAGGTTCGCCTGCAAGTCAATTATATCAAAAAGCAACACAAAGTCAAGAAATGGCAAAATAGCACCCCAACCAGGCAGTTTCCTGCCGGTTGGGGTGCCGTTAGTTAGGGATTATTTGCTTTCAGTTGCGTTTTCGGTTTCTGCAACGGGGGTTTCGGCCACGGGGGTTGCCTTCTTCTTTTTCTTCTTCAGGAAGAACAGGATCAGGAACGCCACCGCGCCAGCGCCCAACACGGATGCAGCAATGATAATGATCAGTTCGGTAGAGATGCCGGGCTTGGATTCAGCGGGTCTCTCGGAAACCTCGCGGATCGCGCCGCACTCGTTACAGTCGGGATCATATTCATCGTCGTAGACATGCTTATCCGGGTCACGGGTGTAACCACAGACATTACATTCCGCATCGCAGTTGTTGTCGTAGATGTGCAGCGTGAAGCGGTAGCCGCCGCAAATGTTACAGGTCAGGTCGCAGTGGTTGTCGTAGACGTGTTCACCCACTTCGCGTTCTGCTTCACAGTTGTTACAATTTGCGTCGCAATCGTTGTCATAGACATGATCGCCGACCTCGCGCTCTGCTTCACAGTTGTTACAGAACGCGTCGCAATCATTGTCATAGACGTGATCGCCAACTTCACGAGGCACGCCACAGATATTGCAGTCAACATCGCAATCGTGATCGTACTCGTGCTCGCACTGCTCGTAATCGGTCACAGTGTCGTCCAGCGTACAGATGGTGCAAAGACCACTTTCGTCAAAGACGTGATCCTCGGGAACAGATGCATCCTTACCGCAGCAGGTGTAGATCTTCTTATGCTGGCTGCCCAGGCTGACCCAGATGGCAGCGCCGGGGTGGTTATCAGGATTCATCTCACCATTGGGCTGGCCGCAGATGGGACAGATGTTCTCCTGGCAGTTTGCAGTTGCACTGGTATGCACGCAGGCGAAGTTACAGACAGTACAGACACCGGCATCCCAGGTATGTCTGCCCTCTTCGCCAACGAACTCACCGCAGCACTGGTATGCCTTATAGT
Organism: Faecousia sp.; assembly: GCA_045591725.1. Lineage (GTDB taxonomy): Bacteria > Bacillota > Clostridia > Oscillospirales > Oscillospiraceae > Faecousia. The sequence continues at coordinate 10,129 of JAZNTI010000037.1, forward strand.
GCGTCAGAGCGGAGTAACTCCAGCCGATCTCACCGGCGTGTACGCCAAACAGAGGCTCACCATAACCCTCGCCACACTTCTCGCAGATAGCGGGCGTGATACAGTCGATAGCAGCGCCACCGGAGTGGGCTTCCACATCCTTGCGCTCGGTACAGCCGGCGAAGGTACATTCGAACCAGTGGAACATACCATCGGAGTTGTAACCGGTGCCCCACTGATGGTCTGCCAGTTCGCCATAGCCGTGCTTACAGGTAGTACAGACAGCCTGCGCCTGGCAGGTTGCAGTGCCGCCCTTACAGACACCTTCGTTGGCGGTAGCGCCGCAGCCTTCGATAGAGCAGACTCTCCAGTGTCTGCCGTTCTCGGAAACGTATGCACCCCAAACGTGATCGCCCTTCTCGCCATAAGGAGCAGAGCAGCGCTCACAGAGTTTCGGACTCATGCAGTTTGCTTCACCGCCGAAGTGCTCAGGACATTCGTAACCGCACTTCTGGCACTTGCCATCCTGCTTGGACCAATCATGGTCACAACCGGACTTACACTTGGTGCAAACGCCGTTAGCATCCAGAGTGTGCTTTTCAGCCTCGGCCAGGACCTTCTGGCAGCAGGGATAGTAGTACTTGTGCGTGCCATCGCCATTGTCGACGTAGGCAGCATTCTTCTCATGGTTGTCAGGATCCTTCTCGCCGAAGCCGTAGCAACCGGAGCAACCGTGAGGAGCACTACAGGTAGGATCGGTGATATTGCTGTGCTTTTCAACGATCATTGCGCCGCAACCGTAATGCTGGCACTTCTTAGCATGCTCGGTACCGTTGATAGCGGTTGCCTTTTCGGGCCAAGCATGGCCGAGAATGAACTCTTCGCCAACGTAACCGTTGTATGCGCCATGACCGATGTCAGCGATCAGATTATCGCGTGCAGTGCTGAAATCATCAGTGTAGGTATCGCCCTTCTCCAGATCAACAGTGAAGTTGTCGAAGTAGATGTCCAGGCCACTGCCCAGGACAAAGATACCAACGCTACCCTTTTCAATGGGTTCTGCATCGGTGAACTCAGCAGTCTTGTCGGGACCCCACATGACCTGAACATCGTCCAGCCATGCGGTGAAGGTGCCGCCCTTGACGGTGACGGTCAGCGTACGGGTCTCGTTTTCTGCAGTCAGACCGGTATTGGCAGAAGCCAGGTTGACGTAGTCTCTGTGTGTGCCGTTATAGAAGATAGTGTCAATTTTGTCAGTAGGATCGGGGTCGACCTGCTTACGCAGCTGGACACCGCCACTTTCATTGACCACCACGATGTAACGGGCATCGCCGCTGTCGCGGATCACCAGGCCGATGGCATGAGCACCGGTCATATCCGGGAAGGAAATATCCACGGAAACGGTGTAATCCGTCCAGTCAGAGGTGATGTCAACACCGTTCTGCAGCACGGACAACGTACCGTCGAGCCAGGTGTAGCCAGCATTGACATGGAGTTTGCCGTCAACGACCTCGTGCGAATTCTGGAAGTTTCTGCTGGGATCAACCGTGTTATTGTACACGGAGGAAGCATTGCCGGCAGTGCTGGAATACTGATTCAGCAGCCAGAACTGGGTGTAGTGACGGCAGACAGCATCATCGCCGCAAATACCGCACTTATCGGGATTGGCAGTAAAGTCATGCTTACATTCGTAACCGCAATCCTTACATGCGCCATCATCCCAAACATGGATCTGCTTTTCAGTGAACTTCAGGCCGCAGACAGCGCAGACCTTCTGATGGCCATTGGCATCGGAGGTATAGATCTTGGAGTGAGGAGTATGAACAGTTTCGGGCTCATAGCCATCGTAGAGTTCATGGTTCTTATCCAGGATCAGGCTGCTATAGTCGGTTTCGAAGTCATCGGAGAAGGTAGGACCGTTCTTAACGGCAACCGTGAAGTTGTCGATGAAGGTCTCGCTCTTACCGGTGTTAGCGGTAAATGCTGCATAACCTGCCTTGATCGCATCAGCATCGGTATAGTCGATAACCAACTGACCATTGTGATAGACCTTGATGTTGTTGCCTTCGAAGGTCATCTTCACATTGAACATGCCGATCGCAGTACCAACGCCCTTGTTATTAACGGCCAGGCCGCCGGCGATGGTCTTGCTTGCCAGGGAGACCTTGGAATTAACGGTGTTGCTGCTGAACAGCACAGACTCCGCAGACTCGAAGCCTTCCAGGCCCTCAACATTGGTGCTGTAACGATACAGCGTGTAGCCGTTGGCAGTAATGTGCAGTGCGTAAGCCTCGGTCTCGGTAACTCTGCCGAACAGAGCGACCCATTTTGCACCGGACATGCTCTGATCGTCAGGCAGATCCACATCCATGGAAACGGTGTAATCCGTCCACTTATCGGAGATGTTCTTGCCTTCGCTGTCCAGGATCACAAATTGGCCGGCCAGCATGGAGGCCTCCATGTTGGTGACGAACTTGCCACTGGTAACGGAGTGGGAAGGCTTGAAGTAATAACCGGAGCCGGCAGTGACGAACTTACCCTTACTGGTGAACTGATCGATCAGCCAATACTGGGTATAGGTCTTACATACACCTGCAGCACCACAGATGGAGCACTTGTCAGGATCAGCAGTGAAATCATGCTTGCACTCGAATGCGCAGACAGAGCACTTGCCGTTAACCCATTCATGCGTCTGAGCGCTACTGACTACCTCGCCACAGCAGGAGTACTTCTTCTGATGCTTGGTGGCAGTTGCAGACCACTCAGGAACGCCCGCATGGTTATCGGGGTTCTTTTCGCCCGTCTCAAATTCACATCCGGAGCACTTAGTGCCATGTACACAAGTTGCACCCTGCATATCATGTGCAACATCTTTGGTTGCAGTGCAGCCTTCATTCAGGCAGACCACAGTGTGGACCTTATCATTCTTGGAAGTACCGGCGGTAGCCCAGTTATGAGCCAGTTCTACCTCAGTGCCGATATATCCGTTGTATGCGCCGTGCATCGTATCAGCGATCAGGTTGTCACGATCGGCATCAAACTTCTCTTCGTATACAGAGCCGTTGGCCATAGTGACCTTGAAGTTATCGAAGTACACATCGTAGCCGCTGCCCAGAACGAAGATACCCGCGCTGCCGGAAGCAACAGGATCGGTATCCGTAAACTCCGCGGTCATGTCCGGGCCCCACAAGACCTGAACACCATCCAGCCATGCAGTGAAGGTGCCGCCCTTAACAGTGACCTTCAGCGTATGCGTGCCGTTTTCAGCAGTGATCCTGGTAGTTGCGGATGCAAGACTCTCGAAGTTGTTATGCTTACCGTTATAGAAGATGGTATCGACGTTATCCGTCAGATCGGGGTCAACCTGCTTGCGCAACTGGACCGTACCGCCCTCGTTAACAACAACGATATAACGGGCATTGCCGGAGTCACGAACAACCAGACCAACGTAGTGTGCACCGGTCATATCCGGGAAGGTGATGTCAGCAGAAACAGTGTAATCCGTCCAGCCGGAAGTGATATCCTCACCGTTTTCGATGACGGACAGCGTGCCGTCAAGCCAACTGTAACCCGCATTGACATGGAGTTTGCCGCCAGCAACTTCATGAGAATTCTGGAAGTTTCTGCTGGGATCAACCGTGTTATTGTACACGGAGGAAGCATTGCCGGCAGTGCTGGAATACTGATTCAGCAGCCACAACTGCGTAAACTTGCGGCAGACAGCCTCATTGGTACAGATGGAGCACTTGTCAGGGTCAGCAGTGAAGTCATGGGGACATTCAAAGTCACAGACAGAGCACTTGCCATCGACCCACTTATGTGCTTCCAAAGAAGTATAGGATTCACCGCAGTTAGCGCAGATCTGCTTATGGCCATCAACGCCCTGAGCGACCAGGACCTTGTCGTGCAGGTTGTTCACGGTAGTGCCAGTATAGCCTACATAGCCTTCATGATAAGCGTCCATGATCAGGTTGTCATAGTTGATGCCGAAGTCGTCGCCGTAAACAGCGTCGCCCTTCACATCGACCACGAAGTTATCGAGGATGATCTCTCTGGGTCCGAATGCGAAGAAGCCGGCGTTGCCCTTGACGGGTGCATCTGCTTCCTCATCGGTCCAGGTGACGGTCCGCTCTACACCGGACAGTTCTTCGCAGATAATGGTAGCAGTGATGGTATTACCCTCAACGGTGACCGTCAGGGTAACGGTCTTGCCCCACCACAGAGTTCTGTCGCTGACAATACCCTTGGACGCTGCCAGGATCGTATTGTTACCGGCAGTAGTGGTGCCGTTGAAGTAAATGGTATCGCTTGTGCCGGTTTCGTCGGTATTGATCTGCTTACGGATCTGGATCGCACCGTAGCAGTTCATGACCACAATGTAGCGGGAGTCACCGCTGTCACGGATCACCAGACCGTACAGTTCGTTACCGGTCATATTAGTAGTAGAGCCTGCCAGAGAAGGATCGAAGGTGATATCCGCGGAAACGGTGTAATCCGTCCAGTTTGCTGCGATATCGTTGCCGTCCTTCACAACGGAGAAGGTGCCGTCAAACCAGCTGTAACCGGTCTTGAAATGCAACTTGCCGTCAACCACACGATGGGTGTTCTGGAACCAACGGTCCCAAGCGCTGGTGATGGAACTGTCCACATTGGAAGAGTTCACAGCAGCGTTGTTCTTGTTGTTGTACTGGTTCACCAGCCAGAACTGCTCATACTTGTGGCAGATCTCTTCAATGCCGCAGATGTTGCAGGGAGTAGTGCCGTTTGCGCCATGCTGGCAGGTATATGCACACACAGTACATACGCCATTGCGCCAGGTATGGGCTTCATCGGTAATACCCTTTGCATCGCAGCAGATGTAAGTCGTGCTGTGCTTGGTCTCATCGCGAGTCCAAACAGGCATATTATGATGGTTGTTGGGATCGAATGCGCCGTAACTGGTGCCGCAGGCACAGACAGCCTGTGTATTACAGGTGGCGTTGCCGCCGCTGTGTGCCTTGGGTGTTTCCATAGCGCCACAGCCTTCGACCTTACAGAAACGCCAATGCTCATCTGCATTGCTTTCGTACGCGCCCCAAACGTGGTTACCCAGTTCGCCGTAGGACTCACCGCAAGTCTTACATACTGCCTGATTCTGACAGTCTGCATTGCTCAGGTTTCCGTCGGTGTGCTGACATACAGCATCACATCTGGTACATACGCCGTCTTCCCAAGCGTGGGTACATACCGCGCCACATTCGTCGCAAACGCCGTCCACGAAGTTATGCTCCTCGGCAGTGCCGGGCAGAGCACCCTGGCAGCATTTCAGGCTGGTCCAGTGATGTGTTCCGTCGTAACCGGTAGTGGTCTCAGTGGTGGTATGTGCCTGAGTCTTATGAGCGGTGCAATTTGCGCGCTGGCAGGTCATGCCATGATTATTAGCATCCTCATAAGTCCAGTTTGCGGGCCAATCGTGACCCAGTTCCACCTCAGTGCCGGGATAATCCGCACTTTCGATTGCGCCGTCGGTGGAGAAGGTCTCCACATACTCAACGCCTGCAGTGGTAACGACCTTGAAGTTATCGAAGGTCAGACCGCCGTTGGCTGCCTTGTAATAACCCTTAGCAAACAGAGCGGGTGCACCGGATGCAATAGCATCTGCAGTGTATTCAGCAACTCTGCTGTCGCCGATCCATGCGGAGATCTTATTGCCCTCGGCCTTAACCGTCAGCGTATAGGTTTCGCCAACATTAATTGCCACATTGTCAAGACGGACGGTATGATCCGGAGTCTTGGCAGTGCCAAAGCCGTTAGCATTCTCCAGGCCATCGCCCAGATCGTCGCGGTGAGTAGTGCTGGGATCATCCACCATCTTATAGAAGCGGATGTAATTGCCCACAACGCTCACCAGATAACGGGTGTTACCACCGCCGACCATAATGCCGACCATGGTATTGCCATCATTGTGGTACTTGGTGAAGTCAACGGAAACTGTGTAATCCGTCAAGCCATCAAATACGTTCACTGCGTTCTGGCCGTTCTTATCAACGAAGGTCAGAGGCAGTTCGCACATATCACTGCCGGTGAGTGTCAGCACACCGTTAGCAACATTGTACTTGCCTACCACCTGCGTTGCTGCACTGCCACGCTGCTGACCCCTAGAAGTAAAGGCCTTGACAATAATGGAAGTGTAGTACTTATGGCAGACAGCCGCCTTGTTACAGTGATCACAGAAGTCGGGATCATCTGTATAACGGTGCTGGCATTCGTACTTACAGGCCGAGCATTTGCCGTCGACCCACTGATGCTTCTCCAACGAGCCGAAAGGCTTGTCACAAACGGAGCAGACCAGTCTGTGGTCGTCAGAACCCTGAGCGGTCAATTTCTTGTCATGCAGGACATTCACGGTGGTGTCGGCGTAGCCTGCGTAGCCTTCCTGATTCTCATTGCGGATCATGTTCTCGTAGTCGATGCTGAAATCATCGCCGTAAACATCGCCGTTCTTCAGAGCAACCTCGAAGTTGTCAAACAGGACTTCTCTGCTGCTGAACACGAAGAAGCCAGCATTACCGGCAACAGGAGCATTTGCTTCTTCGTCGGTATAGGTAACGGTCTGCATAACATTGGGCAGATCCACGCTGCTCAATGTAGCAGTGATGGTATTGCCCTCAACGGTAACCGTCATGGTAACGGTCTTGCCCCACCAAACAGTTCTGTCATTAACGCTGTTCTTGGAAGCTGCCAAGTAAGCGTTGTTGCCAGCAGTGGTAGTGCCATTGAAGTAAATTGTATCGGATTCACCGAATGCATCGGTATTGACCTGCTTGCGGATCTGAATTGCGCCGTAGCAGTTCATAACAACGATGTAACGGGAATCGCCGCTGTCGCGGATCACCAGACCATACAGTTCGTTACCGGTCATGTTGGTAGCAGAGCCTGCCAGAGAAGGATCGAAGGTGATGTCTGCCTTAACAGTGTAATCCGTCCAGGTTGCCGCGATATCCGCACCGTTTTCGATGACGGAGAAGGTGCCGTCGAACCAGTTGTAGCCGGACTTGACACTCAGCTTGCCATTCTTGACATGGTGAGTATTCTGGAACCACTTGTTCCAGGCGGAGGTAGTAGCGCTGCCAACATTGGAGTTATTTACTGCTGCCTGATAAGTGATGTTCTCGTTTTCGACACCATTCTCAAGATTCTCCTCGGGAGTCTTTGCATCGTCCCATGCAGGATTCTTAAAAGTAATAGACTTGATGTTGTACTGGTTCAGGAGCCAGAACTGCTTATAGCTATGGCAAATTTCCTCAATTTCACAGATGGAACAAGGAGTTGTGCCGTTGGTGCCATGCTTGCAGGTATATCCGCAAGTGGTACATACGCCATTCTTCCAGTTATGTCTCTCACCGGTAATGCCCTGTGAAGAGCAGCAGGTGTAGGTAACGCTGTGCTTATTCTCATCACGGTTCCAAGTGGGAACAGTGTGATGATTATTGGGGTTGAGAGTGCCGTACTCCTTGCCGCATGCGCAGATTGCCAGCTGGATACAGGTTGCGTAGCCGCCGCTATGTGCAATAGCAGCATCCACATAACCACAGTTGGGAACAGTACAGGGACGGGAGTGGGTATCAGCAGTGATGTCGGTGTAGCTGCCCCAAACGTGGCCGCCCAGCGCGCCATAAGACTGCAAGCAGTCCTTACAGACCGCCAGGTTCTGGCAGTTTGCGTTGGTCAGATTGCCGTTCTTATGCTGACAAACAGCATTACATCTGCTACATACGCCGTTGACGTAAACATGGTTGCAAGTTGCGCCACAGCCGGTACAGATGCTGTCACCATTGCTGAAGTCGTGATTCTCCTTCTGTGCTCCGGGAGCAACACCGATACAGCATTCCAGTCTGGACCAATGATAGTCATCATCGTATTCCAGCTTGGTCTTGTTGCTGCTGTGTTCCTGAGTCTTATGAGCGTCGCAGCCAACACGCTGACAGGTCATGCCATGGTGCGTATCGCTCTCAGATGCCCATTCCTCAGGCCATGCGTGACCCAGTTCCACATAAGTGCCGGGGAACTCATCGCTCTCGATAGCACCGTTGGTGGAGAAGGTTTCGACATACTCGATGCCTTCAGAGGTGACAACCTTAAAGTTATCAACCACCAAGCCATTGGTATCAGCCTTATAATAAACCTTTGCAAACAGTGCGGGAGCACCGGCTGCAATAGCTTCATCGGCAGTATACTCAATGACATTGCTGTCGCCGATCCATGCGGAGATCTTATTGCCCTCGGCCTTAACCGTCAGCGTATAGGTTTCGCCAACATTAATTGCCACATTGTCAAGAGGGACGGTATGATCCGGAGTCTTGGCAGTGCCAAAGCCGTTAGCATTCTCCAGGCCATCGCCCAGATCGTCGCGGTGAGTAGTGCTGGGATCATCCACCATCTTATAGAAGCGGATGTAGTTGCCAACAACACAAACCAGATAACGGACATTGCCGCCGCCGACCATAATGCCGACCATGGTGTTGCCATCATTATAATGCTTGGTGAAGTCAACAGAAACGGTGTAATCCGTCAAGCTGTCGGTAACATTTACGCCATTTCTATCCTTGATCAGCAAGGGCAACTCGCACATATCGCCGCCGGTAAGCGTCAGCTTGCCATTAGCAACATTGTACTTGCCTACCACCTGCGTTGCTGCACTGCCACGCTGCTGACCCCTAGAAGTAAAGGCCTTAACAAAGATGGAGGTGTAGTAACTATGGCAGATGGCCTTCGTGCCGCAGATGCCGCAAACATCAGGATTTGCATTGAAGTTGTGTGCGCACACGTACTCACAGACAGTACACTTGCCGTCAGTCCAGTTATGTTCGCCATCACCGGGGTTGGTAAAGTCAGTGCCACAGTGGACACAAGCATACTTATGAGTATCAGCATCAACCTTACTCCAGACAGGAGTATGGGGCTGCGGCACCACAGTACCATTGTAACCAGCGTAGCCAACATGCTCGGTGTCGAGGATCATGTTGTCGTAAGCCACATCAAAGTTATCTTCATAGACCGCACCATTTGCCAGAACGACCTTGAAATTATCAATGTAGTACTTACGGGCATTGTCACGGATCATGAAGCCGGCAGTACCTGCAGTAGGTGCGTTGTCTTCTTCATCCGTATAGGAAACGGACATGTTAAAGTTCTTGCCGTCCACCAGCTCATTGCAGCTTGCGGTTGCGGAAATGG
>JAZNTI010000038.1:0-6934 GCA_045591725.1 Faecousia sp.
CACCGAACTGGGCTGCAAGGTGGAAAAGGAAGTCACCGTTACCATCGAAGAGCGGATCATCGACGATCATGTGGACTCCGCTGAAGAACTTGAGACCCGCGCACCCGTTGTGGTGGTCATGGGTCACGTTGACCACGGCAAGACCCCCACTCTGGACGCCACCCGCCAGACTTCCGTCACATCCGGCGAAGCCGGCGGCATCACCCAGCACATCGGTGCTTACACTGTCGACATTAACGGTCAGATGATCACCTTCCTGGACACCCCCGGCCACGCTGCCTTTACTTCCATGCGTGCCCGCGGCGCCAAGAGTACCGACATCGCCATTCTGGTGGTTGCTGCCGACGACGGCATCATGCCCCAGACTGTTGAATCCATTAACCACGCCAAGGCGGCGGAAGTGCCCATCATCGTTGCCATCAACAAGATGGATAAGCCCACCGCCAACCCCGATAAGATCAAGGAACAACTGACCAAATATGACCTGATCCCCGAAGAATGGGGCGGCGATACCATCATCGTTCCCATCTCCGCCAAGACCGGCATGGGTCTGAACGACCTGCTGGAAATGGTGCTGCTGACCGCCGAAGTGCAGGAACTCAAGGCCAATCCCAACCGCCGGGCCAAGGGCACGGTTATCGAGGCGCGTCTGGACAAGACCCGCGGTCCCATCGCCACCTTGCTGGTGCAAAACGGCACCCTGAATCAGGGCGATATCATCATCGCCGGCACTGCCGTAGGCCGTGTCCGTGTTATGACCAATGACAAGGGCCGCACCGTCAAGACCGCCGGTCCGTCCGTTCCCGTGGAGATCACCGGTCTTGCGGAAGTTCCCGCCCCCGGCGACGAGTTCAATGCCGTTACCGACGAGCGCATGGCCCGCGAACTGGTAGAGCAGCGCAAGCAGGCCATCAAGGACGCCGCTGCCAACGCCATGAGCAAAGTCACCCTGGACAACCTCTTTGCCAAGATGCAGGAAGGCAGCATGAAGGAACTGCCCCTGATCGTCAAAGCAGACGTACAGGGCTCCGCCGAAGCCGTCAAGGCATCTCTGGAGAAGATTTCCAACGAAGAAGTCCGCGTCAAAGTCATCCACGCAGGTGTCGGCGCCATCAACGAGAGCGACATTCTGCTGGCAACCACCTCCGGCGCCATCATCGTCGGCTTCAATGTCCGTCCCGACGCCGCCGCAGCGGCCAACGGTCAGCGCGCAGGCGTGGATATGCGGTTCTACCGCGTCATTTATGACGCCATCGACGAGATCGAAGCCGCCATGAAGGGCATGCTGGCACCCCAGTTTGAGGAAGTGGTGCTGGGTCACGCGGAAGTGCGCATGACCTACAAGGTCAGCGCCATCGGCACCATCGCCGGCTGTATGGTCAAGGACGGCAAGGTCACCCGGGATGCGCAGGTGCGCGTGCTGCGTGACAACATCGTCATCCACGAAGGTGAGATCGGCTCCCTGCAGCGCTTTAAGGATGCTGTCAAGGAAGTCACCGCCGGCTACGAGTGCGGCATGAGCATCGCCAAGTACAATGATATCAAGGAAGGCGATATCTTCGAATGCTTCACCATGCAGGAAGTCAAGAGATAATGCTACTTTCCCGCCGCGCCGTGTAAGCGGCGCGGCGAAACGCATTTTTTGTAAGATACGAGATAGGAACTACGAGATACAAGATATATCTCGTATCTCATATCTTAATATCTCATATCTATTTTCAACGAAAATTTAGGAGGATACCGCCATGGCATCCAATAGAATCAACCGCATCAATGAAGAGATCCAGAAATCTCTAGCAGACAGTCTGCGCGCCGTCAAAGACCCCCGTGTGGCCGACGCGCTGATTTCCATCACCCGCGTGGAGACCACCCCCGACCTGCGCTATACCAAGGTCTATGTCAGCATCCTGCAGGAGGAAAAGGCAAGCGATGCCATGAAGGGTCTGAATTCCGCCGCCGGTTTCCTGCGCCGTCAACTGGCCAGCGATGTGCGGCTTCGCTGCGTGCCCCAGATCGTCTGGGCGCTGGATGACAGCATCCCCTACGGCGCCCGCATGCTGGAGCTCATCAATTGTCTCAATACCGGTAACGACCATGACGAGAACTGATTGCGCCCAGTGGCTTTTAAGCCATGACGGGTATATCATTCTGACCCACCGCCGCCCGGACGGGGATACCCTGGGTTCTGCCGCGGCGCTGTGCCTTATTCTGCGGAAGTTGGGCAAAACCGCCCATATTCTGCAAAATCCCGAGATCACCGCCAAATACGCGCCTCTGCACGAAGGGCTCACCGTCACGGACGTGCCGGAAAACGCCACCGTAGTGTGCGTGGATGTGGCGGCAGCGGACCTGCTGACCGAGCAGGGCAAACCGGTGCTTGACCGCATCGGTCTGCGCATCGACCACCACGCCAGCGCAACGAGTTTTGCGCCCAACGAACTGGTGGATCCCACCGCCGGCGCCTGCGGCGAAGTGATCTTTGACCTGCTGAGCCTGCTGCAAGTGCCCATGGACACATCCATCGCCCGGGCGCTTTACACCGCCGTGTCCACGGACACCGGCTGCTTCCGCTACGCCAATACCACCGCCCACTCCTTCCGGGTGGCGGCTGCGTGCTATGACAGTGGCGCAGACCTGCAAAAAATCAACCTTGCCCTTTTCGACACCAATTCTCTGCCCAAACTCCGGCTGCAGGGCTGGATGGCGGAGAACACCCGTTTCTGTGCAGGCGGCAAAGTTGCCGTCTGCGCCCTGCCGCTGGCAGTCGAGCAGGACTTGGGCGTCACCGAAGACGATATGGACAATATTTCCGGCTTCCCCCGTTCCATCGAGGGCGTTTGTATTTCTGCCACTTTGCGCCAAACGCCGGATGGCGGCATCAAAGTTTCGGTGCGCGCCGTTCCCGGCTATGACGCAGCGGCTGTCTGCGCCAAATTCGGTGGCGGCGGACACAGAGGTGCTGCCGGCGTCAGCATGCGTATGCCTTTAAACGATGCCGCAGCCATCATCGAAAAAGCCATGTTGGAGTTGTTTGAATGAACGGAATCGTAATCGTAGATAAGCCTTCCGGCTGGACCAGTCAGGACGTGGTGGCAAAACTCCGGGGCGTTTTCAAGACCCGGCGCATCGGTCACGGCGGCACGCTTGACCCCATGGCTACCGGCGTTCTGCCGGTTTTTGTAGGTCGTGGAACCCGTGCCGTGGAATTTTTCGAACATGCGGAAAAAACCTACGAAGCCACTTTACAACTGGGTCTGACCACCGACACCGAGGACATTACCGGCGCGGTGCTGGAGCAAAAACCGGTGGGCGTCACGGAAGAAGACCTGTTGGCAATCCTTTCTCAATTCCGGGGCGAAATTCAGCAAGTGCCGCCCATGTATTCGGCGCTGAAGGTGGACGGCAAAAAACTCTATGAACTGGCCCGCAAGGGCAAGGAAGTGGAGCGCCAGCCCCGCCCCGTCACCATTCACGAATTGACCCTCAATGCCTTTAGTGGCGACAGCGCTACTCTTACGGTACGCTGCTCCAAAGGCACCTATATCCGCACCCTCTGCAAAGACATCGGTCAAGCACTGGGCTGCGGCGGCTGCATGGCAGCGCTGCGGCGTACCGCCGCCGGTGCGTACACCGCCGCTGATGCGGTGCCCCTGGAAACGCTGATCACCGCAGAAGCGCCGGAAATTTTCCTGCGCCCGGTTGACAGCATGTTCTCCGCCCACCAGGCGGTCACCCTCACGCAGAAGCAGGAAATGCGCTGCCGCAACGGCAATAGTTTCAGCATCGCCCTGCCCGACGGTACATACCGGGTCTACGCCCAAAACGGCGAATTTCTCGCCCTGAGCCGCGTCGATTCCGGAATTATGTCAACCACCAAAAGTTTCTGGGAAGTGTAAACGCCCCAAAGGAGCATCTATGAAAGAGAAAACCATCTACGCCCTGGGATTTTTTGACGGCGTCCACCTGGGACATCAGGCGCTTTTGGCCGCCTGCAAAGACTTGGCGCAAAAGCACCGCTGTGCCACCGGCGCCATCACCTTTGACCGGCATCCCAATACGGTGATCAACAGTTCCACCCTGCCGCTGCTCTACCCCGGCAAAATGCGTAGCCGACTTTTGACGCAGTACGGTGCGAAAAACGTGATTTTTCTGTTCTTCACCGAAGAACTGATGCGCAAAAACTGGCGCGATTTTCTGCAGATGCTTGTGGAGTCGTACGATGCCGCCGGCTTTGTCTGCGGCGACGATTTCCGCTTTGGCCATAAAGGCGAGGGCAACGCGCAACTGCTGAAAGCATTTTGTGAAGAAAAAGGTCTTCCCTGCGCCATCGTGCCGGAGCAGACCCTGAACGGCCGGCGCTTCAGTTCCACCGCCATTCGTCTGGCGCTGGCTGCCGGCGATCTGGAGACCGCCAACGCCATGTTGGGCCGCCCCCACACCCTCACCGGCACCGTTTCCTACGGTCGGGGCATAGGCCGCAGGATCGGCTTTCCCACCGCCAATTTTATGGTGAAATCCGATATTCTTCTGCCTTGCCAGGGCGTTTACGCCACCCATGTCATCGCTGACGGCGTTTCCTATCCGGCGATAACCAACATCGGCTCGCGCCCTACTGTCGGCGGCCATAGCGTCCGAATCGAAAGTTGGTTGCTGGATTTTGATGACAACCTCTATGACCACGAACTGACCGTCGAACTTCACGCCTACCTGCGTCCGGAGCAAAAATTTGATTCTTTGGACGAATTAAAGGCACAGATTCACAAAGATGCAGAGCAAGCACGAAAACTGCTCCGCTAAAGAGTGTTTTCCTGCAAAAAAGTTGGAAAATCATGAAATTTTCCCTTTACAATTGGGAAAACTTATGATAAGATAGTCGGGCTGGCTATGGCCGGACAATATTTCTATGCCCGCAGCTCAGTTTTGGGAAGACACCGACCCTCTACTTGGCGCGAGGTAAATTTAAAAAAGGTGGTAAACATCATGATCCAGAAGGAAAAGAAGACCCAGGTCATCCTGGACAACGCAACTCACGAAGGCGATACCGGTTCTCCCGAAGTTCAGGTCGCCATCCTGACCGCACGCATCAACGAACTGACTGATCACCTGCGCACCCACAAGCACGACAACCACTCCCGTCGTGGTCTGCTGATGATGGTCGGTAAGCGCCGCAACATGCTGGACTATCTGGCAAAGAAGGACATCAACCGTTACCGCGCTCTGATCGCCAAGCTGGGTATCCGTAAGTAAGATATCAAAAGGGGCGACTTAGGTCGCCCCTTACTTCTTGCCCGGCGCAAGCAAACGCATAATCGGGAGCATTTTAGTATTTGATTGAGCAGTCGAATCTCGACCGCTGACTCAAGTGCTAAATCTCCCGAACACACAAAAACTAAGGAGGTTTAACCATGATCACTCGTAAACAGTATCCCAACCATCACGTTTATGAAACCGAGATCGGCGGCCGTACCTTTACCGTGGAGACCGGTAAGGTGGCAGAACTGGCCAACGCTGAGTGCATCTGCCGTTACGGCGACACCGTTGTGCTGACCACCTGCACCTGCAACCCGATCCCCAAGGCCGGCATCGACTACTTCCCTCTGACCATCGAATTTGAAGAGAGAATGTACTCCGTGGGCCGTATTCCCGGTTCTTTCAACCGCCGCGAGGGCAAGCCCTCTGAGCGCGGCATCCTGAACAGCCGTATCATCGACCGTCCCATGCGTCCCCTCTTCGACGAGGAACTGCGCAACGACACCGTCGTGACCTGCACCGTTCTGGCTACCGACGATGAGCACCCTGTTGAGATCGTTGCACCTCTGGGCGCATCCATGGCCACCGCTTCTTCCGATGTTCCCTGGAACGGCCCTGTTGCCACCACCAACGTGGCTTATCTGGACGGCCAGTATATCATCAACCCCTCCGCCGCTGAGCGTGAGGCCTGCAAGTGCTTTGTCTGCATCTCCTCCACCTTCGAGAAGGTGGTCATGATCGAGACCGAGGCCAACGAAGCCCCCGAAGACATCGTCTACGAGTGCATCCGCGTGGCCCACGAGACCAATATGGAGATCGTGAAATTCATTAACGGCATCGTTGCTGAGATCGGCAAGCCCAAGTTCACCTTCGAGAAGGCCGCTGTCAACCACGACCTGCTGGACGACCTGATCGAGTACGGTCTTCCCCAGATCGAGCACGCGCTGGACACCGATGACAAGAACATCCGTGAAGAGCGCCTGACCGCCGCCCGCCTGGACTTCAAGGAGAAGTTCGTGGAGAAGTACGGCGAAGAAGAATTTGAGACCCATATCGAAGTGTGCCTGTACAAGATGCAGAAGAAGGTCGTCAAGAAGTGGCTGCTGGCCGGCAAGCGTGTTGACGGCCGCGGCATGGATGATATCCGTCCTCTGGACGCTGAAGTCGGCGTTCTGCCCAGAGTCCACGGCTCCGGTCTGTTCGCCCGCGGTCAGACGCAGGTGCTCTCCATCTGCACGCTGAACACCCTCAGTGCTGCTCAGAAACTGGACACCATCTACCCCGAGGATACCAAGCGCTATATCCACCACTACAACTTCCCCTCTTTCTCCACCGGCGAAGCAAGAGCCGCCCGCTCCACTTCCCGTCGTGAGATCGGTCACGGCGCGCTGGCTGAGAAGGCTCTGCTGCCCGTGATCCCCCCTGTTGAAGAGTTCCCCTACGCCATCCGTGTGGTGTCCGAGGTTCTGTCCTCCAACGGCTCCACCTCTCAGGGCTCCATCTGCGGTTCTACCCTGGCTCTGGTGGACGCCGGTGTTCCCATCAAGCGTCCCGTCGCCGGCATTTCCTGCGGACTGATCACCGATCAGGAGACCGGTGTGTGGAGAACCTTCACCGACATCCAGGGCGTGGAAGACTTCCACGGCGAAATGGACTTTAAGGTTGCCGGTACCACCGAAGGCAT
>JAZNTI010000039.1:0-14938 GCA_045591725.1 Faecousia sp.
CCCCCCCCCCACCCTTTCCCCCAGCCTGTGTAAATAAAAACCACAAAAAAGCCCCCCCCCCGGGGCGGCTGCTTTTTTGCGTTTTCTTCTGTAGGGGCGCACAGTGTGCGCCCGCGGGTGCGGAGCGCCGTGTGCAACGGAAAGGTGTTATGTAAACCAAGAATCAATAATTGCATTTTTAATAGAGCAGATATGCGTGCGGCAGAATACAGTTTCTCCCTGTGATTGGTTCGTGGGGAGGGCCCTCTCCGCCCAGTGTTCGCACTGGGCACCTCTCACAGAGGGAGAGGCAAGGGGTGCGTCGGGTTTTAGGGAAGCGCCCTCTCTGCGTGGTGTACGCACTGGGTACCTCCCCCAGAGGGAGAGGCAAGGGGTGCGTCGGGTTTTAGGGAAGCGCCCTCTCCGCCCAGTGTTCGCACTGGGCACCTCCCCCAGAGGGGGAGGCAAGGGGTGCGTCGGGTTTTAGGGAAGCGCCCTCTCTGCGTGGTGTACGCACTGGGCACCTCTCCCAAAGGGAGAGGCAAGGGGTGCGTCGGGTTTTAGGGAAGCGCCCTCTCCGCCCAGTGTGCGCACTGGGCACCTCTCCCAAAGGGAGAGGCAAGGGGTGCGTCGGGTTTTAGGGAAGTGCCCTCTCTGCGTGGTGTACGCACTGGGCGGGTCCCCCAGAGGGGCAGGCAAGGGATCGGTTAAACAAACAAGCCCCCGGCGGAAGCCGGGGGCTTGTTGGTTAGGAATTTGGGTGCGCTGAAATGTGCACCGAAATATACGCCGAATATCGATCAGCAGTAGAAGTCCTTGATCTTCTTGGCGCGGCTGGGGTGGCGGAGTTTGCGGATGGCCTTGTTTTCGATCTGGCGGATACGCTCACGGGTAACGCCGAAGATCTGTCCCACTTCCTCGAGGGTGTGGGTGCGGCCGTCATACATGCCGAAACGCATGCGCAGAACGTCGGCTTCGCGCTCGGTCAGAGTGTCCAGAATCTCCTTCAGCGCCTCGGCCAGCAAGGCGTTGGAAGTGGCATCGGCAGGGCCGGGGGTGCGGTCGTCTTCCACGAAAGAGCCGATGGAGGTATCCTCTTCGTCGCCCACGGGAGTGTCCAGTGACAGGGTGTCCGCCGCCGTGCGGTTGGCCTCGATGATCTTCTCAACAGGCAGGTTCAGTTCCTTGGCGATCTCTTCCACGGTGGGCTCACGGCCCAGTTCCTGCACCAGTTTACGGTTGCAGCGGGTGGCTTTATTGATCACTTCTACCATATGCACCGGCACGCGGATGGTACGGGCCTGATCCGCGATGGCGCGGGTGATGGCCTGACGGATCCACCAAGTGGCATATGTAGAGAACTTGTTTCCCTTTGTCCAGTCAAATTTGTCAACTGCGCGAATGAGGCCCGTGTTGCCCTCCTGAATCAGATCCAGAATGTGCAGGCCGCGGCCGGAATATTTCTTGGCAATGGAGACCACCAGACGCAGGTTGGCCTCGGTGAGTTTGTTCTTGGCTTCCGCGTCGCCTTCGCTGACGCGCTTGGCCAGTTCGATCTCCTCTTCGGCAGACAGCAGTTGCACCTGACCGATCTCCTTGAGGTACATACGCACGGGGTCGTCCAGATTAAATTCGGCAGCAAGACCCACAGGGTCCAGCGGCTCGTCTTCGTCGATACTGCTCAGATCAATATCATCGTCCAGGTCGCCGGCCAGATCGATATCGTCGCCCAGGTCCAGTTCGTAACTGACGATCTGAATGTTCAGCGCTTCAAAGCGCTCGTAGATCTCCTCGATCTTCTCCGGGGACAGGTCCATTTTCTCCAGCAGGGCATTGAGGTCGTCCAGGTGGATGACGCCTTCCTTGCGGCCCTGGGCGATCAATGCCTGCAGCGCAGCCTGGAGTTCTTCGGCGTTCTTTTCAGCGGGTTTTTTTGTGTTGCTCACGCGTTTTCCTCCTCTGTTTCTCGCTTGTTTTTCTCGTAACACATACACTATGATGTGATTTTGCGTTTTTGACAAGGGTTTTTCGAGAAAAATTTTCAAAAAATGAAAGTTTCGGCGGTTTTTGTCGCGCACTACACCAAGTTTTCCCGGAAAATGACGAAAACATACAGTTTACAAGATTGCAAAAATTTTGTATAATGAGGAAAATGCGGTATTGTACGCATTTGGTCTTGGATTCCCCAACGGGGAATCGGCCAAAATCTTTGATTTTTGACTGAGAGGACGCCCTCTCCGCCCAGTGTGCGCACTGGGCACCTCTCCCAAAGGGAGAGGCAAGGGGTGCAGTAAATAATAAACAGCCTTTTTTGCGAAGGGGTACAGACATATGACAGATATGCAAAAGATCCGTAATTTTTCCATTATTGCTCACATTGACCACGGCAAATCCACCCTGGCTGACCGGTTGCTGGAAGAATGCAACGCCATTGACCGCCGGGAAATGACCAGCCAGATCCTGGATTCCATGGACTTAGAGCGCGAGCGCGGTATTACCATCAAGGCTACCGCTGCGACGCTGCGTTATACTGCCGATGACGGGCAGACCTATGATCTGAACCTCATCGACACCCCGGGTCATGTGGACTTTAACTATGAAGTCAGCCGCAGCCTTGCCGCCTGTGAGGGCGCGGTGCTGGTGGTGGACGCTTCTCAGGGTGTGGAGGCGCAGACGCTGGCCAACACCTTCCTGGCAACTGATGCCGGGCTGGAAGTTTTGCCGGTGATCAACAAGATCGACCTGCCGGCTGCCCGTCCTGCGGAAGTCAAGGCGGAAATTGAGGACATTATCTGCATTCCTGCGGAGGATGCGCCGGAAATATCCGCGAAAAACGGCATCAATATCCGCGCTGTTCTGGAGATGGTCGTTAAGGGTATCCCTGCGCCTCAGGGCGATCGCAATGCGCCGCTGCAGGCGCTGATCTTCGACAGCCAGTACGATTCCTACCGGGGCGTTATCGTTTATGTCCGCATCAAGCAGGGAACGGTGCGGCCGGGCATGGATATTAAGATGATGGCTACCGGCGCGACCTATAAAGTCGTGGAAGTGGGTTACATGAGCCCCAAGGGCCTACAGCCCAAGGATTCGCTGGGCGCCGGCGAAGTCGGTTACATTACGGCGTCTATTAAGACTGTTTCCGATACGCAGGTGGGCGACACCATCACCACCGTGGAAAACGGTGCGACTGAGCCCTTGCCCGGCTACCGCCCGGTGCAGCCTATGGTGTACTCCGGTGTGTACCCCGCCGACGGCGCCAAGTATCAGGATCTGCGGGACGCGTTGGAAAAACTGAAACTCAACGATGCGTCCTTTGCCTATGAGCCGGAAAGTTCCATCGCTCTGGGATTCGGTTTCCGCTGCGGATTTTTGGGCCTTCTGCACATGGAGATCATTCAGGAGCGGTTGGAGCGGGAGTATAATCTCGACCTTATTACCACCGCGCCCAATGTCGTCTACCGCATTACGAAGAACACCGGCGAGGTGCTGATGGTGGACAACCCTCTGGATTATCCCGACCCCATGGAGATCCAACTGGCGGAAGAGCCTTTCGTGAAGGTCAATCTCATGGCGCCCCAGGAATATGTGGGCAATATCATGGATCTGGCGACCTCCCGCCGCGGTGAATTCAAGGACATGGTGTATCTGGATGCAAACCGCGTGGAACTGCACTACGATATGCCGCTGAATGAGATCATTTACGACTTCTTTGACGCGCTGAAATCCCGCACCCGGGGTTACGGCAGTTTGGACTATGAACTTATCGGCTATCGCCCCAGCCGGCTGGTGAAACTGGATATTCTGCTCAACGGCGACATTGTGGACCCGCTGAGTTTTATTTTGTTCGCGGATAACGCTTACCCTCGCGCCCGGAAGATCTGCGAAAAACTCAAGGAGAATATTCCCCGTGCCCAGTTCGAGATCCCGGTGCAGGCGGCTATCGGCGGCAAGATCATCGCCCGTGAGACCATCAAGGCGCTACGCAAGGATGTGCTTGCCAAGTGCTACGGCGGTGACATTACCCGCAAGAAAAAACTGCTGGAGAAGCAGAAAGAGGGCAAAAAACGCATGCGTACTTTCGGTACGGTGGCGGTGCCCAGCGAAGCCTTTATGGCGGTCCTCAAATTGGACGAGGATTAATCATTTGATTTTGGAGGTGCCGTATGGCATCATTAGGACGAAAAGAAAAGACGCCTCTTGGCATCTATATTCATGTGCCGTTCTGCCGCAGCAAGTGCCAGTACTGCGATTTTTACTCCCTGTGCGACAAGGACGATAAACTGATGGACGGGTATCTGGACGCGGTGTGCGATCACATCCGGGAGACCGGTCCGCAGGCGCCGGGTTATCTGGTGGATACCATTTATTTCGGCGGCGGTACGCCCACATTCTTGGGCGCGGAGGGACTTTCTGCCATTCTTTCCACCTTGCGGAAGAATTTTGATGTTGCGCCTAACGCGGAGATCACATTTGAGGCAAATCCGGATTCGGTTTCTCCCCGGATGCTGAAAAAATTGCACAGCGAGGGTTTTACCCGGGTGAGTTTGGGCGTGCAGTGCGATGACGATGAGATCCTGCAGCGCATCGGCCGCCCCCACGATTACGAGCAGGCGGTCAGCGCCGTGCAGAAGATCCGCAAGGCCGGCTTTAAAAATCTCAGCCTGGATCTGATCTACGGTCTGCCGGGGCAGACCCTGGACGGCTGGATGAAGACCCTTGAACATGTGCTGGAACTGAAGCCGGAGCATATCAGCTGCTACGGCCTGAAACTGGAGGAGGGTACGCCTCTTTACGAGTGCCGGGAGTTTTCCAA
Organism: Faecousia sp.; assembly: GCA_045591725.1. Classification (GTDB taxonomy): domain Bacteria; phylum Bacillota; class Clostridia; order Oscillospirales; family Oscillospiraceae; genus Faecousia. The sequence goes on from JAZNTI010000039.1 coordinate 4,793, forward strand.
TCTGCCGGATGATGACACCCAGGCGGATATGTATCTGGCCGCGGTGGAATACCTGCGCAGCAAGGGTTACCGGCAGTATGAGATCTCCAATTTCTGCCGCCGGAACAATGAGTCCCGGCATAACAACAAGTATTGGAATGGCGGCGAATATTTGGGCTTCGGCCCGGATGCCAGTTCGGATTTTGCCGGCAAGCGGTTTAAGATCATCCGCGATCTGCATGGCTACATTGACGGCATGCGCGGCAGCGGTCAGGTGCTGGAAGATATTCAGGAAGTGCCCAAAAGAGAGCGCGCTGGCGAATATCTCATGATGCGCCTGCGTACCTGCCGGGGCATCTGCGCGTCGGAGTATGAAAAGAAGTATCTGATGTCTTTCGCGCCCATCAAAAAGGTGCTGGAAGAGTTTGCCAAGCAAGGCTTCGCCGCCTGTTATGACACGCAGTGGTGGCGGCTGACCACGGAGGGCTTCCTGATCTCCAATACGCTGATCACGGAATTGCTGCTGGCACAGGAACGATCCCGTCCTTTGACAAAAAGACGGTAACTTGATAATGTAAAATGGCTAATCTGCCGGCGATTTTGGTATAGATATATTTTTCTGTTGTGCTATTATTGTTTTGTATAGAAACAAAGTTTCGGGAGGGACACAAAAATGAGCGTAATTAAAACCAGAAAAGACAGTTTTTTCGGTTTGCATTTTGACCACCACGCTTATCCCTATCACGGCGAGCAGGGTACTGACCTGAAAGAAGAAGATATCCGCTGGATCTGTCAGAACATCAGACCCGACTTTATTCAGATCGACAGCAAGGGTCACCCCGGCTGGGCGTCCTACGCCACTAAGATGGGTAACGCGCTGCCTTACTGCAAAGATACTTTGGAAATCTGGCGCCGGGTTACTGCAGAGGAGGGCGTTGCCCTTTACCTGCATCACTCCGGTGTTTTCGACGCAAAGTATTGCCAGGAGCATCCCGATGAGCAGCAGATCGACCATACCGGAAAGATCTACACCGGCTCTACCCGCAATGACGGCAAGTATGTGGACGAGCATCTGATCCCCCAGATGAGCGAGATCGTGGAAAATTACCATGTGGACGGATTCTGGGTTGACGGCGAAGCGTGGGCGACTTACACGGATTTCCATCCCGAAACTCTGGAGAAATTCCAGAAAGAGACCGGTATCGACCTGCAGGGCCGGCTGCCTGCTACGCCTGAGGATCCTTACTATCAGGAATACCGGGATTATGCCCGCGAGATGTTCCGCCACTATGTGCGCCACTATGTGGACGAGATGCATAAGCGCCATCCCGGCGTGCAGATCACATCCAACTGGATCTTCAGCGATCTGATGCCGGAGCCGGTGAGCGCCAATGTGGACTACCTGTCCGGCGACCTGCGCCCTGAGGATTCTGTGAACTCCGCCCGCTATGCTGCCCGTGCACTGGCGCAGCAGGAGATGCCCTGGGATCTGATGAGCTGGAATTTCCGCTGCAAGACCGGCCTGGTCGAGGGCGACGTGGTCAAACACACGGTGCAGATCCTGCAGGAGGCCGCTTCCGTCATTTGCGTTGGCGGTGCTTATCAGAACTACATTATGCAGTTCAAGACCGGCGAGCCCAATATGTATCAGGTCAAGAACATGGTACATTTGGCTAAGTTTATGCGTGAGCGTCAGCCGTTCTGCTTCCGCGGCAAGCCTGTTCGTGAGGCGGCTATGTTCCTTTCCGACTACAATATGCGCATGGAATGCGAGCAGTTGTGGCTGCGTACCAATTGGGAGCGCGCTATGGGCGTTACTGCCGTTACCTGCGACGCCGGTTATTCGCTGGGTATCATCAGCGAGCACAGACTGGATTGGCTGAAGGATTATAAGGTCATTTTGGTGCCCGAACTGAAGTTCGAACTGGAAAAGGACACCATGGACAAACTGTTGGAGTTTGCCCGCAACGGCGGCAATCTGGTGCTGTTCGGCAAGAACACCTGCAAGATGTTCGCTAAGCACGGTGTTCCTATGACCGTTACCGATTTGGAAGAGCACTACCCCGAGGGAACCATTCCCCACGAGTGCGGTCTGCCCACCAACCCCGTGGGCCTGTATCCCAAGACCTACTATCTGACTTACGACGAGGATAAGTTCCAAAGCAGCGCGATCTTCCGTCCTGCTACCATTAAGTGTGACGGTCAGACCGTTGCGCTTGTGCAGTTGGATGTTCGCGAGGCCGGTGAGCCGGTGGCTGTGCGTCTGCCTTATGGCGCAGGTACTGTCAGCGCGGCGGCTTTCGATCTGGGCACGCAGTATGTGGAGTCCCGTCAGTTCACCCATCGCGAACTGCTGCGCCGTATGCTCAGCGGTGTGTATACTCCCACTGTGAAGTTGGAAAAAGTTACCGGTCTGCTGGAGATTATGGATCTGGATGTGAACGGTAAGCAGATGATCCAACTCCTGAATGTGGGTGGCAGTCATTTTGCCATCAACTGCGCAACCGAGGATTTCGTTCCGCCCGTTTTGAACATCGAACTGTCCATCGCTCTGGATCAGGCGCCTGCAAAGTTGGTGCTGCAGCCGGAAGGCAAGGAATTGCCTTTCGAGTACCGCGACGGCAGAGCATATGTGAAGGTCGATCGTGTGGATATCCACAGCATCATTGAGGTTGTGAAGTAAAATTTGCATAAATATCCGCCCACCGAAAGGTGGGCGGATTTTGTTATTCTTCAATTAGTTCCTTAAAAACCGGGAGGCTGCGCAGGATCATATCGTGGCTGACGCAGTAGCACAGCCGGAAGTAGCCGGGACAGCCAAAACCGTCGCCGGGGACCAGCAAAAGGTCTTTCTTTTTGGCTTTTTCGGAGAAAGCGTTGGCGTCGCCGCCGGGGGCTTTCACGAAAAGGTAGAAGGCGCCGTCGGGTTTGGCGGTTTCGTAACCCATGGCGGTCAGTCCTTCGTAAAGGGTACGGCGGTTGCGGTCATAGGCTTTAAGGTCCGGGCGCAGGTGTGCGCAGCGGGCGATGACTTTCTGCCAAAGGCTGGGGGCGCAGACATGGCCGCAGGACCGGGCAGCACCGGCAATGGCGGCGTAGAGGGCTGCGCTGTCGGTGGCGGCTTGCGGTACATAAACATAGCCGATTCGCTCACCGGGCAGGGAGAGAGATTTGGAATAGGAGTAGCAGACGATGGTGTTGGGGTAAATGTTGGGAATGAAGGGGGCGGTGACACCGTCGTAGGTCAGTTCCCGGTAAGGCTCGTCTGCCACGATGTAAATGGGGTGACCGAATTCAGCGCTCTTGCGGTCAAGCAGCGCTGCCAGACGGCGCAGCGTTTCTTCGGTGTAGACCACGCCGGAGGGGTTGTTGGGGGAGTTGATGATGATGCCCACGGTGTTTTCCGTCAGCGAGTGCTCAACGGCGGCAAGATCGATCTGAAAATTGGGGATGTCCGGAGCAATGGCTTCAAATTCCGCGCCGGCACCTTCCACAAAGGGCTTATACTCCGGGAAATAGGGGGCAATGGCCAGAATCTTCGCGCCGGGTACGGCCAAGGCGTGGAACACTGCCACCAGTTCCGGTGCAGCGCCGCTGCCGACGAAGAGATCCTGCGCCCGGACACCGGCGGCATAACGCGCGTTCAGATCGTCGGCGATGGCCTGGCGCATGGCAAGATCGCCGACGGCGGAGGTATAGCCGTGAATGGCCAGGCTGTCGGTGTCAGCGAGGATTTGCTTGATGGTCTCGTTTACTTCCGGCGGGGCAGGAATGGAGGGGTTGCCCAGACTGTAGTCAAAGATGTTTTCATTGCCGACGATGGCGGCACGGCTGCGGCCGTACTCAAACAGTTCCCGGATGCAACTGCGGTTAGAGCCTAAAAGGTATGCTTTTTCGTTATACATGGTGCACTCCTTATAAATAGAGGGGTTTGTTGCGGCCGTAAGGCTGGGGCCGGTAGGTGACGGAACGAATGGGTTTGCCGTCAATGCCAAAATTGGGGTTGTAACCAAAGAGGTTTACATAACACAGGAGGTCGTCTTTTTCTTTCTCCATCTTTTCCATGACTGCCACGGTTGCCAGCACATCGTCCACTGCCCGGTGGGAATTGACCACTTTGCCGGTCAGACCGTAGGCGTCGATGGCATTGCAGAGTTTGTGGGGGTACTCCCGGCGATCCCGGTAGACGGTGTAAAGATCCAGTTTGTCCTTGCCCTGCAAAATGGCCGGGTCGCCGCTGCGCAGCAGCAGGTAAAAGAGAAAACTCAGGTCAAAATGGGCATTGTAAGCCAGCAGGAGGGTCTTGCCGCTGATCATGTCGGCAATGTCCGCACAGACCTGCTCTTTGGAAATGCCGCGCTCCAGAAGGTCTTGATTGGAGATGCCGGTGAGTTGGGTGATCTTGGGGGGAACGGAGTTGCCGGGGGTCAGAGAAATGAGTTCGTCGTATTCCCGGGTCACTTTTGGCTCGCCTTCCACCTGCTCCACCACCACGGCGGCGAATTCAATGATCTCATCGCGGCTGAAGTTTAAGCCGGTTGTCTCCGTGTCGAAGAGCACCAGCCGATCATAATAAGCAAAAAATTGTTCAAAAGCCATGGCTATTCTCCTTTCGCCAGCGCGTAGGCGTGGCGGAATTTGCTGCGGCGCTCGGGTCGCAGGCCGTATCGGGCGGCTAGGTTTTTGGCAAAAGCGGCTGCGCAGGCAGCGTCGCCGGATTTAAGTTCCACCTCCACCACGCAAAGAGGTGCGGTTTTGCCGCCGCCGGTGAAAATGCCCCGGTCCAGCGCCAGTTCCACAGTGCAGTTTTCGTAGGGGATGTGCTTATACAGCCGCGTAAAGGACGCGCCACAGAGGGGCGCGACGCCGTTTTCGGTCAGAGAGGACAGGTCCGCGCCGTCGCAAAGTTTACATAATATCGGCAGACCCAGTTCCATGGAGGGTGCTTCTGTTTCCCATTCGCCGGAGCAGTTCTGTTTGCCGGGGGTCTTGACGCAGCAGATGCTTTTTTCGTTTTCCCTGCGCAGCCGCAGGGTGATATGCCGGGCGGAAAGATCGCCGTCGGTCGTGTCAAAATAGGTGGTTTCCATTTTGATGGTGGAAAATTCGCCCAGATCCCGGAGGATTTGCGCCTGCGTTTCGTCAGTGGCGGCGTAGCGCAATTCGTATTCTTTACCCATTTTCCTGCCGCCTTTCGCTGATTTTACATTATTATACACCCGTTTGCGCTTGGTTGCAAGTTTCTTTCTGCATCACATCAGTTGCGACAAAATCCAACATGCAGTCCGTGGTAGGATTTGCAGTAGATAAAGGAAAGGAATGTGGTACATATGATGGTTTCGCTGGGGATCTATGTCCGGCGGTGGCGGCGGGTTGTGCGGCGGTGGCTGCTGGATGCCAGAGTGCACGCCATGGCGCAGTGTATCGGGTATCTGCTGGGGGGCTTTGCGCTGAGTGCGGCGAGTTTGTCCCATTGCTGTCAGCCCCTGGCGCTGGGGGCGCTGTGCGCATCCGCCGGCTGGCCCTCGGTATTATTGGCGCTGGGAAGCATGGCGGGTTACTGGTTTTTCTGGGGAAATGCCGGACTGCAGGGTGTGGTTTGGGTGATGTTCGGTCTGCTGGCCGCCGCCACTTTGGGCGGACGGGAGATCGTAAGGCATATGCCGCTTTTAATGAGCGCGCTGGCAGGACTTATTGTGGCGGCCACGGGGTTACTCTTTCAGATCTGGTGGCGGGATGATATTCCGGTGGCGCTGTATCTGCTGCGCATCGGTATGAGCATGCTGACTACGGGACTGTTCTCCGTGGCAGCGCAGCGGCGCGATCCGGTGGTGGATTGGGTTGTGTGCGCGCTGGGCGTTCTGGCGCTGGCGCAGATCAGCATCACGCCCTATGTGGGGCTGGGATACATTGCGGCGGCGCTTCTTTGCTGCGTGGGTGCGTTTCCGGCGGCGGCGCTGGCAGGGCTTGCGCTGGATCTGGCGCAGGTGACAACTGTGCCAATGACCGCTGTGATGAGCCTTACATATTTAGTACGGCTGCTGCCGAAAATGCCACCGAAAGCGGCATTTTTAGCGCCGGCGGCGGTTTACATGGCGGTGATGGCGCTTTGCGGAAAGTGGGATCTGTATCCGGTGGCTGGGCTGGCCATAGGCGGTGCGGCGGCGCTGCTGATCCCGGCGAAAACGGCGTTGCCCAGCCGTCGGGGGGAGACCGGTGTGGCCCAGGTACGGCTGGAAATGGCGTCGGAGGTCATGAGCCAAACCGGGGTGCTGCTGCAAAATGTGGAGGAGTCGCCGGTGGATGAGGCGGCGCTGGTTCAGCGTGCGGCAGAACGGGCCTGCGGTAACTGTCCGCACCGGAAAAATTGTCCGGAAGAGCCGGCGGCACTTTCTCCGGAAATATTACATAAACCCTTGGTCAGCGGTCAGGCGCTGGATATCCGCTGCCGGAAGACGGGAAGATTGCTGCAGGAACTGCGCAGAAGTCAGGAACATCTGCGCACCATCCGCGCCGATCGGGATCGGCGGCTGGAATACCGCTGGGCGGTGGTGCAGCAATATGAATTTATGGCGGAATATCTGCAGGATGTGGCCGACAGCCTTGCCAAGCGGAAAGATCCGCCCCGGCAGTGGTATCAGCCGGAAGTGGCGGTGTGCACCGCCAGCCGGGAGAGCGTTAACGGCGACCGCTGCTATTGGTTTGCCGGGGTGGAATGCCGGTACTATATTTTGCTGTGCGACGGCATGGGCACCGGAGAGGAAGCCGCCCGGGAGGGGCGTATTGCCGGAAACATGCTGCGAAAATTGCTGGCCGCCGGCTATCCGCCGGAATATGCCCTGCGCACCGTCAACAGTTTGTGCGCCCTTCGGGGAAAAGCCGGTGTGGTCACCATCGACCTGGCGGAATTGCGGCTGGACACCGGCAAGGCGGTTATCTATAAATGGGGCGCGGCACCGTCATACCTCATTAGCCGGGGTGAGCCGGTAAAAATAGGAACAGCCACACCTCCGCCCGGTCTGTCGGTTACAGATTGCCGGGAAACGGTGGCGCGGCTGTCCTTGCGCAGGGGTGAAACGCTTGTCTTGCTCAGCGACGGTGCAGCAGGAGAGGAGCAGGTGCACCTTTGCTGGGAACGGGCAGGGGAACCCGTGTCGGAACTTGCTGCCAGAATTTTGGAGTCCGGCAGTGCAGGCCGGGATGACGATGCCACTGTCGCGGTGGTTCGTCTGCGCTCGACCGGTGCATTGCCATCATAACACAAAAGAAACAAGAAATTTGTCGAAACACAAGATGTAGGGAAGAAAATGTGGGAAAAACCACAATATTTTGCGCTTTCCTGGGAATGTTGACATTTAAGAGCGGAAGTGGTATACTCCTAACATGCTAAATAAGGGGGTACTTCCATGGAAGTCGAAGTGAAAGAAAACAGAACATTTTTGGGCATTCTGGGTGCGTTGGTGGGCGGCCTGATCGGCGGCGCGGCCATCGTGCTTATTGGGCAGTTGGGCTTTATTTCCGCTATTTCCGGTTGCGTGCTGGCGTTTTGTACTCTGAAAGGCTATGAATTGCTCAATAAGGGCATGGACAAGACGGGCATCATCGTCAGCATCGTGGTGATGCTGGTTGTGCCGTATCTGGCTGACCGGGTCAGTTGGGCGCTGGTCATCGTGGAGGAACTGGGCGCTGATTTTGATGTGGCGTTTGCCGTCGTCCACGAATTGGTGGAAGAACTCGAACTGCAGGCAGATTACTGGAAAGACCTGCTGATGGTTTATGGCTTTACCGTATTGGGCGCATTCGGCACAGTGAAAAAAGCGCTGAAACCGGCTGCTCCTGCGAAAGCGGAAGAAGTTTATGTTGAAGAGTAAATAATTGAAAACAGCCGCACCCAAAAGGGTGCGGCTGTTTTTATGTGCGTTTATTTAAAATGATGATGGCGATGCCGGTGGTGAGAAACACCGCAAGGCTGCAAAGCGCGCCCCAAAAGACCGGGGTGCGGGGCAGCAGACTGGTTAGCCAGAAGATCAAAGTGGGGGCATCTGCACCGCCGATAATACCGCCGGAAGCGCCCAGTTGCTCCAAAAGACCGGTGATTCCCATTCCCAGACGGATACCGAAGAAAATCATTGCGAAAACAGAAACGGTGAAAAGGGTTGTTAAAATCTTTTTGTTCATGGTCTGTTCCTTTCTTATGCCGCAGGTTTCCATGCGGTCAGTTCCTTCTTTGCGGTGGGGACATAGGGGGTGGGGTTATAGTTTTCTTTGCTGCTGTGGTCGCCGCCGCCGGTGATATTGCCGAACATCTCGCCCCAACCGCCATAGTAATTCAGATATTCCCGGAAATCGTTATAGTGATTGTGGGTGTAGAAAACATAAACTTCGTCAGTGCTGTACTGTCCGTCGCCGTTTAAGTCCTGCCGGGCATACACCAGCCGGGCAGCACCCCGGGTGATGGACGAGCCGTTGTTGTAAATGCGCACGGTGTAGCCGGGGGTATAGGTGCCGGTGGTGCCAATGTCCAGTTCGAAATACTGCAGATCGCCGCCGCAGCCGCTGATGTTGGGAAGTTCCGGCTCGTAAGGGTATTTTTTGGTGTTGCCGGTGAAATGAGAGTGATTTAAGCGCAGGAATTCGCCCCAGCGGTCGGTGGAGGGGTTGCCGCTCTTCTTGGAAGTGTAGTTTGCCGGCAGCAGGCAGCCATCGCCGCCAAAGGCATACATATAGGCGGCGATCTCCTCCAGCGTGATATACGCGCCACCCCGGTAGACCCGGAAGACCTCCTTGCCGCTTGCGTCGGTGACGATATAGGTGTTGCCGTCGTCTTCGTAGCGGCTGGCGGTATTGCGGATATACAGGTCGCCTTCCATGGGTCGGTAACCGGCTTCCATAGCGTCCTGGCCGGGCACCTCCAGCATGCCGGATAGCAGGCTGTGCTGGGAACGGTAGAGGGCGTCATCGTAACAGCAGGCAGGGGTGTAGTTTTCGTAGAATGCGGCTTTGTCCACATTCAGGTAGGGATCGGTCTCGTGACCGGCGCAGTCTATGGGAATGCCCGGCTGAGGGGTGAATTCCTGCGGCGGCGTTTCGGCCGGAGCGCAGCCGGCAAAAAGCGACAGCGCGAGGCCAAGCGCCAGCAGCCATGCGGCGGTGCGTTTGAATGCGGTCATGGGGGTCAACTCCTGAGTTTTTTCTTCTATTTTAGGAATAATGGCAGGGATTGTCAAGAATCACCTGTACGAGGGAGAAGGTAGGGGCGATTACCAATCGCCCGCGGGCGGTCATTGACCGCCCCTACAAGGAGAAAAACGACAGCGTCGCACCGAATTGGTACAGTGCGAAAAGTGAATGCGCAAATCCCTTTGTGCGTTGCGCTTAGTCGGGATGACAAGTTAATTCGTTAAAGTGGACAAAAACACCGCTGCTTCAATCCGCAGCGGTGTTTGGTTTTTGGTTGGGGAAGAGGATTACTCCTGGTTTTCCATTTCCTTCAGAGCGTCCTTGCGGCTGAAGTTTGCACGGCCCTTCTCATCGAAGCCCATGAACTTGACCCAAGTCATATCGCCCAGGTTCAGCACGTCTTCGACCTTCTCCACCCGGCGGTTTTCCAGTTTGGAGATGTGTACCATGCCGTCGTGGCCGGGAGCGATCTCAACAAAGGCACCGATGGGCAGAATGCGGACCACCTTGCCGTAGTACAGTTTGCCAACCTCGGGAACGAAGCAGATGTCGTCGATCATCTTCTTGGCGGCGTAAGCGCAAGCGCTGTCCACAGCGGAGATGAAGACGGAGCCATCATCCTCAATGTCCACCTTGGCACCGGTGTCGGCGCAGATCTTCTGAATGGTCTTGCCGCCGGAGCCAATGATCTCGCGGATCTTGTCCACGGGAACGGTCATGCTGATCATCTTGGGGGCATACTCGCTGACCTCGGCGCGAGGCGCGGGGATCGCCTTGAGCATGACCTCTTCCAGGATCACCAGACGGGCCTTACGGCAGCGCTCCAGTGCGTCGGCGATGATCTCCATGGTCAGACCCTTGTTCTTCAGGTCCATCTGAATGGCGGTGATGCCCTCGGTGGTACCGGCAACCTTGAAGTCCATTTCGCCGTGGAAGTCCTCAACACCCTGAATGTCGGTGAAGGTTCTCCACTCGCCGGTCTCCTGA
>JAZNTI010000040.1:0-56171 GCA_045591725.1 Faecousia sp.
CCTAAGACCGCTTGGCCTCCGACTTATCTCCTTGCTGCAGCGCACGTCTGCGTGGTAGTCGCTGGATGCGGCCCACAGGCGCACGATGTCGGCGCCGAAGTCCTTGATGAGGTCGGCGGGATCCACACCGTTGCCCAGAGATTTGTGCATAGCGCGGCCCTGGCCGTCCACGACCCAGCCGTGGGTGAGAACCTGCTTGAAGGGAGCGCCCTGATCCAGTGCACCAACGGAGGTCAGAAGACTGGACTGGAACCAGCCGCGATACTGGTCGGCGCCCTCCAGATAGACATCGGCGGGCCACAGGTCGGGGGTGTCCTTCATGAGGGAGGCAAAGTGGGTGGAGCCGGAGTCAAACCAGCAGTCCAGCGTGTCGGTCTCCTTGGTGAAGACCTTGCCGCCGCAGTGGGGGCAGGTGAAGCCATCGGGTACAAGCTCCATAGCTTCCTTTTCAAACCAAATATTAGAGCCGTGCTCGTCAAAGAGCGCGCTGATCTTGGCGATGGACTCGGGGTTGGAAACGGGTTTGCCGCAGTCTTCGCAGTAGAAAACGGGGATCGGCATGCCCCAACGGCGCTGGCGGGAAATACACCAGTCGGCACGCTCACGGATCATGCTGACCATGCGCTCGCCGCCCCAGGCAGGATACCACTGGACGTTTTCAATGGCGGCAACAGCCTGATCCTTGAAGGATTCCACAGAGCAGAACCATTGGGGCGTTGCGCGGAAGATGACGGGCTTTTTGCAGCGGTCATGGTGGGGGTAGGAGTGGACGATCTCTTCAGATGCAAAGAGCATGCCGCTCTCTTTCATGTCCGCCTTGATGATGGGGTTAGATTCCTCGGTCTTCAGGCCGGCATATTTGCCCGCGTAGTCGGTGTGGCGGCCGTAATCATCCACGGGCACCACCAGTTCCATGCCATAGCGCATGCAGGTCTGATAGTCATCGGCGCCGAAGCCGGGGGCGGTGTGGACACAGCCCGTACCGGAGTCCATGGTGACATACTCGGCATTGACCAAACGGGAGGTCTTGTCAAGGAAGGGATGCTGGGCCAGCATATTCTCAAAGAACTGACCGGGATAGGTGGCCAGGATCTGGTAACTGGTAAAGCCGCCCATGCCCATGACTTTTTCACACAGTGCCTCTGCTACGATATAGATCTCGTCGCTGTAGTCGGGTCTGACCAGCACATATTTGTCCCGGGGGTGCAGGCAGATGCCCATATTGCCGGGCAGGGTCCAGATGGTGGTGGTCCAGATCACGAAGAAGGCATTTTCGATGCCGGGCAGTTTGCCCAGATCGTCTTTCAGGGGGAACTTGACATATACGGAGGTACAAGGATCATCCTTATACTCGATATCCGCTTCAGCCACTGCGGTGGCGCAGGCGGGACACCATGTAACGGGTTTCAGACCCTTATAGATGTAGCCCTTGTCGAACATGCGGCCAAAGACCTTGACTTCCTGGGCCTCGAAATGTTTATCCATGGTGCGGTAGGGGTTTTCCCAGTCGCCTACGACGCCCAGGCGCTTGAAGCCGCCCATCTGCTTTTGAATGAAATCTTCGGCAAAATCGGTGCAGGCGTTGCGGAATTCGGGCACGGTCATGTCCTTGTTCAGTTTTTTCTTGGAAGTTTCGATGGCGCGCTCGATGGGCAGGCCGTGGTTATCCCAGCCGGGGACATAGGGGGTGTAGCAGCCCGTCATGGCCTTGGAGCGGACGATGAAGTCCTTCAGGGTCTTGTTCAGGGCGTGACCCATGTGGATATAGCCGTTGGAGAAGGGAGGACCGTCATGCAGGATGAAGGGGGGAAGATCCTTGTTCTTTTCCAGCATGGCATTGTACAGGTCCTGCTCCTGCCAGCGCTCCAGCATGGCAGGCTCGCGCTGGGGAAGACCGGCTTTCATGGGGAAGTCGGTCTTGGGGGTGATGATGGTGTTTTTATATTCCATTTGGAAAAAACCTCCATAGTAAATTTACAAAATTAAACGCCTTTGTCCCCTGGTTAAGAGACAAAGGCGTAATTAGACCTCTGCGGTACCACTCTTGTTCCGCAATTGCTTGCGGCACTTTGGTGCGCTGTATCGGGCGCGCCCGACTCCGTCTACTGACCGTGTGGTGTTCGGGGAGTTGCTCCAAGGTGATATATGTGCTTCTTTGCCGCTGCCTCTCACCAAACGGCAGCTCTCTGAGGGTAGGGAAAAGTCACATACCTGTCCTTATCAATGCATGAATATTTGATTATTTGCGTTGGGTAGGATCGTAGTTGGGACCAAACTTCAAACCGGCAAATTTGCTGTTGGTCACAGTCTCGCCGGGATGCTGGGGATCAGCCTTGGGGGCAATGTCAGCCGTAGTGCCCATGAGGGCTTCCAGACTTTGGGCGATCTCGTCAGCCAGCGCATCTGCCGGGTCAATGGGTGCGGGATCGCTTTCACTGTCGTAATCGTAAGGCGCAGCCTTGGTAGGACGGTTGGCGATCTTGATATTTTCCAATGCCTGCAGGCAGGTGCGCAATTGTTCGGTCAGTTCGTCGATCTGAGAAGCGGCCAGCCGGCGGGCGTCATCCACCCGGGCGTTTTCTTCCGCGATCTGCGCCTCGGCGTCTTTGGCGCGCTCGGCGGCGGCGTTGCTGGCATCGGCCAGCATTTTGGCGCACTTTTCTTCGGTTTCTTTGATCAAGTTATCGCAAGTGCGCTGGGCAATATTGGCGGATTCCTTCATGGAGGCATCGCTCTGGCGGTACTCTTCCAGTTTGCCCACCAATACGCGCATTTTGCTCTTGAGCAGAGCGTTTTCCTTGTACAGTGTGATGTAATCCTCGGTCAGAGGACCCAGGAATTCATCCACAGACTGCATATCATAACCGCCGAAAGTGGCGCGGTTAAAGGAGATCTGCTCGATTTGCTGCGGTGTAATCATTATTTATTTCCCTCCGGAATAATCAAACGTAACTTTCAATCTCGCTCTGCAGATTTTCCAGATCACCAACAACATCCATGTTGTGGGGGCAGAACAGGTAGGTGGACTGAGCGATCTTCTTGACCTTGCCGTCCAGAGCGTAGGAGCAGCCGGACAGGAAGTCCACAACGCGGCGGGCCATAGCCTTATCCACATTTTCCATGTTGGCGATGACAGCCTTCTTGTTGCGCAGATCTTCTGCAGCCTTGGAAGTATCGTTGAAGTTCACAGGGCGGAACAGCACGACTTCCTGCTTACCTCCCATGGTAACCACCTGACCGCTGAAGCCGGTGGAAGGAGCGGGAGTGGGACGGGTGACGGGCTCTTCTTCGGTGGAAGAGAAGTTGAAAATGGGACGGCGGCGCGCAGGACGCGCTTCCTCTTCTGTTTCTTCCTCGTAAGTATCTACAGTTTCTTCGTCTTCGAATTCGTCGTAATCGTCATCGTCGGCGTAAGGCTGTGTAAAGTTCTTCAGTTTATCCAGCAAACTCATTTCTGTATCCTCCTGAATGTCGCATCAATGCGATGCGCTGTAATCTCTGGAGCCGAATATGGCAGTGCCGATGCGAATCATGGTGCTGCCGCAAGCGATGGCGTCAGCGAAGTCCATCGACATTCCCATAGACAGAATATCCATGCATACATTATCGCTTTTTTTCTTCGTTATGTCAACAGAAAGGTTGTACATTTCTTGAAAAAATTTCAGATTATCTCCCGAATTTTGGCAAATTGGGGGGATCGCCATGAGTCCGAGGACCCGAATGTTGGAGAATTGAGGTATTTTTTCCAGCACATCCCAAATACCGTCGGGAGTGAAGCCACCTTTGCTTTCTTCCAGACCGATGTTGATCTGCAGCAGGATGTCCTGGATGATGCCTTGCTTGCCTGCTTCGGTATTCACCGCCTCCAAAAGATTCATGCGGTCGACGCTTTGGATCAGGTCCACCTTGCCAACCACTTGCTTGACTTTGTTGGTCTGCAGCCGCCCGATGAAATGCACCGGCGCGCCGGCATAGGCATTCTCTGCCAGTTTCGCGGTGAGTTCCTGCACCCGGTTTTCTGCGCAAAGATCCACACCGGCGGCGATGGCTTGACGGACTTTGTCTGCGTCATTCATCTTGGTGGCGGCGCAGAGTTTGACTGAACCCGGATCTCTGCCGCATTTGGCAGCCGCTTCGGCAATTTGGGCGCGGATATCAGCGATATTTTGGGCGATGCTCATAGGATTCCTTCTTTCTATGGACGCACAAAGGCGACGGTTTTGCTCCGTCGCCTTGAGGCACATTATACATTCGTGCTGGATGCCTTCAGAGGTCTGGTGGGGACCAGGGTGGAGATGGCGTGCTTGTAGATCATTTGCTGCTTGCCATCGGTTACCAGCACCACGACGAAATTGTCGTAGCCGGTGATGGTGCCCCGGAGCTGAAAGCCGTTCATCAGGAAAAGCGTCACGGGAATTTTATCCTTGCGCACTTCTTTGAGAATGGCTTCCTGTAAATTGATGATTTCTGACATATGTATACCTTCTTTCTTGTTTTGTACACATACATCTTAGCATTTTTCAGTTGTCGGATTCGTGCAGAACTTGTCGCGCCAATGCAAGAATTTTGTCTGCGCTGTCGCCGGTTTTCCGGGTCAGCCAGTGCATAGCGGTGTTTCTGCGAAACCATGTCAGTTGGCGCTTGGCGTAGCGCCGGGAAGATTGCTGCACTTGCGCCGCCGCTTCGGCTACGGTGCATTTTCCCGCCAGTGCGTCCACAAATTCCTTGTAGCCGATGGCTTGCATGGCGGTGGCTTTGGGGCTTATGCCTTCACTTAAGAGGTTTTCGATCTCTTTGATCAGTCCCTGCTCCAGCATGATTTCCACACGCAGGTCGATGCGCTTATAGAGATCTTCCCGATTAGCAAAATCCAAGCCCAGCCACAAAGGGTTATAGCGGGGCGGGATGGTTTGGGTCCTGCGATTGTGCTCTGTGATGGTCTGCCCGGTTTCATAGTAGACTTCCAGAGCCCTTATCAAGCGCTTGCGGTCGTGAATGCGCGCAGCCGCTTCCGGGTCGATGCGCGCAAGTTCCGCGCGCATATAGTCCATGCCCATTTTGTCGGCCTGTGCCTCCAATTTTTCCCGCATACCGGTGGAGGGGAAGGGCGCAAAATCGTTGCCCTTTATGAGGCTGTCCATGTAAAGGCCCGTGCCGCCGGCAATGATGGCGGTTTTGCCCCGGGCGATGATGTCATCGACGATGGGAAAAGCCATGGCGCAGTAGCGGCTGACGGAGAAATTTTCACCGGGGTCGGCCACATCGATCATGTGGTGCACGATGCCCTGCATTTCCTCCCGGGGGGGCTTGGCAGTGCCGATGTCCCTGCGGCGGTAGACCTGCATGGAGTCGCAGGAGACTACTTCGCCGCCCAGTTCTTTGGCCAGTTCCACCGCTAAAGCGGTCTTGCCGGAGGCGGTAGGTCCGGCAATACAGATGATGTTATTCAAGGACCCTGCGCCTCCTTTCAATTTCTTGCCTCTCCCTTTGGGAGAGGTGCCCGGCACATATGCCGGGCGGAGAGGGTACTACCCTCTCAGTCGCGCCTTGCGGCGCGCCAGTTCCCCCACGGGGAGCCAAGATGGATATGTGTTATTTTGTTTCCGGTTCCCGGTTCAGGGAGTTTTTCGTGGAGAATCCTTCGGGATAGCGTGCTTTCAGTTTCGCGATGTTCGCTTCCAGTACTTCGTCCAGATTTATGTCCAAAGCGCAGGCGGTTTCCGCCAGGTACCAGGCAATGTCGCCCAGTTCTTTGATAAGTTTTTCGCGGTCTAAAGGATGACCCTGGTGCAGATGCTTTTTGACAATGTCTATGGCTTCACCGCTTTCGCCGCAAAGCCCCATGACACCGTTGATCAGCACATCTTTTTTGCTCAAATCGGGGTTGAGGGTGGTCATCGCCAGACGCTGATATTCGTTTCCGGTCATATTCAGGTCCTCTTGAATTGCTTTTCCAGTTGCTTTTTGCTTAAGGTCACGCAGATGGGTCTGCCATGGGGGCAGTATTTCAGATCTTCGTTTTCCATGACCTTTTTGGCCAGCACCAGAAGTTCCTTTTCGTCATTGAGCCAGCCGGCTTTGATGGCGGCTTTGCAGGCTACGGTATGCAGCAGTTCGTCACGGACGGTCTCGGGGGTCTCCCGACGGCCCCGCAGGAGATCCGCAGCCAGTTCTTCCGCGGCTTCCGCGGCGGTGCTGGGGTCGAGGTCCATGGGGATCTGCCGAAGCAGGACGGTATTATCGCCGAATTCGTCGATCTCAAAACCCAGCTGCGCCAAAAGTGCGGTATTGGCAAGCAGGATCGCTGCGCTGTCCGGACTTAACCGCACGGGAACAGGGGTCAGCAGCATCTGACTGCTGATGGTCTCCTGATTGGCTTTGAGTTTTTCAAAGAGGATGCGCTCGTGGGCGGCGTGCTTGTCAATGAGGAATGCTTCCTCGCCCTGCTCCACGATGATGTAGGAATTATACAATTCGCCAACCATGCGCCAGGGCGCGACTGCGGGCATGGCGATGGCTTCCTGCACCGGCTCTTCCGGTTGGGGAGCAGGAGTAGGAGCAGGAACAGGGGTATAAGCAGGAGCGTCCGCTTTGGGCAGGGCCACGGTCTCTCGCAGTTGCATCTGCTTATTGACCGCCTGCGCGGTGGAGATGGCAGACTGCTTTTCCGGCTGAGGGGCGTCCTTGACGGCGGCAGAGAAATTCTTGTATTCTTCAGCGGTCATGGTGCGGTAGAACGGCTGGGGCTGCTTGGACGCAGCCGGAGCAGCTGCCGGTTTATACATGGGCACATTGGGCGTATTTTGCGGTGCGGGTGCGGTCTTGAACTGCACCTGCGGACGGTCGGTCTGCTTGTTCAGCGCCGCCAGTACACCGTAGTGCACGCAGTCGAAAACGGCTTTTTCGTTAAGGAATTTCACCTCGGTCTTTGCCGGGTGGACATTGACATCCACCGCGGTGGCGCTTAAGCGCAGGTGCAGCACGCAGGCAGGGAACTTGCCCACCATGATCTGATTGCGGTAGGCCTCCTCCAGTGCGGCAATGAGCAGCCGGGATTTTACCGGCCGGTCGTTGACAAAGAAGGTCTGCAGACTGCGGCTGGGACGGGCATCGGTGGGTTTGGAAACGAAGCCGGTGATCGTGTAGTTTTCCCAGCGGCTGTCCACCCGGAGCATTTGCCCGGACTCTCTGCCGTAAACGCAGTAGACTGCATCCTGCAAGGAGCCGTTGCCGGGGGTGGAGAGGACCTGCTTGCCGTCACGCAGGAAGGTAAAGGCCACTTCCGGATGGGCCAGGGCCTGCAATTGCACCGCCGCAGCCACACGGCCGCCTTCGACGGTGTCGGATTTCATGAATTTCATGCGCGCCGGGGTGTTGAAAAACAGATCTCTTATGATGATGGTGGTGCCCTCAGGGCAACCGGCTTCGGATTCCTCGGTGATCTGACCTGCCTCCAAACGCAGGCTGATGCCGCTGATGGTGCCGGCAACCTTGGTCATCAGATCAATGCGGCTGACGGAGGCGATGGCTGCCAATGCTTCACCCCGGAAACCCATGGTGGAGATGGCTGCCAGATCTTCAGCGGTGCGCAGTTTGGAGGTGGCATGGCGCAAAAAGGCGGTGCGCGCGTCCTCCGGTGACATACCGCAGCCGTTGTCGGTGACCCGCAGGAAGGTCATGCCGCCGCTGTTGATTTCAATGGTGACCTTGGTGGCGCCGGCGTCCACTGCGTTTTCCAGGAGTTCCTTGGCAACGCTGGCAGGGCGCTCCACCACTTCGCCGGCGGCGATGAGGTCGGCAACATGCTGGTCAAGTTTGATGATCTTGGGCAATTTTTATCACCTCACAAGTAAGATGCCCATGGCGTTAAAGAGCATATGCATGATCATGGGCGCGAGGACCGTACCGGTTTTGGCGTAAAGCAGGCACAGGGCAAGACCCGGCAGGATGTACTGGCCGGCGCACAGCAGCAGATGGATGGTGTCACAACTGCCAATATAGCCTGCCACGTGTGTTAAAGCGAAGAGGCTGATGCTGATGATGTAGGCGGCCAAAGGCGCACGTTTGTAGATGCTGCCGAAGACCGCGCCCCGGTGCAGCGCTTCTTCCGCGAAAGGCACGAGAAATACGGTGGCGAGGCTCATGGGGAGCATCTGCTCTTTTGCCATTTCGATGACCTGGCGGTCGTTGGGGTTGAGAAGGGAAGGGCCTAAGACCGTCATGTCGAAATATGCCGGTGCGGCGGCGTACAGTGCCCAATTGAGGACCCAGCCGCCCAGTTTGCAGACGGCAAGGGCTATGGCGGCTTTCCACAGCGCGGGAATAATCTCGTCTGCAAGGGCCGCGATATTGCTCTTCCAGAAACGGGGGAACAGCAGCACCGCCGCCAGCGCGTTGATGCCAAACATGGCAAGGTTCACCGCCGTGGCATTGGTCTGAGGCCAAATGATGAACAGCGCGGCGCTGACAAGATGCGGCAGCAGCGCCGTCTGCGCCAGCAGGTACAGCCAGCCTCTTATTTGCTCGTTATGAGTCATGGAAATGCGCAAAGCGGTTTTGTTTGTCATGATTTATCCCAACATTTTTTTGAGTTTATAGAGTTCGTTCATGGCTTCGATAGGGGTCAGGGTCTCCACGGCGATACTCCGCAGGGCGTCGCATACCTGCTGGTTACCCAGATCCAGCATGCTGACCTGATCGTCCTCCGGGTGCACTGCGGATACGCTGGGGCGCGGCGCGCCTTCACTCTGCAGTTGCAGCAGGATCTCTTTTGCCCGGTCGGTGACGGTCTTGGGCAGTCCTGCCAGTTTGGCTACTTCCACGCCGTAACTGTCATCGGTGGCGCCGGGAACGATCTTACGCAGGAAGATCATCTGATCGCCCCGCTTTTTCACAGCAATATTGAAATTCTTCACATTGGGAAGAATGTCTTCCATGGTGGAAAGTTCGTGGTAGTGGGTGGCAAATAGGGTTTTTGCGCCCAGTTTCCGGGGATTGGCGGCATGCTCCAGCACGGCCCGGGCAATGGCCATGCCGTCATAGGTGGAAGTGCCGCGACCGATCTCGTCAAGGATCAGCAGGCTCTTGGCGGTGGCGTATTTCAAAATCGACGCCACTTCGGTCATCTCCACCATGAAGGTGGATTGCCCGGAAGCAAGGTCGTCGCTGGCGCCGATGCGGGTAAAGACCCGGTCCACAAGGCCGATCTTAGCGCTGCGCGCCGGCACGAAAGAGCCGATCTGCGCCATGAGTACGATCAGCGCCACCTGACGCATATAGGTGGATTTACCGGCCATATTGGGTCCTGTGATGATGCTCACCTGATGGTCTGCTCGGCCCAGGTCGGTGTCATTGGGCACAAAGAGAGAATCTTTCAGCATGACTTCCACCACCGGGTGGCGTCCGTCAATGATGGAAAGTTCGCTGCTCAGGGAGATTTCCGGACGGCAGTAGCCCCGCTGTACGGCTACGCTTGCCAAAGAGCAAAGCACATCCGCCGCCGCCACTGCCGCAGCGGTGATCTGCACCGTGGCAGAATGGCTGGCAAGGAACTCCCGCAGTTCGTTGAAAAGTTGATATTCCAGTGCGGTCAGGCGGTCTTTTGCGCCCAGCACCTGATCTTCCAGTTCTTTCAGTTCCGGCGTGATGTAACGCTCGTTGTTGGCCAGGGTCTGCCGGCGGATATAGTGGGCAGGCACTTGATCAACAAAGGATTTGGAAACCTCAATGTAATAGCCGAAGACCCGGTTGAAACTGACTTTCAGGGTGCGGATGCCGGTGGCTTCCTTTTCCCGGGCTTCGATGGCGGCCATGATGTCCTTGCCGCCTTCCATGACGTCGCGCAGGCGGTCGGCCTCTGCGTTGGCGCCTTTGCGGATGATGCCGCCTTCGCGAACAGTCAGGGGCGGCTCGTCGGCGATTGTATCGTCGATGCGCTGGGCGCAGGTGGTCAGAGGATCAATGGCTTCATTGAGTTTGACCAGCAGGGGACTTTGAAGTTTGGAAAGTTGTGCCTTGATGTCCGGCAGGGCACGGATGCCCCGTGCAAAACCCTGCAGATCCCGGGCGTTGACGGAGCCGGTGACGATGCGGGTCATCACACGCTCCAGATCGGTGACATCTTTCAGCGCTTCTGTCAGTTCGCTGCGGCAGATGGTGTCTTCCACCAATTCTTCCACAGCACTGTGGCGGCGGATGAGTTCCGCGGCGTCCAGCAGAGGCTTTTCAAGCCAGGAGCGCAGCAGACGGCCGCCCATGGCAGTCTTGGTCTTATCCAGCACCCACAGCAGGCTGCCCTTTTTCTCCTTGGCGCGCATAGTCTCCGTCAGTTCCAGATTGCGACGGGTGTCTAAGTCCAGTTCCATGAATTTGCCGGAGGTGTAGTATTCCAGATTGCGGATGTGTGCCAGATCGTTTTTTTGCAGGATCAGCAGCGTTTGCAGCAGCGTGCCGGCAGCGATGACCGCGGCATTCATGCCTGCAAGACCCAGCGCGGCCAGATCCCGGCTGAAATGGTGCTCCAAGGTATTGGCAGCGCTTTCAAAATCAAACTGCCCCTCTTTTTCTTCGTTGACGCAGCAGCCCAGATGCCGCAGCAGCGCGTCATCAAAGGTATCGTTGCGGACGTTTTCACCGCCACGGGTGACTTCGGTGGGTGCAAAACGGCCCAGTTCGGAGGCGGCAGCGCTTGCGTCGGCGCAGACGGTGACATAGAACGCGCCCGTGGAGATGTCGCAGAATGCAAGGCCGAATTTGCTGTCTTCACCGTAAAGGCATGCAAAGTAATTGTTGCGGCTTTCTTCCAGCATGCAACTTTCCGTAACGGTGCCGGGGGTGACGATCCGGGTGATGTCGCGCTCCACCAGACCCTTGGAGGTGGCGGGGTCACTGGTCTGCTCGCAGATGGCGACCTTGTAGCCCTTCTGCACCAGGCGGGCAATGTAGGCATCCACGCTGTGGAACGGCACACCGCACATGGGGGTCTGCTCTTCCTTGGGCTTGCCCCGGTCCCGGGTGGTCAGGGTCAGATCCAGTTCCTTGGCGGCAAGACGGGCGTCATCGTCGAACATTTCATAAAAGTCGCCCAACCGGAAGAACAGAATGCAATCCTGATTGCGCTCCTTGATCTCAAAATACTGACGCCGCATGGGGGTCATTTCGGTGTTGGTAGCCATAGGCTTACCTTCTTTCTATGTTAATTCGCCGGTAAGGCTCCAGGTGGTGGAGCCGGTGATGGTAATATCCTGAAATGTGCCGATAAGACCCGGATCGCCGGTAAAGCGCACCAGCCGGCCGCCTTCGGTACGGGCGGTGAGAAGATCACCGTCGGCGCCGTCCACTAGGCAGCGCAGGCGCTTGCCGATGTATTCGGCGTGGATCTGTTCGGAGATGGTGTTTTGCAGTTGGCAGAGCCGATCAAAGCGGCGGTTTTTCTCTTCTTTGCGGGTGGGGTCTTGCATTTTCTCCGCCGGAGTGCCGGTGCGCGGGGAGAAAATGAAGGTAAAAAGGGAATCGTACCGCACCTGTTCGATGAGGGTCAGAGTTTCTTCAAATTCTTCGTTTGTTTCGCCGGGGAAGCCTACGATCACATCGCTGGTCAGCACCAGACCGGGCATGACGGATTTGGCGTAACTAACCTTTTTGAGGTAAGTATCCCGGTCGTAGTGGCGGTTCATGGCTTTCAGGACTCTCGAAGAACCGCTTTGGAAGGGCAGATGCAACTGCTTTGCGATTTTGGGGGAAGATGCCATGGTGTCGAAAAGTTTTTCGGAGGCATCTTTCGGGTGACTTGTCATGAAACGGATGAGGAAATCGCCGGGAATCTCAGCGATCCGCGCCAAAAGATCGGCAAAGTCGATCTTTTCTTCCAGGTCTTTGCCGTAGGAGTTGACATTTTGACCCAGCAGGGTGATTTCTTTGCAGCCGCCTTCGATGAGGCTGCGGCATTCGGCGAGGATGTCGGCGCTGGAGCGGCTGCGCTCTCTGCCCCGGACATAAGGCACGATGCAATACGTACAGAAATTGTTGCAGCCATACATGATGGAAACCCAGGCTTTGAGGTTAGAGTCACGGCACTGGGGAATGCCTTCGGCGATGGAGCCGGGCTCGTCGGCGATGTAGAACTGCCGCTTGTTTTCGTGCAGTACATTCCACAGAATCTCCGGGAACTGCCATAAATGGTGGGTGGAAAAAACGCCGTTTACATGGGGAAAACTCTTTTTGATCCGGGTGCTGACCTTTTCCTCACCGGCCATGCAGCCGCACAGGAAGATCTTCTGCGCCGGATGGCGGCGCTTGGTGTGGGTCAGCGCGCCCAGATTGCCGAAAACGCGCTGCTCCGCGTGCTCCCGGATGGCACAGGTGTTCATGATCACGGCGTCCGCGCCTTCGGCTTCGGAAACGATGCGATAGCCGCACATGGCAAGGTAGCCCCGGAGTTTCTCAGAGTCTGCCTCGTTTTGCTGGCAGCCGTAGGTTTCCACATAGGCTTTGGGGGTGATGCCCTGCTGCTGCCAGTAGGCGCTTATTTTATCGCAAAAGGCAAATTGCTGCTGCAATTGCGCTTCGTTAATTCGGGTGGTTTTGGTATCCATACGGATCTCCTTCGGGTTATACTTTATCAATTGTATATGATAGCATTTTCTGTGCTTTTTTGCAAGTGGCTTAAGGGAATTTGAATAAATTTGCCGCAGGTGGCAAACAATACCGCCGGACACTATTTTTAGGAGGTTTTATATATGAATTCCAAGATCTTGATCCGTCTGCTGGCGGTGCTGTGCTGCGCGGCACTGCTGTGCGGCGGCGCATACGCAGCGCAGGTGGAATCGGACAGCGTTTATTGCTTCAATCCGGAGGATTTCAGCGAAGAAGAGCACCTCACCGGCATTTGCATTATGCAGTTGCCCGATGCCGCCAGCGGCACAGTGATGCTGGGAAATCGCGTGGTGCGCCCCGGCGATATTCTTACGGCAGAGCAATTGACCCAGATGACCTTTTTGCCCCTGAACACCACGGTCGATAAGGTGGCCCAGGTACAGTATCTTCCCATTTTTGAAAACCGTGTGGAGCAGTGCGTTACCATGACCATCTCCATTTTCGGCAAGGAAGATAAGGCCCCGGTGGCAGAGGATTCTGCCCTGGAAACCTACAAAAATTTGCCGAATTCGGGGAATTTAAAGGTCTCTGACCCCGAGGGGAAAGAACTGACTTATACCGTCACCCGGCAGCCTAAGCGCGGCACGCTGACCGTCAATCCTGACGGCAGTTTTGAGTATACGCCCAAGAAGAACAAGGTGGGGGTGGATTCTTTCACCTATACTGCCACAGACCCTGCCGGTAATGTATCCCGGGAGGCCACGGTTACGGTGCAGATTCTGAAGCCTGCGGACAACCGCCAGTATACGGATACGGTTGGCTCTGATTGCCGATTTGCCGCGGAATGGATGAAAAATACCGGCCTTTTCGTAGGTGAGACCGTTGGAGGCAATCTGTGCTTCCATGAGAATAAGACCGTCAGCAAGGGCGAATTTGTGACCATGCTGATCAAAGCACTGAATATCCCCGTAGATCAGGCACTTTCCTATAACGGTTTTACCGATGAAGTGCCTGCGTGGCTCAAACCCTATGTGACAGCGGCGCTGCGCTCGGGTCTGACGGCCGGCCTGCCTTCTTCCGAAACGGGTATTTTCGGCGCGGACGAAGCGGTCACCGGCGGTGAGGTGGCGGTGATGCTCTGCAATGCCATGGATCTGGCGGTGACCACATCTTCCATGGATGACGGTGATCCCACAAAGCCCGTTTGGGCCATGGGCGCAGTGGCAGCCATGAATGAAAACGGTTTTTCTTTGACCGCGGTTGACACGCTGACCCGTGGTCAGGTGGCGCAGATCCTTTATCAGGTCAGTGCCATGGCGGCGGAGATCCCCAGTCTTGCCATGTACCAGTAAGCAAAAAGCGGCAGCCATCGGCTGCCGCTTTCCTTTATTTATGAACTTTTTGCAGCGCTTTGTTTAAAAGCGCGGTGCCCAGCGTGGTGGCAAGGATCTCCGGTACCATGTAGATGGCACTGTAGATGACGGAGAACATCACGGGGCCGTAGTGGTTGACGATGTGGCTGGGGTCATCTGCGTACCATACAAGGTCCAGTTCGTACCATACCACTACGCCGATGAAGGTGTGGCAGAGGAAGCGGATAATGGTGACCAAAAGCGCAGCCAACGCGCCGCAGACGATGGCGTTTTTGCCGAGTTTGCCCCGGTTGAAGATGCCGCCAAGGCCCAAGAGGGTGAAGGGCAGAATGTAGTCGAACATTGCGCCCAAAAAGATGCCCATGGGAGTGGGGATCCACGCCAGGTTGCCAAGACCCTGCAGCAATTGCACCAGCGAGTAGACGAAACCGGCGGCAAGACCGACCTTGACGCCTCTGCGCAGCGACAGCAGAATGATGGGTGCCATGCTCAGCACCGTGACGGAGCCGCCGTAGGGCGATTGCCAGATCTTGAGCATGCTCAGCACCGTTGCCAGCGCCACCATAATGGCGCTCTCGGCGAGAATGTGGATGGTTTTTTGCTTGTTTTCCATGGAAATGCCTCCAAAAATAAAAGTATCGCATTGCTTCCCGTCTGGGTGCAATGCGATACATGAAGGTATCTCATTTGTGCATCTTTCCCTCCGACGGTATTGGCCGTATCAGGTTCACGGGTCTGGACTACAAAATCCACTCTCAGCCGGCTGCAGCCGGCTCCCCGAAGACGTGTGAGCGTTGCGATCTGGGGTCATTATACTGCGCTTGTTATAAAAAAGTCAAGAGTTTTGCTCTATATAGATCAAAAGAACTGCAATATCCGCCGGGCTGACGCCGCTGATGCGGCTGGCCTGACCGATGGATACCGGACGGATCTGGGAAAGTTTTTCCTGGGCTTCCAGACGCAGTCCGCTGATGGAAGAATAGTCGATGTTTTCCGGGAGCAGTCGGGCTTCCTCTTTTTTGAATTCGGAAACCTGCTTTTGCTGGCGCTCCAGATAGCCGGCGTATTTCACCTGAATTTCCACTTCGGCGGCAACACCTGCGCTCAACTGCGGTCGCTGGGGGTCAAAGGGCGCGATGTCGGCGTAGGTGACCTGGGGACGGCGCAGCAGATCTGCCAAACGGGCGGAGCCCGCTACCGGCGCGGAATCGCGATCGGCAAGCATTTCGTTCAGTTGATCGGACGCTGCAACGCCGCAACTTTCCAGTCGGGCGATCTCCCGGCGGACGGCTTCATATTTTTCTTCCACTTCCTGCAGCCTTTCCGGGGGCACAAGACCGATCCGCGCACCGATGGCGGTAAGCCGCTGGTCGGCGTTATCCTGCCGGTGCAGCAGCCGGTACTCCGAGCGGCTGGTCATGATACGGTAGGGCTCCTGGGTGCCTTTGGTCACCAGATCGTCGATGAGCGTGCCGATATAACTGGTATCACGGGTCAAAATCAGCGGCTCTTTGCCTTGAATCTTCAGTGCGGCGTTGATGCCTGCCACCAGGCCCTGCACAGCGGCCTCTTCGTAACCGGAAGAGCCGTTGAACTGGCCTGCACCGTAAAGACCGCAGATAGTCTTGGTCTCCAGCGTGGGCAGCAGGGCAGTGGGGTCGATGCACTCATATTCAATGGCGTAAGCCGGACGCATCATTTCGGCGTTTTCAAGACCGGGCACGGTGCGCATCATGGCCAGTTGCACATCTTCCGGCAGGGAAGAAGAGGAGCCCTGAATGTACATCTCCTCGGTGTCAAGTCCGCAGGGCTCAATGAACAATTGATGGCGCGGCTTGTCCGCAAAGCGGACGATCTTGGTTTCGATGCTGGGGCAGTATCGGGGGCCAATGCCGGTGATGCTGCCGTCATACATGGGACTGCGGTGGAGATTCTCTTTGATGATCTCGTGGGTCTTTTCGTTGGTATAGGTCAGGTAGCAAACCGCTGCGTTGTAGGGCGCGTGCTTCGTGCGGAAAGAAAAGGGTTCGATTTTTTCGTCGCCCGGCTGCAGTTCCATTTTGGAAAAGTCGATGGATCGGCGGTTGATCCGGGGCGGCGTGCCGGTTTTAAAACGGCGCAGGGGAAGCCCCAATGCCCGCAAATTGTCCGCCAGACCCACGGAAGGGTGCATGCCGTCCGGGCCGGAAGAAACGACGCTCTCGCCGGTGATCACGGTGGCGTCCAGATATGTGCCGGTGGCGATGACCACGGCTTTGGTGTCATACTCCGCGCCCAGTTGGGTGCGAAGACCGGTGATGCGGCCGTTTTCCGTGAGGATATGGGTAATTTGCGCCTGCTTGAGTTCCAGATTTTCTTGCTGCTCAACGGTGTGTTTCATCACCTGCTGGTAAAGCCGGCGGTCGGCCTGGGCGCGCAGAGAATGCACTGCCGGGCCTTTGCCCCGGTTGAGCATGCGGTACTGGATGCAGGCTTTGTCCGCAGCAATGCCCATTTCACCGCCCAGGGCGTCCAGCTCCCGGACCAGGTGACCCTTGCCGGTGCCGCCGATGGCCGGATTGCAGGGCATGTTGCCCACGGCATCCAGATTGATGGTGAACAGGATCGTGTGCATGCCAAGGCGCGCCGCAGCCAGCGCGGCTTCGATGCCGGCGTGACCTGCGCCGATGACGGCGATATCGCAGGATCCTGCGTGATAGTAGTTCATAAAATTATTCTTCCTCAGATTTCTTTTCTTCCGCGGGCAGTTCAAAAGGCTTGCATACCACTTCGCAGCGGTTGATGGGGGTGCCCATGGTGTGGAATTTTTCTTCGTAGCCGGTCATGATGCCGACGATGCCGTTTTTGTGCAGATCCCGGGTCAGATTCTTCACTTCAAGACCGCAGAGGGTAAATTCCTCCACGGAGTACTCAAAAAGGGGCGCGTTGTCGGTTTTGAAATGGAATTCGCCACCCTGGCGCACCACGTGGCAGTATTTATGCAGGAAACCCCGGTGGGTCAGACGGCGTTTGGCATTCTTTTTTCTGGGCCAGGGGTCGGGGAAGTTGATGAAGAGCCGGTCGATTTCGCCGGGGGCGAAAATCTCTTCGATATTTGCAACATCCATATCGATGAAAAAGACATTTTTCAGGTTCATGGAAGCGGCTTTCTCCATGGCGACTACCATGGCTTCCCGGCAGCGCTCCACAGCGATCAGCAGAACATCGGGGTTTGCCTGGGCGGTCTCGGCGGTGAATTTGCCTTTGCCGCAGCCGACCTCCACCCACAGAGCGGTGGCATCGGGCTTTAGTTCCAGCCATTTGCCTTGCTGCCCTGCAGGCTCGGCAATGCGATACTCTGCGCAGCGATCCATGCGGGGCACCAGATTTTTCATTTTTCTCATTCTCATAGGCTCGTTCCTCCGGGGAAAATCTTTAGAATATATTATAGCAGATAGTTTTCTGTCCGTCAAAACATTTCATGAATTATCCCCCTCGGGGGCTTGCGTGGTACAAAAAAATGGAGTATTATAAGAAAAAAACCCGAAGGAGCCACAAATTATGACCCATCATGAACACGACCATGCCTATATGCATGAACACGGCATCGCCCACAGCCACGGCCATGTTCACGAGAATCAGAAGGCGGTGATCAACCGTCTGGCAAGAGCCATCGGTCATCTGGAAAAAGTGAAGAAAATGGTGGAGCAGGGTTATGATTGCTCTGAGGTGCTGGTGCAGTTGGCAGCGGTTCGCAGCGCCATCGACAATACCGGCAAGGTGATTTTGCAGGATCACATGCGCCACTGCATGGTGGATGCGGTAAATGCCGGCGATACGGAGGCCATCGACGATCTGTGCCAGGCCATCGACAAATTTATGAAATAAGCAAAGCGCGTCAGTTTTGACGCGCTTTTAGCATACCTTGAGGACAGGCGGCATAGGCTTTACCACCTTGGATACGGAGGGGTTAATCTATGAAACGGCTTGTATGGGTGCTGGTGTTGGGGGTGCTGTTATCGGCGCTGCCGGTGCGGGTTTCGGCGGTGGAATTGAATGTGGCGGGCAAGAGCGCGCTGCTGATGGATATTGAAACGGGCGAGGTGCTTTATGAGCACAATGCCCACGAAAAACTTCCGCCTGCCAGCGTCACGAAAGTAATGACGCTGCTGCTTATTATGGAGGCGATCGACTCCGGCCGCATCGGCTGGGACGACAGTGTGACTGCCTCGGAAGCGGCGGCTGCAAAGGGCGGCAGTCAGGTCTACCTGAAGGTCGGGGAAGTGATGAGCGTCACAGATATGGTCAAAGCCATCGCCATATCTTCTGCAAATGACTGCGCCTGCGCCATGGCGGAGCATATCGCCGGGTCTGAATCGGCTTTTGTGGATCTCATGAATCAAAGGGCAGCGCAGTTGGGCATGAACGATACGCATTTTGTCAACTGTACCGGCCTTGACGACGCGCCGGATGCCAAAGAGCATTTGACTTCGGCTTACGATATTGCTGTTATGAGCCGGGAACTTATGAAGTTTCACCCGGATATTCAGAAATTTACCACCATTTGGATGGATACTCTGCGCGGCGGCACATTCGGCCTTTCCAATACCAATAAATTGGTGCGCTTTTATTCCGGTGCCACGGGACTGAAAACGGGATTTACCTCCGGGGCGGGTTATTGCCTTTCTGCCACGGCGCAGCGCAGCGGCATGCATTTGGTGGCGGTGGTTATGGGCGCGGAGACTTCACAGGAGCGCTTTGCCGCCTGCAAGAGCATGCTCGATTACGGTTTCGCCAATTTTGCGGTGGTAAAGCCTGAGCCTGCGGAGGAATACAAAGTGCCGGTGAAACTGGGCACACAGGATCGTGTAGTTGCGGTGCCGGCGGAGAACGCAGCGCTGCTGATCGACAAAGCGCAGGTAAACCAGGTGCAGATCAAGGTGGAATTGGACGAAACCGTGTCCGCGCCGGTGAGCAAGGGGCAAAAATTGGGCGTACTCACCGTGAAAGTGGGGGATCAGGTGATCAAGCAGATCCCCATGGTGGCGCACTCTGCCGTGCCGCGTCTGAACTGGTGGGATCTTTTCCTTGTGATGCTGCGATCGCTTGCCATGGCGAAATAAAAAATCACCCCCGAGGTCAACCTCGGGGGTGTGGTGCTTATTGATCAGTCAGCAACGTAAGGCAGCAGAGCGATCTGACGGGCGCGCTTGATAGCGGTGGTCAGGTCACGCTGATGAGCTGCGCAAGTACCGGTGGTACGGCGGGGCAGGATCTTGCCGCGCTCGGACAGGTAGTGACGCAGTTTTGCGGTATCCTTATAATCGATGCCGGTCACCTTATCCACGCAAAATGCGCAAACCTTCTTGCGCTTGCGGGGGCGAATACGCTGTTCGTTAGCCATGGATGCTTCCTCCTTGTAAGAATAGTGAAAAAGTTCAGTTTAGAAGGGCAGCTGTGCGTCGTCCTCGTCCAGCATCGCGAAATCGGATGCAGGCGCAGCAGGAGCGGAGTAACCGCCAAAGGCAGGAGCAGCAGGTGCAGCGTATGCACTGCCGTCGTTCTGTCGCTTGCTTTCGCCGAAGTAGACATTGTCTGCCACAACTTCAGCGGTGCGGCGCTTGTTGCCGTCCTTGTCGTTCCAGTTACGGATCTGGAGACGACCCGAAACCACCGCCATGGAACCCTTGGTGAAATACTTGGAGACGAATTCGCCGGTCTGACGCCAAGCGACACAGTCAATGAAATCGGTTTCCCTTTCGCCGCCGTCTCTGCCGCCGAAGTCACGGTCGACAGCCAGGGTAAAACTGGCACCAGCGATGCCGCTGCCGGTACGGCGCAATTCGGGACCGCGGGTCAAACGACCCATAATGGTGATGTGGTTGAGCATAGTCTTACTCCTCCACTACGGTGGTCAGGCAGCGCAGGACACCATCGGTGATCTTCATAACGCGCTCCATCTCGGCGGGGAATTCGGGCTTGCACTCGAAGTTCATCAGAACGTAGTAGCCCTCGGGCAGATCGTTGATGGGGTAGGCCAGCCGACGCTTGCCCCACTCATCGATGTTGGTCAGAGTACCCTCCGCTTCCACCATTGCCTTGAACTTTTCCACCAGCGCGGCGATGCCTTCTTCGCCCTGAGCAGGATCGATGATATACAGCGCCTCGTACTTACCGGTGATCTTAGCCATGTTGTTTGCACCTCCTTTTGGACTTTTGGCCCCCGACGCCGTCGGGAGCAAGGATATATCTGCATACGCAGACCACGTTATTATATAGGTTCAAGGGGCATTTGTCAACAATTTTTTAGGGAAAAGTTGTTGTTTTTATGAAAAAATGTGTGAAGTACGGGCAAAATTTATACTAAAAAGCGGTGGCTGATTTTTCCTGAAACGGTGAAAATTGCTGTTGCAGTCCGTGTCGAAATTTGTTATAATATTTCCCAGAAATTCCACCGCGAAAGGATGATCTTTTTTGAAACGTTATCTGCCTTGGATCAAATCTCATTTGCCTTTGGTTATCGGAGTGGCGCTGGCTTTGGTGCTGGTTTTGACTCTGACGCTGGTTTTGTCCAGTTGTAACAGAGATCCTGCTGAGGAGCCTTCTTCCAGTTCCTCTTCGTCTTCCTCCAGTTCTTCCAGTTCTTCTTCCAGTTCCTCTTCTTCCTCGTCAAGTTCTTCGTCTTCTTCCAGTTCTTCGGAGCAGAATGCTCCCGTTGATCTGCCTTACAGCCATCCTTTGACCGGTGTGGGTCTGGAAGAGCCCTGCCTTGACCGGCCTTTCGCCATTATGCTGAATAATATCAAGGCCGCCATGCCCCAGCACGGTGTCAGCCAGGCAGATATCCTGATGGAAGTGCTGGCTGAAGGCGGCGTGACCCGCTGCGTGGGTATTTTTACCGATATCGCCAAGGTGGACAAGATCGGCTCTGTCCGCAGCGCCAGAAAGTATTTCGTGGAACTGGCCCAGGGTTACGGCGCGATCTATGCCCATGCCGGCTCCAGTACGGAAGCAAGAAGTTATCTGGCAACTTTGAAGGATATCGATCTTGATGCCGCAAAGACCTCCACTTATTTCTTCCGCGATCAGGACCGTCTGAATGCCGGCTATTCTTCGGAGCATACGCTGTTCTCCACCGGTGAAAAGGTCTTGCAGTACGCCATTGTCAACAAACTCAATGTAAAACTGCCGTCTGAGCGCGACTATAATATGCTCTTCGATGACAGTGCTGTGATCGTTGGACAGCAGGCCAATAAGGTCACCGTTTATTTCAACATGGGTGGCAATCCCGGCACTTACACCAAGTCCACCACGCTGACTTATGATCCCGAAACCGGTCTTTACAGCGCTGCGCAGCATGGCGGCGATTATATCGACGGAAATACCAAGGAAACGGTTGCCTTCCGCAATGTTCTGATTCTGAAGATGAAGACCGTGGATCAGGGGGATAAGTCCCACCATTTGACCATTACCTCCGTGGGCAGCGGCGAAGGTTATTTCGTCTGCAACGGTCAACTTGTGAACATCACCTGGAGTAGAAGCAGCGTTACCGAGCCTTTTGTCTTCACGCTGGAAAACGGTGAGCCTGTCGTCTTCGGTGTTGGCAGCATCTATATGGCTGTTGTCCCCACCAACTCCACCCAGACCTGGGAATAAGAAATGATATAAAAAGAGCGTCCTTGCGGACGCTCTTTTTGTTATTCTTGGAAGTGCTGCCTCCCTCTGACGAGGGGGGGCCGGGAGTTTACCCAATGCTCAAAACATTGCCTATGAAGATGGGGATGTTGGTCTGGGCGTCAATGATCAGGTAAACAAAGGGACGGTCAAGAATTACAGTTTTGGGATCATTTGGCGCGGAAGACGTATCGGACATACTTACATCGGTTACTGCAGCAGCGCGCGTACCCCAGTTGTCCACTGTAATATGTGTTTTATGCTGTACACTGCTGATAAATAGGTCGCCGCTGTCGGTTTGCGCCATGGAGGAGAAATCTGCGCAGAGCGCATTAAACGCAGTGGGCATTCCCATGGAGGAAAGCAGATCCGACATTTCTAAAGAATAGTCATAGGAAAATTTAGGAAGTGAAGTGCGGAGCTTGGTGTAAATGGGATTGCTTAAGATCGCGGATAATTCTTCTGCAGTCATTCCGGAAATGAATTCTCCAATACCAATTTCTTCGCTTGGCAGCAGTGCCACAAATTTATATTGGCCGCCTTTGTAATCTTTCATGAATCCGGTGCAGTTTTTGCCTTCCAGATAGCAAATTTCGTATCCGCTGGAATTTAGATAGGTGACGGTTTGCTTTGCACCGCTGAGTGCCGTGAACGTGCCTCCTTCAAAAATTTGATTGTTACATTTGTAGGGATGTTCCCATTCGGCATTAAAAACGATGGCGTTGATCAGATGCATCACGGTGTCGGGGCTAATGTTGTCAATGATCTTGTCGATCATGCCGTCGGTGTTATCCTTGACCCAGTTGTTAATGTCCTTGACAGTGGTGCTGTCAAAGGGCGATTTGTAGGCCGCCGCGCCGTAGTAATTGGCATTGGTCTGCAAAAACGGTTGCTTGACTTCAATGCGGTGATCCCGGAACCAAATGGAGTTGGCCACATGGAGTTTGACATCTTCAGTGGCGGTGATTTGGTTTACATAACTTAGAAGATACTTGTTCAGCTCGTCAATGGGCATGCCCAAAACGGCTTCCATTTCGGCTTTTGTCTGCCCGCCCGCGCCGTTGGCAGTCATGGAAAGCGCCAGCATCACCGACAGGGGAGAGACCATGGTGTTTTCGCCGCCGGATGCCTTTGCCGCACCCTGGAAGATCTTCAACGCAAAAGCGGTTTGGGCGGCAATAAATTCGGCATCTGCGGCTTTGCCGCTGACATTCTGTGCGGTGATGCCTTCCATCAGATCCGCGGCCTGCACGGTGGGGGCGTTGCCGCCCAGCGCCACGATCACCAGCGCGATACACAGCGTCGCACTGATGGCGGAAAGGGCAATTTTGCGCCGGCGGTTGCGGATGGCATTTTTCTTTTCCACGCGCCGGAAAAGTTCGGCTTTGAATTCGTTTTGATCTTTCACAGTTTACAGTTCCTCCTTCTGCAAAATGGAGCGCAGCCGGTTTTTGCCCCGGTAGAGCAGATTGTCGATCTGCTTGGGGGTGCATTTCATAATATAGGCGGCTTGCTCATAGGTGAGGTCTTCAAAATAGTGTAGGTGCAGCGCCTGCTGCATATCTTCGGGCAGGGTTTTCAGCGCGTCATTCAGGGCGCGCTTTTCTTCATCCAAAAGCAGTTGCTGCTCCAGATCGGTGCTGTCCGTCATTTGCTCCAGGGCGGTCAGATCGGTCTGCCGTTTGTGGCGGCGCAGGTGATCCAGCGCCAGGGATCTGCCGCGCATAAACAGGTAGTTTTTCAGTGACAGACGAAAATCATAGCGCTTTGGATGGGTCAGGAGGTCGACAAATACATCGATGGCGATGTCCTCAGCGGTGTCGGGATCGTGCACGATCCGCTGAATGAAAAAGATCAGTTTCAGACGGTATTCTCCAAGGATTTCGTCAAAGGCTGCTTCGTCGCCCTGCAGGTAGCGGCGGTAGATATTTTCGTCAGCAGACACGGTATCGACCTCCTTTCTGCTTTATATACGAATGAAAATGGGAAAATCCTCACATAATTTTTGCAGACATGAAAAAAGGGGGTATTTGCATGAAAAAAGAGGAGAAAAAACCGCTCAATTGGGAAATGGCAGATCCCAAGCCACCGGTGGTGCAGTCCGGGCATATGGAAGACCGGAAAGAAAATTAGTTATGTAAACCGTGAGATAAACAAAAAGGGCAGGATCATCCTGCCCTTTTGCTATTTGCAATTAGCCGTTGGCACGCATCTGAGCGAAGCACTCACTGCAGAAAACGGGACGGTCGGACTTGGGCTCGAAGGGAACCTTGGCCTCGCCGCCGCAACGGGCGCAGGTAGCGGTGAAGAATTCACGGGGACCACGGGCAGCGTTCTTGCGGGCATCACGGCAGGCCTTGCAGCGCTGGGGCTCGTTCTGGAAGCCGCGCTCTGCGTAGAATTCCTGCTCACCGGCAGTGAAAACGAACTCGTTGCCGCACTCTTTGCAAACTAAAGTCTTGTCTTCGTACATGGAAAAATACCTCTCTTGATGTTTGCCCCGTGAAAGTCCAACTGGTCGTAACGCGGAGTCAAATAGTAATTATGTGGCGTACCACAAGTTGAATTATACACAGCGTGCAGACAAATGTCAATGCTTTGTTCACGAATTTTTTACAAAAATATACCGATATAGGGCCTTTTTTATGCAAAAAAATTGGATTACAGAGCAAATTGTGTCTGACCGTTGCAGGGAATGTGCAGATGCTCGTAAGCGGCGGCGGTAACGCATCTGCCCCGGGGTGTCCGGCTCAGGAAACCCAGTTGCATCAGGTAAGGCTCGTAGACGTCTTCCAGCGTGATGGCTTCTTCGCCGATGGTGGCAGCAAGAGTCTCCAAACCCACAGGACCGCCACCGTAGTTTTTGATGATGGCTGTGAGCATCCGGCGGTCAATATTGTCAAGACCCAGTTCGTCCACTTCCAGCCGTTTCAGAGCCAGGTCTGCGGCTTCCTTGGTGATGATGCCGTCGCCCATGACTTGGGCGAAATCCCGGACGCGGCGCAGAAAACGGTTGGCGATACGGGGTGTGCCGCGGCTGCGCCGGGCGATCTCCATAGCGCCGCTGGGCTCGATAGCCATGCCCAGAATGGTGGCGGATCTGGTAACGATCCGGGAAAGTTCTTCCGGGGTATACAATTCCAGACGCAGACTTACGCCAAAACGGTCGCGCAGGGGGGCAGAGAGTTGACCGGCCCGGGTGGTTGCGCCCACCAGCGTGAATTTGGGCAGATCCAGCCGGATGGAGTTGGCGCTGGGGCCTTTGCCAACGATGATATCAATGGCGAAATCCTCCATGGCAGGGTAGAGGATCTCTTCTACTACCCGGTTTAATCGGTGAATTTCGTCAATGAAGAGAATGTCGCCGGGGTTTAGGTTGGTCAGCAGTGCCGCCAGGTCGCCGGGCTTTTCGATTGCCGGGCCGGAAGTGATGCGGATGTTCACGCCCATCTCGTTGGCGATAACACCTGCCAGCGTGGTCTTGCCCAGACCGGGAGGACCGTAAAGCAGGGTGTGATCCAACGGTTCGTTGCGCTTTCTGGCGGCCTCGATATAAACGGAGAGGTTGCCCTTGGCCTTTTCCTGACCGGTGTAATCGGACAGCAGTTTCGGGCGCAGACCGATCTCACCTGCGTCCATGGGGGCGAAGGTGGGGGAAATAATGGGGGAGGTATTCAGTTCCTCAGAAAATTCCAGACTCATAACTTATCCTTTCATCACCATGGCGCGCAGGGCATGGCGCACCAGTTCTTCGGTGGATGCGTTGGGGTCAGCGCCTTTCAGGGCGGACTGAATTTCTGCCGGAGTGTAGCCCAGTTCCTGCAGGGCAGTGCGGGCCATGGCGGTGTTGCCCTGGGGTGCTGCCGCGGCGGCGGTGGGTGCGGAGAAGTCCAGTTCTACGCTGCTGCCGCCAACCTTGTCCTTCAGTTCCAGAATGATGCGCTGGGCGATCTTCTTGCCGATGCCTTGGGCCGCGGTCAGGAGTTTTTCGTCGCCGGTCATCACTGCCAGTGTAAAATTCTGCGGACCCGCGCCAAGGATGGAAATGGCTGCCTTGGGGCCCACACCGTTGACGGAGGTGAGCAGTTCATAGCAGTGCTGTTCCTCTTTGGAAATGAAGCCGTAGAGGTCAAAAGCGTCCTCCCGGATGGATTCGGTGATGTAAAGCCGGGCAGGCTGGTTGAGTTTCAGTTGCGCTGCGGTATAAGCGGTGATGCGGCAACCGTAGCCCACGCCACCGCAGTCGATGACGGCAATACCGGGCTCCAAAATAGTCACCGGACCGGAAACATAGTAAAGCATAGAGAAACCTCCAGTACATTGCAAATTGAAAATTGACAATGGATAATTGATAATTATTCTTTTGCGGTTTTGATAATTGCGACGAGAAGACGCTCCAGTTCCTGACAATCGGAAATGATGGATTGAAATTCTTTTTCAGACAATAAATCGGTTGCATGAAGCAAACGCAGCCAGTAATTCGCTTCGCTGGCTTCCTTTAAAGCAATATTAAGTTTGTTGATGAAATCGGGACGGCTTTGCGCCTGCTGTGATTCAGAAACATTGGCTCCAATACTTGTGCCGCAACGCAGCAATTGCTTGGTCAATGTGTATTCTTTGTGTTCCGTTTGGATGTACCGGCAGAGTTTTACAGTTCTTACAGCAAAATGAAAGCTCTTTTCCTGAATTACTTTATCTATAGCAATACCTTAATTGTCAATTGTCAATTATCAACTGTCAATTTTTGGTGGCTTAACAAACTGGTGCTGGACCTTGCATGGCACAGGGCAATGGCGATGGCGGCGGCGGCGTCATCGGGTTTGGGCAGTGCCTGCAGGTGTAAAAGCCGCTTGGTCATTTCCTGCACTTGATGCTTGGTGGCGTTGCCGTAGCCTACTACGGCCTGCTTGATCTGCGCAGGCTTGTAAGCGGTGACCTGAAGGCCTGCCTGCCGGATGGCAAGCAGTATGACGCCTCTGGCCTGGGCAACACCGATGCCGGTGGTGACATTTTGACCGAAGAACAGTTCTTCAATGGCAACCGCGTCCGGCTTCGCCGTTTCCAGCAATTGGCGCATATCTTCGTAAATGATCTCCAGCCGGGCGGAAAAATCCATGCCTGCCGGGGTGGTGATAGCGCCGCACTGCAAAAGGGTATTTTGATTGCGTTGGGCGTCAATCAGCGCAAAGCCGATGATCCCGTAGCCGGGGTCGATTCCTAAAATACGCATTATAAACCACCTGCCGTGGCAATGTTGATCAGGTAAAGAATAAAGGAGACCGCAACGATGCCGACACCCACCCAGGCCAGAATGATCTGCCACAGAGGACGGGGCTTGTAAACTTCCTTTTCTTCCTCGGTGATGGGGTTGTCCATATGTTCATTATCCATGATTTTTTCACCTCTTCAAATTATGATAACACATTTGTTCTCATTTTCCTAGTAAATTTTTATTTTTTCTTGCATTAGGAAGTGCGTACATGATTTTGCTACATTGGGAAATACTAGCGCTGTAAAAGGCGGTGGATTATGAACGAATTTTACTGTGGCACGAAGATCGTGTGTGGCAGCGGCGCGGTGGCGGCGCTGAAGACATTGGAAAGCAGGAAATTGCTGCTGGTTTCTGACCCGTATTTTGTTGAAACCGGGCAGGCTACTGCTATTGCTGCGCTTTCCGGAGCGCAGCAGGTGCGTGTTTTCGGTCAGGTGCAGCCTGACCCCACGGTGGCGCTGGCGGCTGAAGGGACAGCGGTTTTGAAGGAATTTGCGCCGGATACGGTGGTGGCATTGGGAGGCGGCAGCGCCATGGACTGCGCCAAGGCGATGCTGTATTTCAGCGGCTGCGATGCCAATTTGGTGGCGATCCCCACCACTTCCGGTTCAGGCTCGGAGGTGACGGATTTTGCAGTGCTGACCCATGAAAATGTGAAGCATCCGCTGGTGGACGGGCGGCTGGCGCCCTATATGGCCATTTTGGACGATGAATTGCTGGAAAAACTCCCGAAAACATTGATAGCCGATGCCGGTTTTGATGTGCTGACCCATGCGCTGGAGGCATATGTGGCGAAAAACGCCAACAGTTTTACCGATGCTTTGGCAAAAGAGGCATTTTGTTTGGCATTTTCAGCGCTGCCGGCATCCTATGCAGGTGACCTTTCCGTGCGGATGCAGGTGCACCAGGCTGCTACTATGGCAGGCGTGGCGTTCACCCGGGCCGGCTTGGGGCTGTGCCACGCCATGGCTCATGTGCTGGGCGGCATCTATCATATTTCCCATGGCAGGCTCAATGCCATTTTGCTGCCGGAGGTACTTGTCGCCAATGGCTGCACCGCAGGAGAAAAGTATGCTCTGCTGGGAAGAAGCGCCGGCTTGGGCGGCAGCGTGCAGACGGTGGCGCTGCGGAATCTGCGTGGCGGGCTTGTGAGGCTGCGCAATATGCTCCGCATGCCCTCGAGTTTGGCGCAGGCAGGTATTTCGCCCATGGATCTGTTGGGCAATGAAGAGCGGATCGTAAAAGCGGTGCTTGAAGATCCCTGCTGCGCCACCAATCCGGTGGCGGTGGATGCCGGCACGGTGCGCAAGATCCTCCGGGAGGTAGCCGGACGTGAATAAGCGGCTCATCAGCGTGGGTTTGGATGTGGGGACGACCTCCACGCAAATGGTGGTGTCGGAGTTGGCGGTTGCCAATCAGGCGTCGGCCTTTGCCGTTCCCAGGCTGCAGATCGCAGAGCGCCGGGTGCTCTATAAAAGTCCGGTGCATTTTACGCCCCTTTCCGATGACCGGCATATTGATGCGGAAAAACTGCGCACGCTGATCGTCCGGGAGTATGCTGCGGCTGGACTTGACCGCAGTGGTGTGGACACCGGCGCTGCCATTATTACCGGCGAGACCTCCCGGAAAGAAAATGCCCGGGCGGTGCTGCAGGCTTTGGCGGAATTCGCCGGCGATTTTGTGGTGGCGACCGCCGGACCGGATCTGGAAAGCGTACTGGCTGCCAAGGGCGCAGGCGCGGTGGAGTATTCCCGGGAAACCGGTAAGACGGTCCTGCACATGGATATCGGCGGCGGTACTTCTAATCTGGCGCTGATCCAAAGAGGGCAGATCGTGAAGACCGCATGCTTGAATGTGGGCGGCAGGCTGCTGAAAATGGACAACGCCGGGGAAGTGACCTATATTTCTCCGGTTTTGCGGGGGCTCTGCCCATTGCAGGTGGGAGATGTTGCGTCCCGGGAACAGGTGCGGCAGTTGACGGCGCAATTGACGCAGGCGCTGGAGATGGCAGCCGGGTTAATGCCTGCCGATGACCTTCTCTTGAAACTTTGGACGCAGGAGACCGGCGCGGCTGCACAGCCGCTGTGCCATGGTGATGCGGTGATTTCCTTTTCCGGAGGCGTGGCGGATTGTATCGAAACGCCGCGTAAATGGCTGGAGTTTGGCGATATCGGCCCGGAACTGGGTCAGGCGATCAGGCAAAGTGCCCTTTGTGCCGGTGCTTATCGGCTGGGTACGGAAACGATTCGGGCAACGGTGATCGGCGCTGGAAGCCATGCAACGGTGCTGTCCGGAAGTACCATTTATCATAAAAATATCCGTTTTCCGCTGAAAAATCTTCCGGTGATCCCCATGGCGTATGCTGTGTGTACGGTCGAGACCGTGCGCCACGCGCTGCAGCGGCAGGATGTGGCAGGCATTTTGTATATAGAGCAGGTAAAGCCGCTGGATTACAGCGCTATCTGCGTTTTGGCGGATGTTTTGGTAAGCGCCGGATGCGCCTGTGTTGCCACCGGGCAGGATATGGCAAAAGCCTTGGGGCAGGCCATGGCGCTGCGGCTTCCGGAGGATGCGCCCTGCCTTTGCCTGGACGGACTTCAGTTGGCCCAGGGGGATTATCTGGATGTGGGCGCGCCCATCGGTCCTGCCGTTCCGGCGGTGATCAAGACGTTGATTTTTGAAAGGTAAAGGAGGAGCAGCATGCTGCTGAAAACCACACTTTTGGGAAAAACATACATCTTTCGGGATGTGAAAGAGGTGCTTGCCAAGGCCAACGAGGAAAAGACCGGTGACAAATTGGCTGGTGTTGCGGCGGAGAATGCGCAGGAGCGTATCGCGGCGAAGGTGGTGCTCTCCGCGCTGACCATGGGCGATCTGCGGGAGAATCCCGTGGTGCCTTATGAGTGCGATGAAGTTACACGGATCATTCAGGATGATGTCAACGAGGCGGCCTATAATAAATTCCGTAATTGGACGGTGGCGCAATTCCGGGAGTGGCTGCTTTCGGAAACCACCACCGGTGACGATATCCGCAAGGCAAGCCGGGGGCTGACTTCCGAGATGGTGGCGGCGGTGTGTAAACTCATGAGCAACCTCGACCTTATTTACGCCGCCAATAAGATCAGTATCACTGCCCATTGCAACACCACCATCGGTCTTCCGGGCACGCTTTCCTGCCGCCTGCAGCCCAATCATACCACCGATGACCCTGATGGCATTACGGCTTCTACTTTGGAGGGCTTGACCTTCGGCGCAGGCGATGCGGTCATCGGTCTGAATCCCGTCACCGACAGCCCGGAGCAGGTGGGCAAAGTGCTGCGGCGCTTTCAGGAGATCAAGGAACATTGGGATATCCCCACTCAGATCTGCGTGCTGGCGCATGTCACGGCGCAGATCAAAGCGGTGCGCGACGGTGCGCCCTGCGATCTGATCTTCCAGTCCATTGCCGGCAGCGAGAAGGGCAACGCCGCTTTTGGCTTTAACGCCGATACCCTGGAGGAGGCACGGCAACTTTTGCTGCAGCGCGGCACGGCGGAGGGCCCCAATGTCATGTATTTTGAGACCGGGCAGGGCTCGGAACTTTCTTCCGATGCCCATTACGGGGCGGATCAGGTGACCATGGAAGCGCGCTGCTACGGTTTTGCCAAGCGATTCCAGCCGTTCCTTGTCAATACGGTGGTGGGTTTTATCGGTCCGGAGTATCTTTACGATGCCCGGCAGGTGACCCGTGCCGGTCTTGAAGATCATTTCATGGGTAAACTCACCGGTATTTCCATGGGTTGCGACTGCTGCTACACCAACCATATGAAAGCGGATCAAAATGATATTGAGAATCTGGCAACGCTTTTGACCGTGGCAGGGTGCAATTATTTCATGGGTATTCCTCACGGCGATGACATTATGCTCAACTACCAGACCACCGGCTTCCGGGAGACCGCCACGCTGCGGCAACTGACCGGCAAGACCGCGATCCCGGAATTCCAGCAGTGGCTGGAGAAAATGGGCTTTGTTGAAGACGGAAAACTGACGAAAAAAGCAGGCGACGGCTCCTGCCTGCTGTTTTAAGGAGGGGTGCGGAAATGAACAAACAGGAACTTTCTGCGCTGGTGGCGGAGATTTTGGCAACGCTGCCGGCGGAACCTGCCGTTAAGGGCGCGGACTATAAGCCGACCCAGCCTGATCCGCAGAAAAAACTGCCCCATTATCATGACGGCGATTTTGTGCCGGATGTGACGAAACTGGATCTGCGTAAACTCTATTTGGTGGAAGAGCCTGCCAATAAGGAAACTTTTGCCGCGCTGAAAGAAAAGACCCCTGCCCGCTTGGGCAGCGGCAGGGCAGGTCCCCGGTATAAGACCCTTACAATGCTGCGGTTTCGGGCGGATCACGCTGCGGCGCAGGATGCGGTGTTTTCTCAGGTGCATGAGGATTTTGCCAAGGAACACGATATGATCCCGGTGCAGACCTGCTGCAGGGATAAGGATGAATATTTGACCCGACCGGATCTGGGCCGGCGCTTTGACGAGCACAACGCCAAGGTCATTAAGGGCGTTACGGACCGACCGCCCACGGTACAGATTGTGGTGGGCGACGGACTTTCCTCCGCGGCCATTGAGGCCAATGCGGTGGACTGCCTTTTGGCGTTGAAAGACGGCCTGAAAGCCCGGAATATTCAAATGGGCAATACGCTGTTCGTCCGTTACTGTCGGGTGGGTGCAGGCGATGCGGTGGGGGATATTACCGGTTGCGAACTGGTGTGCGTACTGGTGGGCGAGCGCCCGGGTCTGGTGACGGATAAGAGCATGTCTGCTTATATCACCTATAAACCCCATACCGGCGTGTCGGAATCTGCCCGTACCGTGGTCAGCAATATCCACGCGCAGGGCACGCCTGCGCCGGAAGCAGGCGCCCATATCGCAGGACTCATTGAAACCATTTTGAAGAAAAAAGTTTCCGGTGTGGGTCTGCATCTGGAGGGCACACAATGATCCCGGTGAAGATCCTGGCGGTGCGGTATATCGCCAATGCCGAGCCTTCTTTGGCGCGTTCACTGGGGGCGCCGGAGGGGTATCCCAGTATTGGCATCCTCACCACCGACTGCGATGATGCGACCTATATCGCGCTGGATGAGGCCACCAAGGCGGCGGATGTGAAAGTGTGCTATGCCCGCAGTTTCTATGCCGGCGCTGCCAATGCTTCCACCCCCAATGCCGGTGAGGTCATCGGCATTATTGCCGGACCGACGCCCGGGGCTATGCGCAGCGGTATGGATGCCGCCATTGGCGCGCTGAAGCGCATCGGCTTTGACGAGGCCGGGCAAGTGCCGTATCTGGCGCATACGGTGGCCAGTTCCGGCTCGTACCTTTCTGCGGAGGCAGGGGTGGGGCAGGGCAGTGCGCTGGCGTATCTCATCGCACCGCCGCTGGAGAGCATGTATGCCATGGATGCTGCGCTGAAAGCGGCAGATGTAAAGTTATGTAAACTATATAATCCCCCCAGCGAAACAAATTTTGGCGGCGGTCTGCTGACGGGAACGCAATCTGCCTGTGAAGCGGCCTGCGCCGCGTTTTCTCAGGCGGTGGCGGAAGTGGCGGCGGACCCCGGAAAAGGAGGCCTTTATGGATAAGCATACGGTGGATGCGCTGGTGCAGGCGCTGATGGGGCGGTTGTTTGTACCGTTGGAGGCGTCCGGACGCCATGTGCATGTAACGGCGCAGCAGGCACAGATTCTTTTCGGTCATGATCTGACACCGGAGCGCCCGCTTTCCCAGCCGGGGCAGTATCTTTCCAGGGAGCGCGTCACGGTGGCAGGTCCGAAAGGGCGGTTTGAAAATGTGGCGGTTCTGGGTCCTGCACGGAAAGAGGCGCAGGTGGAAATCTCCCTGACGGACGGGAAAACTTTGGGCATCATGCCGCCCATTCGCCTTTCCGGCGATGTGCAGGGAACGCCCGGTGCGGTGCTTTATGGGCCTTGCGGAAAGGTGGAACTCGATCAGGGCGTCATTGCCGCCCGGCGGCATATCCACATGACTCCGGAGGATGCCGTCCAAATGGGCGTAAAGGACAAGCAAACGGTGAAACTGCAGGTCTTTACCCGAAGACCTTTGGTTTTTGACGATGTGCAGGTGCGCGTCAGTAAGGATTTTTCCACGGCGGTGCACCTTGACTATGATGAGGCCAATGCCTGCGGATTTGAAAAAGGCGACCTCGGGAGGATCATCTCATGTTGAAGGCGCTGCTCATCGGTCAACAGCCGTCTGCACCTTTGGGGTATGAGTATGTGTCCCAGCCGCCTTATGACGCGGTGGTCATCGGGTCGCTGGAATTGGGGCAATTGCTGCGGTTTTCCGATGAGCGTGTGCTGGAAATGCTGGCACTGGGCAGACCGGTTTTGCTCTATACTCCGGGGCTGCCGGTATCTTCCAACCGGGCGTTGGCGGCATCGCTGGCTGCAGCCCAGCGGGAACTGAAAAATTGGGGCGTGGTATTCACCGACGGCGGCCGGAGGCGGCTCATTACCGCCGAGGAGGCGCAGATCATGCGCGCCCGGGGGCAAATCCCCCAGCCCGGCGCCGTGATGACGCCGCTTGCAAAGGAGATATTGAATTTATGAAAATCGGAACAGTGACCGGCTCGGTCTGGGCGACCCGTAAAGCCACCTGTCTGCAGGGGCAGACTTTTCTGGTGGTGCGTGTGGGCGACCAGACCGTGGTGGCGGCAGATCAGGTGGGCGCAGGCGTAGGCGATCGGGTGCTGCTGGCTACGGGCACAGTGGCATCGCGCTACTGTATGGATGCGCCGGTGGATGCGGCGGTGGTGGCCATTCTCGACCCCAAGGGATTGCAGGAGGATTGGGGAGGTGGCCAAACTGTCGGCTCATGAAATTCTCATTGGCGTAATGGCGGTGTTTGCGGTGCTGGGCGCGCTGGATCGCATTTTGGGCAA
Source organism: Faecousia sp. (assembly GCA_045591725.1). GTDB lineage: Bacteria > Bacillota > Clostridia > Oscillospirales > Oscillospiraceae > Faecousia. The sequence continues at coordinate 33,838 of JAZNTI010000040.1, forward strand.
CCGTTTTGGCATCGGCAAAGAGTTTGAAGACGGCGTTCTTGCCATGGGTGCGCTGGCGCTGGCCATGGTGGGAATCATTTCTCTGGCGCCGGTGCTGGCCAAGGTGCTACAGCCGGTAGTTGTGCCGGTGTACGCGCTTTTCGGCGCAGATCCTGCCATGTTTGCCGGCAGTTTGCTGGCTTGCGATATGGGCGGCGGCGCGTTGGCGCTGGAGATGACGGACAACTACGATGCTGCCATGCTGGGTGGCGTTCTCACCGGTTCCATGTTGGGCGCGACTTTGGTTTTTACCATTCCCACCGCCATGGGCATCGTGCAGGCGCAGGATCACCCTGCGGTGGCGAAGGGCATTCTTTGCGGAATCGTCACCATTCCGCTGGGCATTCTCGCCGGCGGCCTGGTTTCCGGCTTTCCTGTGATGATGGTGGTGTGTAATCTGATCCCCATCGTGCTTTTGGCGGCGGTTATTGCCCTCGGCCTTTGGAAAGCGGAAAGAGCCATGATCAAAGGGTTTGTCTTTTTCGGAAAATTCATCGTGGCGCTGATCACCGCGGGGCTGGCCGCAGCGATCGTGGAGGCGTTAACCGGATTTGTAATTATCCCCGGCATGGCACCCATTACCGAGGGTTTTGAGACCGTGGGTGCCATCGCCATCGTGCTGGCAGGCGCGTTTCCGCTGGTGTATGCGGTGACGCGGCTGCTAAAGAAACCTCTTTTAAAGTTGGGGTCATTTTTGGGCGTGAACGATACCGCCGCGGCAGGCTTGGTAGCCAGCCTTGCCAATTCCATTGCCACACTGGGTCTGATCAAGGATATGGATGAGCGGGGCAAGGTGGTAAACATTGCCTTTGCGGTGTCCGCGGCATTCGTTTTCGGCGATCATCTGGGCTTTACCGCCGGATTTGCGCCCCGGATGCTGCCGGGTATGATCGTTGGTAAATTGGTGGGCGGCATCAGCGCGGTGGCGGTGGCGCTGCTGCTGACCCGGAAACAGAAAGGTGCGTGAAAAGCATGGATCTTGATAAGGATTTAGCCGCAAGGCAGGAAGCCCGGGAACTTTGCCGCAAGGCAGAGCAGGCGCAAAAAGTTTTGGCGCAGATGTCCCAGCAGCAACTGGACGCCATCGTGGAGGCTATAGCCTCTGCGTTCAGCGCATCGGCTGTGGAACTGGCGGAGATGGCGGTGCGTGAAACGGGTTTTGGCAATGCAGAGGACAAGACGGCAAAAAACCGCTTCGCTTCGGAAAAAGTTGCTTCTGCCGTGCGTGATATGAAAACGGTGGGCATACTAAAGGAAAATGCGCAGCAGAAATTGTGGGAAGTGGGTGTACCGGTGGGCGTGATCGCCGCCATCGTGCCCAGCACCAATCCCACATCCACGGTGTGTTATAAGGCAATTATTGCACTGAAATCCGGAAACAGCATCGTCTTTTCGCCCCACCCCAAGGCTTTGGAGTGCAGTTTGAAAGCGGCGCGGATCGTTGCTGCCGCGGCGCAGAAGGCCGGCGCGCCGGCAGGCAGCATCGGCTGTCTGACCATGGGCGTCATGGCAGGCACGCAAGAACTCATGGCAGCGCCCGAGGTACGCCTGATCCTTGCCACCGGCGGACCGGCTATGGTGCGATCTGCTTATTCTTCCGGCAAACCTGCCATCGGTGTGGGCGCAGGTAACGGACCGGCCTATATTCACCACAGCGCGGATATTCCCCATGCCATTGATTGCATTCGCCGTTCCAAAAGTTTTGACTATGGCACGGTCTGCGCGTCGGAGCAGAGCATTATTGTGGAAAAGGATCTGGAAGAGGCGGTGCGCACCGAGGCCAAACGGCAGGGGTTTTACTTTATGGATACCGCCGAGGCGGGATGCCTTGCGAAATTGCTGTTTAAACCAAATGGCACATTGAACCCTCAGATCGTGGGCAAAAAGGCAACGGTTTTGGCGGAAATGGCAGGTTTTTCTGTGCCGCGGGATACGCAGATCCTGGTTGCCAGGGAGCAGGAAGCCGGTCCAACCCGACCGTATTCCATGGAAAAACTCTGCCCCGTGCTGGCATTTTTCGTCATGGAAAACGAAGATGCAGTTTTAAAGAAAGCCATTGAAGTGCTGACCCATGAGGGCAGCGGCCACACTTTTGCCATTCACGCAAGCGATGAGACGGTGGTACGCAAATTTGCGCTGCAGATCCCGGTGTCCCGGTTTTTGGTCAATACGCCGGCGGCGCTGGGCGGCATCGGCGCCACCACGGGGCTATTCCCGGCGCTGACTTTGGGTTGCGGCGCAGTGGGCGGAAGTTCGTCTTCCAATAATATTTCACCGTTGGATCTTATCAATATCCGGCGCGTGGCCTGGGGGCAGGAAAACAGCAGCCCTGAAAGAAAAATGCATGTCAGCAGCGACCTTGTGGAACTGCTCACCGCTAAAATACTGGAACGTCTGAAATAACATTTGAAAGGATGTAAATAATTATGGATACTAACAGTTTGGGTATGATCGAAACCAAGGGTCTTGTGGGCGCTATTGAGGCAGCCGATGCCATGGTCAAGTCCGCCAATGTGCAACTTGTGGGCAAGGAGCAGGTGGGCGGCGGTCTGGTGACCGTCATGGTGCGCGGCGATGTGGGTGCTGTGAAGGCTGCCACCGATGCCGGTGCGGCTGCGGCGGAAAAAGTGGGAGAACTGGTGAGCGTGCATGTGATCGCCCGTCCCCACGCGGAGGTGGATTCCATTCTGCCCTCCGGCCGCAAGACCAATAATACGCCCAAGGCCTGATGCTCTACACCGAGGAGGCAGTAAAGGCCAATATCCGCAATCGGGATGGCAGGCGTGTATTTTATCTGGGCAAGGGGGATACTTTGACCCCCGGCGCGGCGGATTTTCTCCGGGCGCAGCGCATTGAGGTGCTGGATGCGTCCAGGGCGAAGGTGGAGGAGTACCGCCTGCTGGGCGGCGGCTATATCCGTAGCAAACCGGAGCACATGACCCATCTTTCTGCGGATCTTCTGGTCGTTAAGACCCATCCGCGGATCGTCTTCCGGGGACAGATGGATACCCTGCAGGCAGAACTTGTGTTATGTCAACTAAACCTGCCCCGGTTGGCGCAGCCTCTGGAGGAGATCCTGGACCTGTGCCGGAATCTTATTCGCTGCGATGTGCTGGGGGAGCAGGTAAATGTGAAAACCCTGTGCGGTTTGACCGCCGATGAGATCCGCAGCCACAGCCATTTCCCCCAGGAATATTACAGTCAGCCCCATTTTATGCCTTCGCGCTTTGATACGGAGGGCGTGCTGCTATTGAATCGCTGCCGCTGTATGGCGCGCAGCGCGGAATTGGCGGCGGTGGGCGCATTTGTAAGCGCCGAGGGTGAGGTCACGCGACCGGATATCCTCCAGGCGCTCAACAGGGTAAGCAGCATGCTGTATATCCTGATGATCCGGCTGAAAAAGGACGCGCAAGCGACTTGACAAAACGCGTTCTTTGTGGCTATAATAGGCGGTACAATGGAAAAAGCTGTGAAAAGAAGAGTAAGCAGTGGGTGTCATTCAGAGAATCCCCGTTTTGGTGAGAGGGGATATGAAGGAAACTGCCGAACATGGTCTTGGAGCCGGGGTGCCGATATTTAGGCATTCACGGGTGCGCCCGTTATCGCGTCAAGAGTCGTCTTTCGTTTTGTGCGTTGACGAGAACAAGGTGGTACCGCGTAATTTTGACGCCCTTGGAATCTTTCCAAGGGCGCTTTTTCATTTTAGGAGGATGCGTAAATGAGCAAGAAACCCTATTATATCACTACGGCCATTGCCTACACTTCCGCAAAACCCCATATCGGCAATACTTATGAGATCGTGCTTGCCGATGCCATCGCCCGCTACAAGCGGCAGGCAGGTTTTGATGTGTATTTCCAGACCGGTACGGATGAGCATGGTCAGAAGATCCAGCAAAAAGCCGAGGCTGCCGGCATTACACCTCAGGAATATGTGGACAATGTGGCCGGTCAGATCAAGGGCATCTGGGATCTGATGAACACCACTTATGACCGTTTTGTCCGCACTACTGACCCCGAGCATAAGTCCAAGGTGCAGAAGATCTTTGCCCGGATGTACGAAAAGGGCGATATCTACAAGGGCAAGTACGTGGGCAAATACTGCACACCCTGCGAGTCTTTCTGGACAGAGAGCCAACTGGTCGACGGCAAGTGCCCCGACTGCGGCCGCGAGTGCGTGGATGCTGAGGAAGAGGCTTACTTCTTCAAGATGAGCAAGTATGCCGACCGGCTGATGAAGCATATCGAGGAGCATCCCGAGTTTATCCAGCCGGAGAGCCGGAAAAATGAGATGGTCAACAATTTCCTCAAGCCCGGTCTGCAGGATCTGTGCGTTTCCCGCACCAGTTTTACCTGGGGTATTCCCGTGGAGTTTGATCCCGGTCATGTCACTTATGTGTGGCTGGATGCGCTGAGCAATTATATCACGTTCTGCGGCTATGACCCCGACGGCAACCACAGTGAGCAGTATAAGAAGTTCTGGCCCGCGGACCTGCACTTAATCGGCAAGGACATCGTGCGTTTCCACACCATTTACTGGCCCATTTTCCTCATGAGCATGGGCGAAGAACTGCCCAAGCAGGTCTTCGGTCACCCCTGGCTGCTGGTCAAGGGTGATAAGATGTCCAAGTCTTTGGGCAATGTGATCTATGCCGATGATCTTGTGGAACTTTTCGGTGTGGATGCGGTGCGTTATTTTGTGCTGCATGAGATCCCCTTCGCCGCCGATGGCATCATGACCTATGAACTGATCATTGAGCGCATCAATTCGGAACTGGCCAATATTCTGGGCAACCTGGTCAACCGTACCGTTGCTATGAGCAACAAGTATTTTGCCGGCAAGATCATGACTCCCGATACCCCCGATGCGGTGGATGAAGAACTCAAGGCCGTGGCGCTGGCGATGCCCAAGAAGGTGGAAGCCAAGATGAACGAACTGAAGGTGGCGGATGCCATCGACGAGGTGTTCGTGCTGCTGCGCCGTGCCAATAAGTATATTGATGAGACCGCTCCCTGGGCGCTGGCGAAGGATGAGGCAAACCATTCCCGCCTTGGTACTGTGCTTTACAATCTTTTGGAGGCCATTCGCTTTGCGGCCATTGCCATTGAGCCTTTCCTGCCGGATACCTCTAAGCGCATTTTGGCGCAGATCAACGCTGAAAACGGCGGTCTTGAGAGCCTGGAATCCTTTGGCGCGCTGGCTGCCGGCGGCAATGTGGGCGCAGGCGAGATCCTGTTTGCCCGCCTGGATCCCGTGAAGAAGATGGAAGAAATTGAAGCCATCAATGCCGAAAAGGCCAAAGCGGCGCTGCCTGCGCTGGAGATCGAACCTTATAGCGAGGAAAATGTAGACTTTGATACCTTCTGCAAGTCCGATTTCCGCGCCGTGAAGGTGATCAACTGCGAGCCGGTGAAAAAGAGCGACAAACTTCTGCAGTTTACTCTGGACGATGGCACCGGCACACCCCGTCAGATCCTTTCCGGCATCGCCAAGTACTATAAGCCCGAGGAACTTATCGGCAAGACTCTGGTGGCCATCATCAATCTGCCGCCCCGGAAGATGATGGGCCGGGAGTCCTGCGGCATGCTGCTGAGCGCGGTGCATACCGAAAAGGGCGAGGAAAAACTCAACCTCATCATGGTCGACGACAAGATCCCTGCCGGCGCAAAACTCTGCTGATATGTGCAAATATCCGCCCCATTTTTGTGGGGCGGATATTTTTTTGCAAAAAGGGAGTTGGCATGCATTTTTCTGTTGCATTTTTGGAATAATTCGATATAATAATATCGAATAGAGAAAATGAGGAGGTAGATTGTATGAAACTTGCTTTTTTCGATGCCAAACCCTATGATATCCCCGGCTTTGACCGCTGCGCCAAGGATACGGATCTGGAGATCAAGTATTTTGAAACGCATTTGAACGAGGATACTGTTTCTTTGGCAACCGGTTATGACGCGGTGTGCGTTTTTGTTAACGATGTGGTCAATGAGAATGTAGTCAATAAACTCCACGAGTTGGGCGTAAAGGCGATCTTCCTGCGCTGCGCCGGTTTTAATAATGTGGATACCCGTGCCTGCTTTGGCAAGATCCATGTATTCCGGGTGCCGGCTTACTCTCCTTACGCCGTTGCCGAGCACGCCATGGCCATGCTTTTGGCGGTGAACCGCAAGATCCACAAGGCCTATAACCGCACCAGAGAGTTTAATTTCTCTTTGGCGGGACTTGCGGGTTTTGATCTGCACGGCAAGACCGTGGGCGTTATCGGCACCGGCAAGATCGGCCGCATTTTTGCGGGTATCTGTAAAGGATTTGGCATGCATGTGCTGGCCAATGATAAGTTCCCCATGGCAAACAGCGACCTGGAATATGTGGATCTGCCGGAACTTTTGGCGCAGTCCGATATTATCAGCCTGCATTGCCCCTTGACCTATGAAACCTACCACATGATCAATGACATGTCCGTTGAAATGATGAAGCATGGCGCGGTGATCGTCAATACCTCTCGCGGCGCGCTGGTGGACACCGAGGCGCTGATCGATGGCCTGAAATCCGGAAAAGTGGGCGCGGCTTGTCTGGATGTCTACGAGGAGGAGGCGGAGGTTTTCTACGAGGACAATTCCACCAATATCATTCAGGATGACCGTTTGGTGCGGCTCATTGGCATGCCCAATGTCATTGTGACATCCCATCAGGCGTTTTTGACCAGGGAGGCGCTGGATAATATCGCTGCTACCACGGTGGATAATATTCTGCGGTTCTTCCGGGGTGAGAACAATCCCGAAACGGAAGTTTGCTACCAGTGCGGCAATAAGGAAAAATGCCAAAAAGAGCGCAGCGAAAAGTGCTTCTGAAATAAAAAATACGGGCATCGGCGGTAAGCCGATGCCCGTTTGTGGTTATTTGTCTTGTTTAAAATCTTTGCCGGAGGATTTGAGCCAATCCTTGACGATTTCCTCGGCAAGTTGAGAGATGCTCCATTTCTTTTCTTCGGCAAGTTTTTCCAAAGCAGACTTTGTTGCAGCATCAGTTCGAAATGTAATATATTCAGTCCGTTTTTCGGTTTTCTTCATATTCATCACCCGTATACATGGTATATCTTTTGCGTTGACAAAACTAGATATACTAGGTATATTTGGTATATCACCCAAGAAGGAGAGGGAAAAATGGAAGAAACATTGGCGGAAGATGTGTATTTGACATTGCAGGGGCAGTGTTTGCAGGGCAATGGTGTGCCGGGCGTGGAAAACCTTTTCGAGATACGGGCGGAATGTGCGCTGCTTTATGAAGAGTTGTATGTTGCCTATCAGCGATTATGTGACCGTTTGGGCGTTGTTGACGAGGATGCTGACGTTGAGATTATCATCAGCAACTTGATGAGCATTGAGCGGATCGTCAGCAAGAAAATGTTTGAGTACGGCTGGAAATTCGAATTGGAGCAGCAGGAAGCGGTAGTATCGGGCGATCAATGATCGCTCCTACAAAGTGTGCGCAAAAATACCGGGCATCGGCTTAACGCCGATGCCCGGATTCAATTTACTCTTCCCAGTTGTGCCAGACGTTCTGCACATCGTCGTCATCTTCCATGATGTCGATGAGTTTTTCCATCAGTTTGATGTGCTCTTCACTTTCCAGTTTCTGATAGTTCTGGGGAACCATTTCAATTTGCGCGGAAACGAAGGTGTACTTCTTGCCCAGCGCTTCAGCCACAGCGTTGAAATCGTCGGGGTCGGTGTAAACGGTGAAGACATTTTCCTCGGCCTCGAAATCATCGGCGCCGCAGTCCATGGCGTCCATCATCACATCGTCTTCTTCATAGTCACCGTCTTCATTGTCGATGACCAGCACGCCCTTCTTATCGAAAGACCAGGAAACGCAGCCGCTTGCGCCCAGATTGCCGCCGAACTTGTCAAAATGGTGGCGCATGGAACCTGCGGTGCGGTTGCGGTTGTCGGTCATGGTCTCCACGATCACGGCAACGCCGCCGGGGCCGTAGCCTTCGTAGGTGATGGTCTCGTAACTGTCGCCGCCGCCTGCGCCGGATGCCTTTTCAAGGCAGCGCTTGATGTTGTCGTTGGGCATGTTGGCAGCCTTGGCCTTGGTGATAACGGTGGCCAGACGGGAGTTGTTGGCGGGGTCGGTAATGCCGCCGCCTTCTTTCACGGCGACGATCAGTTCTTTTGCGATCTTGGTAAAGGCGGCAGCGCGCTTGGCGTCCTGTGCGCCCTTGGTCTTTTGAATATTATGCCATTTGGAATGTCCGGACATATTTTTATCTTCCTCTCAAGGTGATTTCAAATTCCAATATATTCTAGCACCCGATGTGGCAAAAATCAATAGAATTTCGCACAGTCTGTGTGGGTTTCGGAGATTTTTACTTCGATTTCCGGGAATGCTGTCCGGAGTTTTTCTGCCAGCACCAGCATGGAGGGGTTTTCTGTGTGGAAGTGACCGGCGTCGATCATGTTAAGGCCGGCGTCATGGGCATCCCAAAAACGGTTGTAGCCGATGTCGGAGGTGACGAAGGTATCGCAGCCGGCTCTTAGGGCATCTTCTGCGCCGCCTGCACAGGCGCCGCCGCCGACGGCCACTTTGCGTACCGGCTTGCCGCCGCTGACATATTTCAGAGTCTGGCAGCCCAGGCGCTCTTTGACCGTGTCCATCCATTTTTCCAGCGTCTGCTGCGGTACATCGCCGCAGCGCAGCAACTGACCGCCCATGGATTCAATGACAGTGATGTTCTCCAGGCCCAGAGTCTGCGCCAATACATCGTTGACACCGCCGGGGGCGCAGTCATAGTTGGTGTGGGCGTTGATGTGGGCGATGCCGTTTTCGATGAGGTAAAGGGTATTGCGGCTCCAGGTGGCGCTTTCGGTAAGGAAACCGGAGTTCCAGATCAGCGCGTGGTGGGTCACCAGCAGTTGCGCGCCCCAGTCTTTTGCCTCCCGGCAAACATGCTCAAAGGGGTCAAGGGCCACCAGGATGCGGCTTACGGGCCGGCTGCCTCTGCCGCAGTTCAGGCCGATCTTGTCCCACTCCATTTTCAGTTCACAGGGAGCCACCTGCTCCATAAATTGCAGAATATCATTAACGGTTGTCATAGATTTGTTCCTCCAATGCGTTCAGATCCGAAAGAATGGTTTCGTAAATGCTCAGGCGCTCGTCGCCGCTGCGCCTTAGGCCGAAGATTGTCAGTTCGATGCCGCTTTTTACTCTTTCATAATATTCCGGCAGCAGCGGGTGGCGGCTTTGCAGCAGCGCCGGGGAGATGTAGGTCTCGGCGGGGGTGAGGCCTTCGCCCGGCGCAAAGCGCACCTGCATGATGGAATAGATGAATTTGCCGTCCTTGGCCAGCGTTTCCCGGCAGATGCGGTAGCCGGCATCGTATAGCCATTGCCGAAGTTCCGGCCGCTTGGACTGGCATTGCAAAATAAGGGTGTAACGGCTGTCCTGCAGCCAGGTCGCGGCCGACAGAATGGACATGATGGTGTCCGCGCCCATACCGGCGCAGATCAGCGTGTCAAACTCCCGGGGAATGGATTGCACACCGTCGGAGAGATAAAAGCGGACCTTGTCCCCGACGCCGTATTTTATAGCGTTGCGTTTGGCGCTTTCCAAAGGCCCTTGGTTAATATCCGCGGCGATGGCGGATGCGGCGATGCCCTGTGTCAGCAAAAAGATGGAAAGATAGCCGTGGTCGCAGCCGATGTCCGCGATGCAACTGCCTTTTTCAACGAAATTTGCGCAGGCCAAAAGCCTGTCTGAAAGGGGGATTTTCATAGTGCCTCCTAAAAGAAATGCCGTCCCGGCGATTTGCGGGACGGCATTGCCGGTATTTAGGCTTTGTTCTGCTGGTCGGCCTCGTAAGCCTCCAGGAAGTGGTTCAGCTGTGCAAGGAAAGGCTCGCAGTCGATGCCGTGGACCATGCAGGCTTCCTCAACGGTCTCACCCCGGGAAGAGGGGCAGCCCAGGCAGTGCATGCCGATGGCGAAGAACAGGGGAGCGGCGTGGGGCGCGATGTCCAGAACGTCGCCGATGATGGTATTTTTCTCGATTTTAACAGCCATGATAGGACCTCCAGTAACATTTGTCGCCCTATTATAACCGCTTATATTCCAAAATACAAGAGGGTGGGCGTGATTTTACAGTATTTACAAGGGAATTTTAGTATTTTTTGCCTTCCAGCGCGGTTTCGGTGGAGCGAATGGCAGCGGAGATCTTTTCGCCGCCGTTGAGGACGATATAGGTGTACAGCGTGTCGATGATGGCCAGTTGGGCGATACGGGAAGTCATGGCCAGGATGCTGTAGCGTGTTTCCTGAGAGTTGGTGAACAGGTGATAGTCGCAGTGGCGCACGATGGGGGACTTGCCGTGATTGGTGATGCACACTGTGGTGGCTCCGCAGGCCTTTGCCTGCTCCACGGCGGCAACGATGTCCACCGACGAGCCGGAGTGGGAGATAGCAAGCACCACATCGCCGGCACTCATGTGGGAGGTGACGATCATCTGCATATGGTTATCGGAGTAAGCGCTGGCAGGCAGGCCTGCGCGCAGCAATTTGTGCGCCGCGTCCTGGGCCACCGGGGCGGAGTTGCCTAGACCGATGACGGAGATGGATCTCGCGTTCATCAGCGAGAGCGCAGCACCTCGCAGCATTTCCGGATCGAGACTGCGCCGGGTGTCGTCCAGGGTGATCTTGATGTCCGCCACATGCTTGCTGTAGATGTCGCTGACGGTATCACCTGCGGTGAATGCGAGGCTTCCGGTGAGGCCTCTGCCCAGTTCCTGGGCGACGCTGACTTTCAGTTCCTGATAGCCGGAAAGGCCCAATTTTTTGGCGAAACGGATGACTGTGGCGTCACCGCAGCCGCAGACGGCTGCCACTTCGCTGATGGAAAGGCTGATGAGGTCGGCAGGGTTTTCCAGCAGCCAGTCGGCGATCTTTTTTTCGCCTCTGCCGAAGGAATTGTACATACCCCGGATGCGCGTTAAGGTGTGTTCCATAGTGCACGCTCCAAATAAACTGGTTTGTTTTGGAAATTATAGCATTTTTGGCCGGAAAAATCAAATAAAATTTACAGCGGGCACTTGAAAATGGGCATTTGGTGTGATAGAATTTTTATCGGAATAACCACTCGCAAAGAAAATATTGATATAAAAATGATAGAACTTCTATCAAAAGGAGCGTATTATGCTGAATTTTCATGTCAAAATCGGTCTTGTACCCATCCGGCGTGATGTCACTGCCCGTCCCGGCGCATTTAACTGGGAGAGAGCAGAGGAGCGCTGCGCCAAATCCGTGGCCTACATCAAGGAGCATTTCACCTGCGAAAACTTAAGTTTTGTGGATCTGGAAGGCATCAATGATGTGGGCGTTTTGTATTCTGAGCGCGATGTGGACGCGGTGGTCAGCCGCTTCCTGGCGGAAAAGGTGGATGCTGTTTTCCTGATCAACGGCAACTTCGGCAATGAAGAAGTGGCCGGCATGGTGGCCAAGGCAGTGGGCAAGCCCGTGCTGCTGTGGGGCCCGCAGGATGATGTGTTCGAGCCCAACGGCACCCGTTACACGGATTCCCAGTGCGGCCTTTTCGGCATGAGCCGCATGCTGCAGAGAATGAACGTTCCCTTTACATACATTGAAAACTGTTTCATCGAAGAGCCGGTGTTTACCGAAGGCTTCATGAAGTTTGCCGGTGTTGCCTGTGCTGTGAAGAATTTCACCGGTATGCGCATCGCTCAGGTGGGTTGCCGTCCCAAGCCTTTCTGCTCCGTCATTTGTAATGAGAGCGAACTGATGGAAAAGTTCGACGTGCGCCTGATCCCCGTGAACCTGGCGGTAGTGGAAGACAAGTTTAACAAGATCCTGGCTGAGCGCAAGGACGAACTGGCTGCCGGCGCTGCAAAACTGCGTCAGATGTATCAGATGGACGCCGCTTCCGACGATGTGGCGGAGAAGATCTACGCTTTTGTGCTGCTGTACCAGCAGATTTTTGAAGAGTATAATGTGGCGGCTGTTTCCGCCGAGTGCTGGTCGGCTATGCGCCAGTTGCTGGGCGTCGTGCCCTGCACTGCTTACGCGCTGCTGGCAGACATGGGCTACATCATCGGCTGCGAAAGCGATGTCCACGCCGTTATGACCCAGGTGCTGCTCAAGAGCCTGACTCTGGGCGGCAAACTGCCTTTCCTTGGCGAGTTCACCACCCGTCATCCTACCGACAAGAATGTGGAACTTCTGTGGCACTGCGGCCCGTTCGCTTACTCTTTGCATAAAGAGGGCGAGCCCTGCAAGTGCATGAATATGCAGGAGTGGTTCCAGGTCAAGTCCGGCCACTACACCATCGCCCGTATCGATCAGGATCACGGCGATTACACCATCGCGGTCTGCGAGTGTGACAGTGCCGAAGGCCCCTACACCGGCGGCACTTATCTGTGGGCGCGCTTTAAGGATCTCAGCGCGCTGGAGCGCAAACTTATCGAAGGTCCTTATATCCACCATATGTCCGAGATCGAAGGCAGCCTGACCGAGCATATCCGCGAGTTCTGCAAGTATGTTCCCGCCCTTCGCTTTGAGAATCTTGATTAAGGAGAAATAGTTATGCGTTACGATCTGAAAGAAATTTTGGAACTGGCCGAGGATGGCGGTTTTGCCATTCCTGCGTTTAATGTTTACAATACCGAAACCGTCATGGGCATCATGCAGGCTGCGGAAGAGACCGGCGCACCGGTGATCTTCCAGATGTACAGCCGTCTGTTCGATTCTGACCTTGCCCGTTTTGTCGCCCCTGCCATCATGGAGGCTGTTGAGACCATGCATGTTCCCGCTGCGTTCCATCTGGATCACGGCGCAGGCGTGCCTCAGGTCATGCGCGCCCTGCGTTACGGTGCAACCGGCGTGATGATCGATGCTTCCGCTAAACCTTTGGATGAGAACATTGCCATCACCAAGTCCGTTGTGGATATGGCTGGTGCTGTGGGCGTCACTGTCGAGGGTGAACTGGGTCATGTTGGATCTGCCAAGGACGGTGTTTCCACCGATTATACCAAGGTCGACGATGCGGTGCGTTTTGTCAACGAAACCGGCGTTGCCGCGCTGGCTGTTGCCGTTGGCACTGCCCACGGTCATTATGCGCAGGCACCCGTGCTGGCGCTGGAGCGCATTGCCGAACTTCATGATGCGCTGGATGCACATTTGGTGCTCCATGGCGGCTCCGGCGTGCCGGATGATCAGATCCGCGCTTCCATCAAGGCCGGTATCCGCAAGGTCAATTTCGGCACGGATGTTTGCTGTGCGTTCCTGGATACCGTCCGCAAGGTCGATCCTTCCATCATCGGCATCGATACTTATATGAAAGATCCCGTGAAGGCTGTCAAGGAATTCGCCATTGAGAAGATCAGACTGCTGGGAGCCGACTGATATGGTTAAGATTGTAGGAATTGGTGCAGCGCTCCTGGATATTTTGGTGACGGTGGAACGTTATCCCCAGGAGGATACCAAGTTGCAGAGCATGCAGACCAAGTTCCAGGGTGGCGGTCCTTGTGCCACGGCGCTGGTGGCGGCCAGTAAACTGGGCGTGGAAAGCTGCTATATGGGCACCATTGGCGATGATCTTTACGGTAATTTTGTCCGGGATTCGTTTGCCTCTTGCGGTGTGGGCATCGACCGTCTGCGCACGGTCGAGAACGCCCAGTCTTTTCATAGCGTGGTGCTTTTGAATGTGTCCAACGCCAGCCGCACCTGCGTCTGGAATCGTGGCACGGTCACACCCCCCACCGAAGACGATGTAGACCTTGAAGTGCTGAAAAACGCGGATTTTCTGCATTTGGACGGCCATCAGATGGCGACCGCCATCTATGCCTCCAAAAGGTGCAAGGAATTTGGCGTGAAAGTCAGCCTGGATGCCGGTAACCCGTATCCCGGCATTGACGAACTTTTGCCGTTGGTGGATGTGCTGATCCCTTCCGAGGAATTTGCGCTGAAGGTCACCGGCTGCGCAACCGCTGAGGAAGCAGCCAAGGTGCTGTGTGAAAAGTATCATCCCGAAATTTTGGTCATTACCCAGGGCAGCCGCGGCGGCTTCATTTGGGAAAACGCAAAGGCTGTGCGCTACCCGGTGTTCCCCGTGAGCGCAGTGGACAGCAATGGCGCAGGCGATACTTTCCACGGCGCATTCATCGCTGCCCGGGTCAAGGGCATGGATGTTTATGAGTCTGCCGCTTTTGCCTCTGCCACTTCCGCGCTGAAATGTACCCGCGTCGGCGCCCAGGAGGGAATTCCCTCTTTTGAGGAAGTTTTGTCGTTTATGAAAGAGCATGAGGGGGTCATTCGATAATGGATAAGTTAACTGCTTTGCAAAATGCCAATCCCCAAATTAAGATCTACAGCGTTCATGACGAGGCTTTCAAGCCTTACGGTCGCGTGATCGCTGAAAATACCGATGCATTCTGCGCTGCCGCGGAAGCCGCGGTGGAGTTCCCCAGTGAGGGCAGCCGCTATCAGGCATCTGTTCCGGAATTGGAAGTGCTGCCGGAATCCGGTGCGCTGCGTCAGGAATACTGCGGCCAACTGGACGAGCAGATGGGCCTTTGCTGGGGTCATTCCAGCCAACTCAATGCCTTGGAGTGGCATACCTGCAATGAGTTCAACATTGCTGTCCGGGAACTGGTGCTGCTGCTGGCGAAGCGCAGCGATATGGACGAGAATAATCGTTTGGATGCCAATAAGATCAAGGCATTTTATCTTGCTCAGGGCGAAATGGTGGAAGTCTACTCCGATACTTTGCATTTCTGTCCCTGCGAAGTGACAAAGAACGGCTTTTCCTGCATCGTGGGTCTGCAGCGGGGTACCAATGCACCGCTTGCTGACCGCAAGCAGGGCATTCTGTGGGCGCAGAACAAATGGCTGCTGGCCCATGAAGACAATACATCGCTGGTTGCACGGGGTGGCTATCCCGGTATTTACGGCGAAAACTGGGTTATTAACCCTGTTGAGTAATTAGGAGGTAAGGAAAAATGCAAGAAAGATCCTTGATGTTCCACATGATTCGCTCCGAACTGGAGGATGCGGTGGGTGTGGAAAATGTTTCCACCAAGAAAAATGAACGTGCGGTCTATTCCGTGGACTATTTCTGGCTCAGCCGTAAGTGGCAGGATGCCGGTGAAGAGGGTCCCATGCCCGATATCGTGGTCCGTCCCGGCTCCACCGAGGAAGTTTCCAAGGTCATGAAGATCGCCAATTACTATAAGATCCCCGTCACCACCTGGGGCGGCGGTTCCGGCAGCCAGGGCGGTGCTTTGCCTGTGGCCGGAGGCATTTTGCTGGATATCAAGCGCATGGATAAACTCATTGACTTGGATGTGGAAGCCGGCACTGTTACCTGCGAGACCGGCATGATCTTCGCAACGCTGGAAGACTATGTCAATGAAAAGGGCTATTCTGTAATGCACCTGCCTTCCTGCATGACCTGCTGCACCGTCGGCGGTGCGCTGGCTCACAACGGCATCGGCATTCTGTCCACCAAGTATGGCAAGATGGACGATATGTGCCTTTCCCTGGAAGTGGTGCTGCCCAACGGCGATATTATCAATTCTCTGCCTGTGCCCAAGCACTCCACCGGTCCTAACCTGCTGCCCATCTTTATTGGCTCTGAGGGCACCCTGGGCATCATGACCAAGGCAAAGTTCAAGATCGTTAAACAGCCGGAAGTGCGCATCCACCATGCATTCCTGTTCCCGGATATCCACATCGGTTATCAGGCCTGCCGCGAGATCGTGCAGGCGGTCAAGCCCTCCATCGTCCGCCTTTTCGACGAGGCAGAGACTGTTTCTATCATCAAGAAGGTCATTGGCTTTGAGAAGAAGGGTTCTTTCCTGAACCTGACGCTGGAAGGTTATAAGAAGATCGTCGATGCAGAACTGGAGATCGTGCTGGCTATCGCTGAGAAGTACGGCGCGCAGGATCTGGGCACGGAGTACGGCGAAAAGTGGTTTGAAAACCGTATCACCTTCTTCTATCCCGGTCACATTATGGACCTGCCTCAGATGTTCGGCACGCTGGACACCGTGGCGACCCATGACAATATCGAGAAGATCTACCGCGCTATGAAGTCTGCCATTGAGGGCAATTTCAGCCAGTACAAGGTGCGCTTCATTTCCCACAGTTCTCACTGGTATGACTGGGGCGCAATGAACTATTCCCGTTTTATCATCGACAATCCTCCTGCCGATCCCGACGAGGCACTGCGTGTACATAACCAGATCTGGAACACCGGTGTCCGTGCCGCGCTGGAAAACGGCGGTGTGCTGAACGACCATCATGGCATTGGTCTGAAACTGTCCCGTCTGATGAAGGAGCAGTACGGCCCTGCCATGCAGGTGCTGGAGGCGCTGAAGAAAGAATTGGATCCCAATGGCATTATGAACCCCTATAAGCTGGGTCTTTAACAGGAGGTAGAAGATATGGTTAGACAAAAAGCGTTGCAGCATGCGGAAAAGTGCCGCTTTTGCTGGATGTGCCGTCATCTGTGCCCTGTGCAGCATCAGACCGGCAAGGAACTCAATACCCCCCGCGCCAAGGGCCTGCTGCTGAGCATGGTCTCCAAGGGTTCTGCCGAATTTGACCGGGATATGGCCGAGGCTATGTACGAGTGCATGCTGTGTGACGCCTGCGTCAACGATTGCTGCACCGGCTATCAGCCTCCTTTGTTCATTCGCGAGGCCCGCACTGAGGCTGTGGCTGCGGATCTTGCACCTGCATCCGTTATGGCGCTCATCGAGAATATTGAAAATACCGGCAATATCTACGGTGCTGAGAAGCCTTCCTTTGGCCGAGACGGCAGTGATGTGCTGGTTTATGTGGGCGAAGTTGCCGCCTGCAAAGCGCCTCAGATGGTCGCTTCGTTCCTGAACTTGCTGGAGAAGGCCGGCGTCAGCGCCAAGGTGCTCTCTAGCGAGCCTGCCTCCGGCCAGATGCTGGGCGACCTCATGGGCTATGTGGATGAAGTGGTGCAGCAGGCAAAGGCTTGTGCCGACGCCATCAATGCCGCCGGCCTGCCCGTGGTGGTGCTGGATAGTTATGATGCCGAGATCATGAAGCAGCACTATGCCGAGTGGGGCTGCGAGATTAAGACCGAAGTGATTACTGCCACCGCATTTGTCGCCAAACTGCTGGAATACGGCAAACTGAATCCTGTTGCTGATGCCAAGGGCGTCGCCGCCTGCCATGATGATGACCGTCTGGCACGCAGTTTCCATGAGTTTGCGCCCATTCGCGCCATCGCCAAGGCGGCAGGCTACGAACTGACTGAGATGTTCAATCATGAAAAACTGGCCAAATCCTGCGGCAGCGCTGTGGCGCTGGGCTATATGCCGGAAATCACTGTGAAGGTTGCAGGCGGCCGTTGGGGCGATCTTCTGCGCACCGATGCAAGTGCCATGATCACCGCCAATCC
The DNA here is from genome assembly GCA_045591725.1 of Faecousia sp. Lineage (GTDB taxonomy): Bacteria > Bacillota > Clostridia > Oscillospirales > Oscillospiraceae > Faecousia. Next base: position 51,319 of record JAZNTI010000040.1, read on the forward strand.
TCAGGCATGGCTGTGTCTGAGCACCTGCGTACCCGAGGGTAAGACCCTTGTGGATGTTTATAGCGCGTTGGACGCTGTTTGTAAGTAACAGTAAACACTTTACCCGCTGCGGCTGTGGCCGCAGCGGGCAGAAATGTATTTGGAGTATGGTCAATAAGATCCTGGTTTGCGTAAAACCTGTGCCTGCCGCGACGGAGGTGGAATTGGACGGCCAGTTTCGCTTAAAGCGTGACGGTACACAACTTCAATTGAATATTGCGGATCTTTCCGCGGTGGAGGCTGCGCTGAAATGCAAGGACCAGCAGCCCGGCGCTGAAGTGACCGTGCTGACTATGGGCCCGGGAAAAGCAGAGCCGGTGCTGAAAGAACTCTTTGGTTTGGGCGTTGATCGCATCGTGCTGCTCAGTGACCGTGCTTTGGCCGGCGCGGACAGTTTGGCAACTGCCCGGACATTGGCTGCGGCGGTGCGGCATTTGGGCGGTTTTGATTGCATTTTCTGCGGTCGCCGCGCCATGGATGCCGAAACCGGACAGATCCCTGCCCAGTTGGCGGCTGCGCTGGATATTCCTGCGGTGACCAATGTGCAGGAACTAACTGTGACCGCTGATGCTGTCCTTTGTACCCGGCGGCTGGAGGATACCGAGGCGCTGGTGCGTGCAGGTTTTCCCTGCGTGGTCTCTTTTTGTGAGTATGTACATGCCCTGCGGCTTCCTAGTATCAGCGCCCGGCGGCGCGCACGGGATAAGCAGGTGGAATATTTAACTGCGGCGGATATCGCGCTGCAGCCGGAGACGTGCGGCATGAGTGGCTCGCGCACCCGGGTGGTGCATGTGGATACCAAAGCGCCCGGTCTTCGCAAATGCGTTAAGGATGATCTGCCGGCGCTTTGCGCTGCAATACGGGAGGTGAGGGGATGAGCGAACTTCTCGTTTTGCGGCCCGTAAATGCCGACTATGGCCTTGAGGAAAAGGCCGCGGACCTTGCCCGTGACGGCGGTCTGAAACTCAGAATCTTGTCTGTTGCCGATCTGGAGCGCGCCACTGCTGACGATAGCGTCATCGCCGCTGCGCTGGAAGACTGCGTTCAAAATGTCCGGATCATACTTGCTCCGGCAACTGTGAGGATGCGCAGCGTTATGCCCATGCTGGCGTGGCGATTGCAGGCCGGTTTGACCGCGGACTGTACCCATTTGGAAATGGGGGAGGATGGGCGATTACTTCAGACCCGTCCGACTTTCGGCAACAGTCTGATGGCCACCATCACTACCACCAGCGCCGTGCAGATGGCAACTGTGCGCCCCAATACCTTTCCGTCGGCGGCAACGCCGATGCCGGCGGAAGAAGCGGTGTTAACCGCTCAAAGTGTGCGCGTTTCTTTGCTTGAGGAGCGTTCCTTTGCCCAAGGGGCACCCTTGACTCAGGCGGATATCGTGGTGGCCGGCGGTATGGGCGTCGGCTCTAAGGCGGGATTCCAAAAACTGCGCACCTTTGCTGAGCGTATCGGCGCTGCCGTGGCGGCATCCCGTTGCGCGGTGGACGCAGGATTTGCGCCCTATAGCGCCCAGGTGGGCATCACAGGTGCGACGGTCTGTCCGAAACTTTATATCGCCGTTGGCATCAGCGGTGCGGTGCAGCATATTTCCGGCATGTCCGGCTCTGCGAAAGTCATCGCCATCAATTCTGACCCCAAAGCGCCCATTTTCGACTATGCCGACTTCGGCATCGTGGGAGATTGGGAAACGGCTATTGATCAAATTATGGAGGAATTTGCATGAACTTCAAGAAGACTTATACCCCCACCATTGGCTATACCAAACTCTGTGAGATCGACAAATGCAGTTGCAAGCGGCTGGAGTTCGGCATGATCGAACTCAACGCCGGCGACTGCGTGACCATCAATACCGAAGGTAAAGAGTATGTTTTCGTGTTTGTGGTGGGTCATGCCGATGTGCAGATCGGCGATATCCGGTGGGAGAATGTGGGCTGCCGCATGAATGTTTTTGACGGTCCTTGCCATAGCGTCTATGTTCCCAGAAAGTCTACTGTTACCTTCACCGGCTGCGATCATGTGCAGATCGGCGTTATTGATACCCCCACTGATAAGGATTCCCAACCTCAGTGGAAAAAGCCCGAGGAAGTGAAGGTCCTGACCCTGGGTGAGAATCCCTGGAAGCGTGATTTCCATGGCATTATTGACGGCAGCAGCAATGCTGACTACCTGACTGTTGGTGAATCCTTTGTCGAGCCCGGCAACTGGGCAGGCTACCCCGGTCATAAGCATGATGTGGACGATATGCCCAGAGAAGCCATTGCTGAGGAAATCTACTATTTCCTCTTTGATAAGGAGCAGGGTTTCGGCTTCCAGAGCATGTACACCCGTGACGGCGAGTTTGACGAGACCTACCGCGTGAAGAATAATGACTTGGTGGAGTTTCCCAAGGGTTACCATCTGACTCAGACTGCTCCCGGCTACAGAATGTATATTCTGTGGTTCATGGCCGGCAATATTCAGGGCGTGCACCGCACCAATGATCCCGACCACGATTGGATTTTGCAGAAATAAGCCGTAAACAGGAGTATTTTATGGATAAGTATGTATTGGGCGTAGATATTGGCAGCGGCTCGGTGAAACTGACGTTGCTGCGCCGTGACGGTGTCATTGCCGCTACGGTTGGCTGTGAATATCCCACGCATTACCCTTGCGCCGGCTGGTGTGAGCAGGATCCTGAGGATTGGTGTCGGGCGTTTAAGACGGCGCTTTCCGAGGTGCTGAGGGCCGCAAAAGCCGAGCCATGTCAGATTGAGGCGCTTGCTCCCGATGCAGCCACCCATACCGCGGTGTTGCTTGATAAGGATTTGCAGGTCATCCGCCCGGCGATTTTGTGGACGGATCAGCGAAGCGGCGCGCAGGTGGAATATCTTAAAGACAATCATTTGGATCTGATCCGTGCGCAGGTGCTCAATGCACCCACTACCATTTGGACGCTGCCACAGTTTATGTGGCTGCGTGAACATGCGCCTGAGGACTGGTCGAAGATCAGATATATTCTCTTTGCCAAGGACTATCTGCGCTACCGCCTTACCGGCAAGGTGCTGACGGATCATATCGATGCTGCAGGCTCTATGTTTTATGATGTGGCAAACGGATGCTGGTCGAAGGAACTTTGCGCTTTGGGTGGCATCGATCAGGCGTGGCTGCCGCAGGTTTGCGATCCTGCCGACGATGCCGGATGCGTTACGGCGTCTGCCGCTGCGGAGTTCGGCCTTGCCGAGGGCACGAAAGTGCTGGTGGGCACAACAGACACCGTTATGGAAGTTTTTGCCGCCGGCAATGTGGAGCCCGGCCATACCACGGTGAAACTGGCTACCGCCGGCCGCATTTGTGTTGTTTCCGATGCGTCCATTGATTCCCGGTTCGTATTCAATTACCGCCATGTGGTGCCGGGCCTGTGGTATCCCGGAACGGGCACTGCCAGTTGCGCTAACAGTTACCGCTGGTATCGTGACACCATTGGAAGAGAATCTTTTGCCCAGTTGAATGTGCCGGCTGAGAGAATCGCGCCCGGCTGCGAGGGGCTGATGTTCCATCCGTATCTCAACGGTGAACTTTCTCCTTACAATGATCCCGATCTTCGGGGCAGTTATACCGGCATCAGCGCCCGCCATACCACCGCTCACTTCACCCGCGCCACTTTGGAGGGCGTTGCCATGAGTTTGCGCGACTGCGCCAATACCCTAAATGAGTTGGGTGTTCAGATGAAGCGTGTGCGCATCATCGGCGGCGGTGCCAAGGGCCTGCTGTGGCGGCAGATCGTGGCGGATGTGCTGGGCATGACGCTTGAGAAGGTGAAGGTGGACGATTCTTCTTTCGGCTCTGCCATGCTGGCGGCTGTGGGAATTGGCTGGTTTGAGGACTACCGTCAGGCGGCGCAAGTTTGCGTGCGGATCGAGGGCGTGACGCATCCCAATCCGGAAAATGTGGCGGTTTACGCCAAACTTTTCCCGCGTTACAAGGCCATTCATGACGCGCTTGCCCCCGTTTATCACGAAAAATAACCGCTTTTTTAAGAGCAGTTGCACGAAAATGTGCAACTGCTCTCTTTATTTTCCTCTTGGGTGAACGCACCGAAATTAAAAGTTCGACAAGAAAAGGAGGATTTTATGCAGATCATTAATTTAGATATCTCTAAAAGGGCGGAAGTTCCTGCCGTGCATGCCAAGCAACATGATGTGCGAAGAAAGTTTCAGGCAGTGATCACCGATGGCGATGCTCCTTATGCCATCCCCAAGGGCGCGGTGTTCAGCGTGTGGTATTCCGGTACCGGCGGTATCGGCAATTATTCCACTGTGGACGGTCACAACGCGTTTGCCGTCAGTGGCAATGCTGTTACCGTGGAACTTTCTCCTGCCATGCTTAATTGCAAGGGCGGCGGGTTGATGTGTTTTGCCATGAACAGCAGTGACGGTACGCAGTTGGGTTTTTGGGACATCCCGTATGTCGTGGAGGCGCTGCCCGGTGCTGATGAGCCTGCTGCGCAGCAGTACTATGATGCTTTTGCCGAGGTGGTGGCTTATGCCATTTCTGCCAGTGAGCAGGCGCAGGCTGCCGCGGATAAACTGAAACTGGATAAAACCTTGTCTGTGACAGACAAAGCCGCCGAAGCCGCTGCTGTGGGTAAGGCGCTGGAGGGCAAAGCGCCTCATGGCTTCGGCCTTGGCGGCGCGAAGAAGATCGCCTTTTCCGATCTGGACAGCACTTATGCTCCCGGCTGGTACTATATTAGCGGTGATCTGGCGCTGGATTTCGGTAGCGATGATTGGACAAGTGCTTTTGTGCGTGTGGATGCTTACAAT
>JAZNTI010000041.1:0-23941 GCA_045591725.1 Faecousia sp.
AGTTGGTAGAGTACCCGGTTCATACCCGGTCTGTCACCTGTTCAAGTCAGGTCGCCGCTACCAGGCCCGTTGGTCAAGCGGTTAAGACACCGCCCTTTCACGGCGGTAACATGGGTTCGATTCCCGTACGGGTCACCAAAAAAAGAAGACACCCTGAAGGGTGTCTTCTTTTTTTGACGATTCCTACGGAATCGAAGAGGGCGACCGAGCGCAGCGAGGTAAAAAAGTGTCCTGTGGACACTTTTTTAGCCCGGGGGAGATTCCATTTACTTGCGATTGCGGCCCTTGTGGCTGTAAGCGCAAGTAAATTATTGACGCTGAATGTTTTTAGGCGGTGGGAGATTTCATTAGGCAAGGCCGGTGGCTTTTAATTTAATTAACGGGATAAGGGCCATTCAAAGAATATCGTTTCTCCAAGGTGGTCTGTGAGGATTATGTAGTCATATTCCACAGAAATGTCGCAAAGGATCGTCCGCGAGTCGATGCTTGCAGAGCCTTGCGTCGTTCCGTGAACGCGTATGACGCCATCGGCGCCCCGCTGGAAGGAAAGATCCAGCCATGGCGATGTGAATACGGAGCAGTATTCCACTTCGTGGGTCATGGCATTTTCCGCGGCGATGATGAAGGTGAATAAACCGCTGGTGGGGCCGGTGCGCAGGCGGCAGATCTCGTCCTCACCGTCACCGTCGATGTCAAAGACGGCTTCGTCCAAAATCCCGCCGGAGTTGGCGTATTTGGTCATACCCTCCAGCATCATGCGAATCCTGTCGGTGTACCGTTCGTATCTTTCCTGCCGCTGCTCGTCGGTTTCTTCCGGCTTGGTGATCCAGTTTTCGGGAATGTAACTGGATAAGGGATTTTGCCAGGGCACGATGTGCACCTGCTCCCAGGGAAGACCGTAGGAGTTAAGGACAATGCGTGCTTCCGGGGCGCTCATGGATTTAAGCGTCATCAGATCTGTGTTTATCCAACTGTCGGAGTGCTCAGAATGGGGCAGTAGACCGAAGTAGTAAGACCCCGGGGATAGTTGCCACACATAAACATCCAGCCCCGCAGAGGCGTCCAGCCCGAAATATTCGGGGTATTCCTCCCGCAGCGCCTGAAGTTGCGGATCGTTGGGGTCGAGGGTGGGACCGTCTGTGTCACCCATGGGGTCAGTCAGGAAGCATATACCCACGGTAGCACCCAATAGCAGTGCGGCAATAATGATCCAAAGGGCAGGCTTTTTGTAGTGCAGCACGCTTTTGATCCGGTCCTTGACGCCTACCTCGCCAAATGCCAAAGGGCAGGCGGAGATGGTCCGGCGGCTGATACTGCAGGAAAGCAGCGCCTGGGAATAGTCTGCCCGGGCGTCGTGATCCAGTGCTTTAATGACTTTTTCGTCGCAAGCCAGTTCAATATCCCGGCACAGCAGTACGTAACCCAGCCACATCAGGGGGTTAAACCAGTGCAGCGCCAGCAGCGCAAAACCCAGAGGTTTCCAAAGATGGTCGAAACGATGGATATGGGCACTCTCATGGGCAATGATGTGGTGACGCTGGGCTTCAGCCGTTTCAGAGGGCAGGTAGATCTTGGGGCGCAGAACACCCAGCACAAAGGGCGCCGGGATATTTTCACTCAGGTAGATATTTTCCTGTAATAGCGTGGCATTATGCACTTTGCGTTTCAATTGCAGGTAAGAAATGGCAGCGTACAGTGCCATTATGCCAATACCAAGCAGCCAGGTTGCTGTGAAAATGGGCACCCAGACCTGCAGCGGGTTGACGCTGGCACCGGGGGTGGGGGCGAATGCGCTGTCAATGACCGGGTTGATGACGCTGTTGAGCGCATCAATGCCGGTGTGAACGCCGGGATTTTGCTGCACCATGATGTCCGGACTGACGGTCTGCGCGCTGGGGATCAGGCTCAGAACGCTTTCGATGGATACGGGGCAGATCAGCCGAATTGCGACCATGCCCCATAGAGCCACGGTGATCCACTTGGGTGCTTTTTTCAGCAGCAGGCGCGCCATCAGCACCGCCAGAATCAACCAGCCGGCTGAGATGCTCATGTTTAGCAGATTCAGAAAGATCTCAGTCATGGCGCGCCTCCTTGCGGTAACCGTCGATCATTTTCTGCAGGTCGTCGATTTCACTTTTGGAGAGTTTTTGATTCCGTGTAAAGGCAGCAATGAATGCCGGGAGTGAGCCTTCAAAGGTCTTCTCCATCATTTCGCTCAGTTCCGCGGCCTGCACATCGTCTTTGGTGATCAGTGCGGTGACCACGGTGTTCTCGTTTTTCAGAACGCCGCGCTGGGCAAGCCGCTTGATCACGGTGTAGGTGGTGGTGGGTTTCCAGCCCAGCCGGGTCTCGCACAGCGCCACCAGGACGCTGCTTTTAATGGGCTGATGTTCCCACAGGATCAGGCAAAAGCGGTATTCACTTTCAAAAATTTTGGGTGTTTCCATAGAAAACCTCCTCTCTAATCCGTTAGAGTACATCTTTACTCTAACAGATTAGAGCAAAGATGTCAAGAGCAAACCCCCAAGAAATTTCTTGGGGGTGGAAATTTACTCTTCGGTTAGACTTTTGAGTTGCGCGGCGATGGGGCAACTTTGAGCGTGGGGGCAGTCGGGATAGGAGCAATCGGTGCACCACGCACCGCCTTCGCACTCTGCGGTGATCGTGCGCGCCGCGTCCAGAAGTTTGCAGTAGCCGCTTATGAATTTCTCGTCCATATCAGATTTCCTCGATGCAGGTGCGGATGTCGGTTACGGGGGCGCTGCGGTCGACGGTGATGCGCAGGCGCTGCTGCGGGGCGGTGCGCTCAAAGCAGATGCGGCCGCTTCCGGCGCTTACAAAGCGGATATCACCGTGGCGCAGGGCGGGATTCTCCTTGCGCAGGGCACCCAGTTCCCGGAAAAATGCCAAAAGGTTTTGATCTTCATCGCCCCAGGGATAGGTGCGGCGGTTGAAGGGGTCTTTGTGGCCCTCCATGCCGCATTCGTCGCCATAGTAGATGCTGGGACTGCCGGGGAGCGTGAACTGCAGAAGCGCCGCGATCTTCAATTCCCGGATGGCCTCGGTCCGCTCACGGGGTGTCAGGCGGCTGGCGGCGTACTGCGCCCGGCTGCCTTCAAAGTCATTTACGAGGGCAGTAAGGACGCGGGGTGTATCGTGGGTGCCCAGCAGATTCATGTTGCACTGGAGCACCTGGGAGGGGTAGTTCTCTGCAATGGTCATGACGGTGCGTCGCAAATTTTCACCGCTGTCCTCGCCCCGGACAAAGTTCAAGATGGCGGTGCGGAAGGGGTAGTTCATGACGCTGTCCAGCACGCTGTCGGTAAAATAGCGGCAGCGGCGGCCGTAGGCGACCTTGTTGGAGGCGTCCTCCCAGACTTCGCCCATGAGCAGTGCGTCGGGACGAATTTCGCGGATGCGCTTTTTCAGCAGGGAAAGGAAGGATGCCGGCAGTTCGTCTGCCACATCCAGTCGGAAACCGTCGCAGCCGGCATTCAGCCAGTGAGCCACAACGCTGTCATCGTCTGTGATGATGTAGCGGATGAAGGAGGGATCTTCCTTGTTTACGGTGGGCAGGGTATTAAAATCCCACCAGCATTTGTAACGGTCGGGCCAGTTTTGGAATTGATACCAGGAGTAATAGGGGGAGGTTTTGGTGCAGTAAGCGCCGTTGCCGTCATAGCGGCGATGGCGGTCAAAATAGAGGCTGTCCGAGCCGGTATGGGAAAAAACACCGTCCAAAATGACCCGGATGCCCCGGCTGTGGGCGGCATCGCAGAGGGCGCGGAAATCGTCCATGGTGCCTAAAATGGGGTCGGGGGTCTTATAGTCGCCGGTATCGTAGCGATGATTGGAAAAACTTTTGCTGATGGGGTTGAGGTAGAGGATCGTCGTGCCTAAAGAGGCGATGTAGTCCATTTTTTCCGTGATGCCCCGGAAGTTGCCGCCAAAGAAATCGTTATTGAGCACTTCACCGCGCTCATTGGGCTGCCAGGCGACTTCGTCGCGCCAGTTTTCGTGGTAGGTGTAGGGGGCGGAGCGCTGGGAGAAATCCGGCGTGCCCGCCCGGCAGAAGCGGTCGGGGAAGACCTGATAGATCACCGCGCCTTTTGCCCAGTCGGGTGTGGTGAAGTCGGGGCTTACGCAGGTCAGTTGCCATTTTCCGCCTGCTTCCATATTGGTGTCGGCGTCGCCGTATTTATAGAGACGGAATGTGCCGGTGCGTCCGGTGATGCGAAAATAGTAGAAGTAAAGGCCGGCTTCGTTTAGAGAAATTTTACCGGAGAATTGCTCATAATCGCCCAGCGCGGTTTTCTCATTTAAGGGAAATTCTGCGCAGAGCGCGCCGTTCTCGTGTTCGATGACGCAAAGCACCTGTGTTGCCGCCACCGTTACGGGAATGCGGATGCGCAGGGTGCAGAAAGCACCGGCATTCAGCGCGCCGAAAGGCTCTTTATATTCAGTTCGTTGGCTGTCAAAGAGAATTCTCATAGCGCACCTCGTTATTTATTCCTCCATATTATATATCATAGCGAAGCAAAAGAAAAGAGAAAGATTTGTCCGATAAATTTAGCCTAAAATGAAACACTGTGAGATTGAAGGATAATATGTTGAACTTTTGGTTTGGCTGTGTTAAAATAAGAAAAACAGATTTTCGTAATTACTTTGTGCACGAAAAATGTTGAATGCTACGCATGCAAAGAAGAGATAATTTCCATGTGAAAATGGATGGATTGGGATTAGGAGCAAAAATGGGTTATTTTAGGAACACAAAGTTTAGGTTCATTGACTTGTTTGCGGGTATTGGTGGTTTTCATCAGGCGATGAGCAGTTTAGGCGGCGAATGTGTATTAGCTTCTGAAATTGATTCTTTTGCAATTGAGACATATGGGGAAAATTATAGGATTGATTCGGCTCATGATATTACACAACTTGATGTCGACCAAGTACCAGATCATGATGTATTGTGCGCAGGTTTTCCGTGTCAGGCGTTTTCAAAGGCGGGCAAGCAACAAGGTTTTGCAGATGAAACTAAAGGAACGCTATTTTTTGAAATTATACGAATATTAAAAGTTAAGCGCCCTAAGTTCATTATTTTGGAGAATGTTCGAAATTTGGTGGCGCATGATAATGGAAATACTTGGCGTGTTATCAAGAAAAAATTAACGGAATTAGGATATGTGCTGCCGGAACATCCCATTATTATGAGCCCACACCAATTAGGCGTTCCGCAGTTACGTGAAAGAGTTTACATATTGGGCGTCCACTATTCGTTGGGAGTAAATCGCTTGCAGTTTTTTATTCCGAGCGCGCAAAAAGAGAAAAAAGATATTCTCTCTGCTGGGATTATTGAGGAGAATGCGGACCTAAAATATAGCATTACCGAAGAGGAAGAGCGGGTGCTTACATGTTGGGACGAGTTTTATCATGGTATTAAGGAAAAAGTGATCGGTTTTCCGATATGGGCGTTTGAGTTTAAAGAAACATATAACACAAATGAATTGCCAAAATGGAAAGCAGATTTTTGTAGAAAAAATAGAGAATTGTATAAAAATAACAAGGTGTTTATTGATCAGTGGTTGCAAAAATGGAACAATCTGGATGATTTTACCCCAACCAATAAGAAGTTCGAGTGGCAGGCGGGTACGGCCATAGAAAGTGTTTGGGACGGTTTTATACAGTTTAGACCTTCGGGAATCCGTGTAAAAAGACCGGACTATTTCCCGGCACTGGTGGCAATGGTGCAAATTCCGATTATCGGAAAATACAAAAGAAGACTAACACCGCGAGAAGCAGCAAGGCTTCAAAGTTTTCCAGATTCTTTTGCGCCGAATAAAAACGACCATCAAGCATATAAGCAGTTTGGAAATGCTGTGAATGTGAATTGTATCCGATTTTTGGCGGAGCAATTGTTTGATCTTGATCGCCACGATCAAGGTCAATGGGAGCCAGTGCAGCAGTTACAAGAAATGGATTGGCAAATGTCACTTTTTGTCACAGAAGAATGAAAAACGCCACTGCCTTTAATAAGGCAGTGGCGTTTTATTATTTTATCGGGAAGATGTATTGTTCTAATCTTTTGTCAGACAAATCAAGCATAACTTTTGGGTTTCGCGGTGTTCCGTCGGCGTTCCGCATGCCTCCTTGGAAGGAAGCGCAATATTTAAGAGTGGTTTCATCAAGGAAAACAAAGTGTAATGCCTTCAATTTGAAGGCTGCTTTGCGACGACGGGAGGGCGCGCCTCGTGCGATACGTTCTTTTTCGTAAGCGGATGTTTTTCCTTTCAGCGCGTCGTGCCATTTTTTAAAGGATTGGGCGTCATCATCGAATACCGCGTTTCCCGAGGCAATAATAAAGCCAACGCTACCGTACTCTTTGAGCGCTTGCTGGATTTCTTGATAGCCGTTGGTAGGCACTTGATTTGCGCTGGAACCATTGATGGTGTGTGCCTTGAAATCCCAGGGGATATCTTTTGCTCCGTCGAATTCTACATTTCCATAGGAGGGTCCAGGAATGCTGAAAAAGTGGTTCTTGCTCAATGTGGTTTCACACATAAATTGAAAATACCAACCGGGCCATTCCATTTGCCGCCAGTTTCGGCAATTGTTATTTTTCATGTAGAGGATGGTGCTTTGCCCATCCCAGGTTGTAGGCAGTTCTTGGGTCAGTTTCTTGAAAATTTCGTTGCAGATTTGTAATTTGTTCATACTAAAACCCTTTCTATCGAAATTATTATAGCGCTAAGGATAAATAGCAATGTTACCTTGTAGAGGGAAAGCCAGTCACACATATGGGTGACTGGCTTAGTTATGTTGTTTAGTTGCCCAGCATGCGCTGGAAGAGTGCCATGTACTTTTCGGCGGGTTTCTTCCAACTGAAGTCCTGGGTCATGCCCCGGTACTGCAGATCCCGGAAAGCGTTCCGGTCCGCGTTGTAAAGGTGCAGGCAGCGCTTGATGGCGCCCAGGAAATCGTCACCATTGTAACTCTGGAAGGTAAAGCCCAGACCGTTTTTGCCCTGCTCGTCGGCAGAGGGAACAGTGTCCTTCAGACCGCCGGTGGCGTGGACCACGGGCACGGTGCCATAGTGCATAGCGTTCATCTGGCTCAGACCGCAGGGCTCGGATTTGGAGGGCATCAGGTAGATGTCGCCGCCGGCATAGATCCGTGCCGCCAAACCCAGATTGAAGGTGATCTGTGCGGATACCCGGTGGGGGTATTCCTGCGCCAGTTCTTTGAAGAAATGTTCAAAATGGCTTTCGCCTGTGCCCAGGATCAGCAACTGGCAGTTTTCCTCTTCCAAGAGCCTGCGGGCAATGTAGCACAGCAGGTCAAGACCTTTGTGGCCGGCAAGCCGGGTGACCATGACCATCAGCGGCACATCCGGCTCTACGGGCAGACCCACTTCATGCTGCAGGGCGGCCTTGCAGGCAGCCTTGCCCTCAATGAAGGTCTTGGAATTGTAGTTGACGGGCAGTGCCGGGTCGGTGGCGGGGTTAAAGGTACGCACATCAATGCCGTTGGTGATGCCGGTGAGTTTCCACGCGGCGTTGGAGATGACGCTGTCCAAACCGTGGGCATAGTAGGGATACATCAGTTCCCGGGAGTAGGTCTCGGAAACGGTGGTCACCAGATCGGCGGACTCAATAGCGCCTTTCATCATGTTGACGGAGTTGTTCATATCCATCATGCCGCGGTACTGCCAGGGAAGACCCAGCACATCCTGGAAGAAGTAGCCGCTGGCCCAACCCTGATACTCGATGTTATGAATGGTGTACATACAACGGGTGGAGGGGTACTTGTCCCGGTACATGGCGTTGAGATAGGTGGGCACCATGGCGGTTTGCCAGTCATTGCACTGAATCACATCGGGGATGAAGCCGATCTCGGCCATGAGATCCAGACAGGCCTTGGAGAAGAAAGCAAAGCGCTCACTGTCATCGCCGTCGCCGTAAATGGCGCTGTTGCGGTTGCCGAAATAGTAATCGTTGTCCACAAAATAGACTTTCACGCCGTCCTTGCGGCCGGTGAGTTTCATCAATGCGGCATACTGCTGACGCCAGGAAAGGGTCACATCGCACTTGGCCACCTGACGGGTCTTGTAGTTGGCGTTATGCTTGATCTTGTGGTAGTAGGGCAGGATCAGGATCACTTCGTTGCCCTTGATTTTGGCCAGCGCAGAGGGGAGGGCTTCCATCACATCGCCCAAGCCGCCGGATTTGGCGTAAGGCGCGCCCTCGGAGGCAAGGATTGCGATTCTCATACGGTCTCTCCTCTTTTAATAACGACGGGGTTGTTGGCGGTGCCGAAGAGTTTTGCGCCGGGACGGACGGTGACGTCCTTGTCCAAAATGACATACTTCAGCTGGGCGCCCTCACCGATGACGGTGTCGTTCATGATGACGCAGTTTTCGACTTCCGCGCCGGCACAGACAGTGACATTGCGGAACAGAATGCTGTCCTCCACTTCGCCTTCGAGCATACAGCCGTCGGCGACGATGCAGTTTTCGATCTCGCATTCTTCACCGTAGTAGGTGGGAACGCGGTCGCGTACCCGGGTGAAGACGGCGTGGTTGTAGTTGAACAGATCGTGGCGGATCCTGGGATCAATGAGGGCCATGGAGTTCTGGAAGTACTCCTCAATGGATTCATTGTACAGCGCGACACCCTTGAACTGGTAGACGTTCAGGGTGATCTCTTTCTTCTGCCACAGACCCAGCACCAGGTCCCGGTCCATGTGGAACAGGTTGTGGGCGATGAATTCGCTGACTTTCTGGCGCAGCCATGCTTTGCTTAACACAAAAATATCCATGGAAGCCAGATAGCCTTCCTTGGCGGCATAGTCCACCACCATGTCGGTGATCTTGCCGTTTTTGTCCAGTTTGATGGCCAGGTCCAATTGCTTCTTGCCGTTGGCAATGCCGTCTTTGGTGACTACGGTGATATCGCAGCCGCTTTCGATGTGGGAGGCGATGACATCCCGCAGGTCGATGTTGCTGAGGATGGCAGTGCCGGTCATGACCACATATTCATCCTGCGCGCCGTAGGTCAAAAAGCCCATAGCGGAGTGCAGGGTCTCCAGTTTGCCACGGTAATTGTCGGTAGTGGACATGGAGTAGGGGGTCAAGAATTCCAGACCGCCTTCTTCCAGTTCCAGTCCCCATTCTTCGCCGGAACCGATGTGGTTCATCAGGCTCTGATAGTTGTGGCGGGAGATAATGCCGATCTTGCTGATGCCGGCAGCGGCCATGTTGCTCAGGTGGAAGTCCACCTGACGGTAGCGGCCTGCAAAGGGGACAGCGCCGGTGGTGCGGTGGTCGGTGAGGCTGCCGATGTCGCCGTCGTTAGCAAAAATGATACCAGTTACGTTCATAGCGCGTTACCTCCTTACAGCATTTCACCGGGCAGCAGCGCGGTGTTGGCTTCGACAACAGCGCCCTTGCTGGTGACGCTGATCTTCTTCTTGTCACGGGGACCGAAAGCGCCGCCGACTACGGCGTTGGTGCCGATGCGGCTGTTTTCGCCCAGAATGGCGTGGCGCACGATGGCGCCGGGCTCGATGACGACACCGGGCATGACCACGCTGTCCTCCACCACGGCGTTCTTGCCGATGGTGCAGCCGGTGGAGATGATGCTGTGGCGTACGGAGCCGTAGACTTCGGAGCCTTCTGCGATGAAGCAGCCCACGGTTTTGGCGTCTTCGTCGATGAAGGAAGAGGGTAGGGCGTTGTTACGGGCGTAGATCTTGGAGCGTTCTTCGCCGCGGATATCAAATTCAGGGTTCTTGCCCAAAAGTTCCATATTGGCTTCCCAAAGAGAGTCGATGGTACCGACATCTTTCCAGTAGCCGTCGAAGGGATAGGCCATCATCTTGTGGCCGGCGTTCAGAAGGCCGGGGATGATGTTCTTGCCGAAGTCGTTGGAGGAGTTTTCGTCGTCCTCGTCAGCGATCAGCGCGTCGCGCAGAACGCTCCAGTTGAATACGTAAATGCCCATGGAGGCGTTGGTGGACTTGGGCACCTTGGGCTTCTCCTCGAACTCATAGATGGAGTTGTCGGGATTGGTGTTCAGAATGCCGAAACGGGATGCCTCTTCCAGCGGCACATTGCGCACGGCGATGGTGCAGGAGGCATTGTGCTTCTCGTGATAGGCGACCATATCGGCGTAGTCCATCTTGTAGATGTGGTCGCCGGAGAGGATCACCACATACTCGGGGTCAAAGCGCTCGATGAAGTCGATGTTCTGATAGATGGCGTTGGCAGTGCCCTTATACCAGCCGGACTTCTTGTCATGACGCTCGTAGGGGGGCAGCACCTGGGCGCAACTGTGGGTTTTGTTCAGACCCCAGGGCTGGCCGTTGCCGATGTACTCGTTAAGTTCCAGCGGCTGGTACTGGGTCAGGATGCCCACAGTGTCGATGCCGGAATTGACGCAGTTGGAAAGGGGGAAGTCAATGATCCGGTACTTGCCGCCAAAAGGTACGGCAGGTTTAGCGGTCTTCTCGGTCAGCACTTTCAGTCGGCTGCCCTGACCGCCTGCCAGAAGCATGGCGATGCAGCGTTTTTTGTTGAAATACATGGTCACAGCTCCTTATAGTGAATTTTAATTGTTTGAATAATTGGCGATAATCTTCCAATATTTAGCATATCACATTTTTTGGATTTAGGAAAGGGACAAAGTGGCTAAAATCTGACGCAAATTTCTGTCATTTTCCACAATAGCCGACACTGGTTTAGGCGGATTAATGGGCACAATGTCAGATAGTGACCGCTTTTCTGTCCAAACTGTGCCCAAACGTCTTCCAAACTTCACGCCGCAGTCCGGCAGCACCGCCACGGTGCGGTAGCCCATTTTTTCATGAAAGCGCAGGGAATCTTCGTTTTCTGTGGTGATGATGGCGTAGATGATCTGATAACCTTGCAGATAAACGATGTGTTCCAGCGCGCTGTAGAGTTTCCGGCCGATGCCCTGCCTGTGGAATTGGGGCGCTAAGTAGATGGACACTTCACAGCACCAGTCATAGGCGGCCCGGTGAAAAGGCAGGCTTGCGTAAGCGTAGCCTGCGATGATACCGCCGTGCTCCCACACGAGCCAGGGGAGTTTCTCGGTATAGTTTTCAAAACGGGCGCGGAATTCTTCCTCGGTGGGTGCCCGGTATTCAAAGGAGTGGGTGGTGTTTTCCACGTAGGGACGGTAAATGTCCAGCATGGCGCTGATATCTTCGTGAGTGGCAAAGCGGATCATAGAAAGTCCTCCGGAGGGTGATCAGAATGCGGTTTTGTTTGTAGGGGTGCACAGCGTGCGCCCGCGGGCGATTATTAATCGCCCCTACAAATTCCAGGTTCTTTTATTTTACTTGCAATTGGGGAGTCAGTCAAGGTTGACAGGGGAGGTAAATTTGGGTAAAATAATTAATAATTGAGTAAAAAGGAGGGAAATCCATGGAATCCGGCAGTAATGGCAATATACCCGGTCGAAGTAGTCAGCGGCCGCGATTCGTGGCGCTTTCCTGACCCCTGACCGCTATATTGCTCCTTGAATTTTGTAAGAAGGAGGAATAGCGATGGCTGAAAAATTTGAAATTGTAGAAAAAGCACTCCTGAAGATGTTTGAGGAGAAGAAGTACTCTGCTCTGCGCGATGTGCTTCTGGTAATGAACCCCAGCGATATTGCCGAACTCTTCACAGACCTGGAGGAGCAGCGAATCCCGCTGCTGTTTCGTCTGCTGCCCAAGGAATTGGCGGCAGAAACCTTTGTGGAAATGCAGCCTGATGAGCAGGAAGTGCTCATTCGCAGTTTTTCCGATAATGAACTGAAAGAGATCGTTGAAGAACTCTATGTGGACGATGCGGCGGACCTTGTGGAAGAAATGCCGGCCAATGTGGTCAAGCGCATTTTGAAGCAGGCCTCTCCCGAAATGCGGCGCTCCATCAATCAGATTCTGCGGTATCCGGAGTATTCCGCCGGCTCGATCATGACTACGGAGTATGTCTCCTTGCGCCCCCAGATGACCGTGGAAGAGGCGATCCTGCGTATTCGCCGGCAGGGCGTGGATAAAGAGACCATCTATACCTGCTATGTTACTTCCCAGGATCGGCGGTTGCTGGGTATGATAACGGTGAAGGATTTGCTTCTTGCTCCGGATGATGAGATGCTTATTGAAGATCTGATGTTTACCAATGTGATCTTCGTTAGCACCGAGACCGACCAGGAAGATGTGGCGAAAATGTTTGCCAAGTATAACTTCCTGGCGCTGCCGGTGGTGGACAGGGAAAACCGTATGGTGGGCATCGTGACCTTCGACGACGCCATGGATGTCATCGAAGAGGAGACCACCGAGGATATCGAACTGATGGGCGGTATTCTGCCCTCGGAAAAGACTTACCTGCGCAGTTCGGTTTTTGATCTTTTTAAGAACAGAATCCCGTGGCTGATGCTTCTGATGGTGTCGGCGACTTTCACGGGTCTGATCATCAATGCCTTTGAGGGGGCGCTGGCGGCGCAGGTAGCGCTGACGGCGTTCATCCCCATGCTCATGGGTACGGGCGGTAACTCCGGCAGTCAGTCCTCGGTCACGGTGATCCGTGCGCTGAGCCTGGATGAATTGGAACTGAGCGATGTTTGGCGGGTGCTGTGGAAAGAACTGCGCACCTCTGTCCTCTGCGGTTTGGCGCTGGCGGTGGTGTGCTTTGTCAAGATCTGGCTGGTGGATCACCTGCTCATGGGCAATGAGGATATCACTTTGATGATCAATTTGGTGGTCTGCCTTGCATTGGCTGCTACCGTGGTCTTTGCCAAGGTGGTGGGCGGTACGCTGCCGCTGGTGGCAAAGGCGCTGAAACTGGACCCTGCGGTGATGGCAAGTCCGTTCATTACCACCATTGTCGACGCGGTGTCGCTACTGGTGTATTTTCTGTTCGCGCAAGCGATCTTGGGCATATAAAATACAGTCCGGGAGTGCAAACTCCCGGACTTTTACAAATGAGGTTATTATGAAACGAACACCGGTTACTATTGATTTAGGGTTGTTTCCTGCTGAGTTACATAGCCTGCTGGAGGGCGCGGCGGTCTTCGACAGCAGTTGCTCTGCTGCGGCGCAGGTCTATTTTGTGGATCGCGAGGGCGGGTTTTACTTAAAATGTGCCCCTGCCGGCTCTTTGGCCGAGGAGGCTAAGACAGCAGCCTTTTTCCATGAAAAAGGTTTGGGCGCGGAGGTGCTTGGCTATATTTGCGCCGACCGGGATTATTTTCTCACCCGGAAATTGTCCGGCGAGGACTGTATCGATCCGCGGTATCTTGCTGACCCTGCCCGGCTGGCAGAGACTACCGGAACATTGCTGCGGAAATTGCACGAGACCGATCCCGCCGGTGCGCCGGTGGATTGTCTGCAAAAGTATCTGGCGCTGGCGGAAAAGCCGCTGGAGGAGCAGGTTTATGAGGAAGACCTTTTCCCCGACAACTGGGGCTACCGCACACCGAAGGAAGCGTTTTCTGTGATGCGCGAAACCGCACCGAAACTTAAAAACGATGTGCTGATCCACGGTGATTACTGCCTGCCGAATATTATGCTGGACGATTGGCGCTTCACCGGTTTTATTGATCTGGACGGCGGCGGCAGGGGAGACCGGCATATAGATCTTTTCTGGGGCGCGTGGACGCTGCAGTTCAATTTGCATACGGATCGATGGTGTGCACGCTTTTTGGATGCTTACGGACGGGATGCTTTTGACCCGGAGATTTTGAAAGCCATCGCCGCCTTTGAGGTGTTTCGGTAATAAAACAGCGCTTGGGATTTCCCAAGCGCTGTTGCTTTATTTAACCAGCAGTTCTGCAATTTGGATGGCGTTGGTGGCAGCGCCTTTGCGGACCTGGTCACCGCAGCACCACAGGCAGATGCCGTTATCGTCGGTCAGGTCGGGACGGATACGGCCCACGAATACCAGATCCTGGTCGGAAGTATCCAGGGGCATGGGATACTGTTTCGCGCCAAGATCGTCTACCAACCGGCAGCCGGGGGCGGCGGCAATGGCGGCGCGGACCTGCTCCACAGTCACCGGCACATCAAAGTGGCAGGAAACAGAAATGGAGTGGCTGCGCACCACGGGCACGCGGACGCAGGTGCAGGAAACTTTCAGGTCGGGCAGATGCATGATCTTGCGGCCTTCGTTTTGCATCTTCATTTCTTCGCTGGTGTAGCCGTCATTACTCTCGCCACCGATCTGGGGGATCAGGTTGTAGGCGATCTGGTGGGAGAAGACTTTGGGCTCGTAGGTCTTGCCTTCGCGAAGAGCCTCCACTTCGTTCATCAGTTCAATAGGGCCGCCTGCGCCGGCACCGGAGACTGCCTGGTAGGTGCTGGCGGTCATGGTGCGGATGGGTGCGATGGCGTTCAGGGCATTGACGGCGGTGATGGTGATGATGGTGGAGCAGTTGGGATTCGAGATGATGCCATTGTGCCAAGCCACATCTTCGGGATTGACCTCCGGCACGATCAGCGGCACTTTGGGATCCATGCGGAATGCGGAAGAATTGTCCACAAATACCGCGCCGGCTTTCACGATCGCCGGGGCGAAGCGCTTGGCAATGTCGTTTTCGGCGGCGCCCAGCACGATGTCCACGCCTTCAAAAGCGGCATCGCAGGCTTCCTGAATGGTTACTTCCTCACCCTTGAAAGTAAGGGTCTTGCCGGCGCTCCGGGCAGAGGCAAGGGGAATGAGTTTTTTAACGGGGAAGTTGCGTTCCTGCAGAATTTTGATCATTTCCTGACCCACAGCGCCGGTAGCGCCCAGGACAGCAACGGTATAAAGTTTCATGGTCGTTTACCTCCAGATGGGATTGCTTATTTAACGAAACTGTTGTAAAGCACGCGAATGGCGGCTTTGAAATCCTTATTGTCCACGCCGAAGATGATGTTCAGTTCGGCGGGGCCCTGGTTGATCATGCGGATGTTGATGCCGGCTTCGCCCAGTGCGGCGAAGATCTTACCGGAAATACCGGGGCGGAAAGCCATTTTCCGACCGACGGCGGCGACCACGGCGATCTGATTGTGGACATCCAGCGTGTCCGGCTCGGCTTCTTTCTGGATCTCAGCCAGAATGGTGTAAAGATGGGGCTCTACATCGGCGGTGGGCAGCACAACGGAAACATTGTCGATGCCGTTGGGCACATAGTCCACGGAAATGTTATGGCGCTCGATGACCGTCAGCACCTTGCGCAGAACGCCGACCTGATTGCTCATGCCGCGCTTGCTCATGGAGATGATGGTGAAGTCCTTTTTACCGGTGATGCCGGTGATGAAGCGGTGGGGGTCATGATCGGCGTCGAAAGTCTCTTTGATCATGGTGCCCTCTTCTTCGGGAGCGTTGGTGTTGCGGATGTTCAGAGGAATGTTCTTCTCACGCACGGGGAAGATGGCATCTTCGTGCAGCACCTGCGCGCCGGAGTAACTGAGTTCGCGCAATTCGTCGTATGTAACTTCCGGAATGGGCTGGGGATCTTCCACGATCCGGGGGTCAGCCATCAGAATGCCGGAAACATCCGTCCAGTTTTCGTAAACATCGGCATCCAGCGCGGCCGCGGCCAATGCGCCGGTGATGTCGCTGCCGCCACGGGAGAAGGTGCGGATGTGGCCGTCGGGCATCATGCCGTAGAAACCGGGGATCACAACGCCGCCTTTCAGGGGCATCTGCTTGCGCAGGGCGTCGTAAGAGGTTTCCTGGTCCACCGTGCCGTCAAAGCGGAATTTGATCCAGTTGGCGGCATCGATAAAGCGGAAGCCCAGGTAGGCGGCCATGAGTTTTGCGGAGAAATATTCGCCGCGGCTGACCAGTTCGTCCTGAGTGATGGCCTTGGCGTCCAGCGCTTTTTTCAGAGCGGCAAAATCGCTTTCCAGATCCAGATCGATCTGCAGGTCGTTGCGGATCTGCAGGTAACGGGAAGTGATCATTTCAAAGACCGGAGTGCAGTCCACGCCGTACTGGGTGTGGGCATGGCACAGATACAAAAGATCCGTGATCTTATGGTCGTTCTTATCCCGCTTGCCGGCGGCGGAAACCACCACTACCCGACGGGCAGGGTCGGCAAGGAGGATATCCTTGATCTTCTTGTATTGACCGGCGTCCGCCATGGACGAGCCGCCGAATTTTGTAACTTTCAGCATACGGTTACCTTCCTTTTTATTCGCTGAGTGCGGCGATGAACGCGTCGGGGTTGTTTTTCAGCCATGCGTGCACAGCGCTGACATTGACGGGAGAAGTGATGGCTGCGTTGCCCCAGTGGGCTTTGGCAGGTGCGGGCAGATCTTTGCCGCCGCGAATGTAATAGCGCATGGGTGTATCGTTCACAGCCTTGATTTTTGCGCCGTAGGGGGAGTAGAAACCCCTGCCGCTGATGATATCCACGCAGTCCTGCAAGACATTGTATGCGGTGGGGTAGCGGCCTGCGCCCTGACCGTAGAAACTCATGCGGTCGGAAGCGGTGCCTACCAAGGTGATGAGGTTATAGTTCATGGGCACGGCAGCTTCGGGAGAGCCGGCAGGGCACAGCGTCGGCTGCACGAATGCGGAAACTTTCTCGCCGTCTGTTGCGGCGGTGGAGATGAGTTTGCATACATAGCCGTTGGCAGTGAAATTTTTCACATCTTCCGCGGTGATGCGGCTGATGCCGGCCACAGGAACGGTGGCGGTATCCAACGAGATGCCGAAAGCGATGTTGGCGGACAGGATGATCTTGTGCCAGGTGTCGATGCCCTCCACATCCGTGGTGGGATTTGCCTCTGCATAGCCTAAGTTCTGTGCCTGCTTCAGCGCGTCGCTATAGCCAAGACCCATGCGGGTCATATTGTCGAGAATGTAGTTGCAGGTGCCGTTCATGATGCCGCCGACTTTGGTCATCTTCTGGGCACGGCGGGAACGCTCCACTTCAGAAAGCCAGCCGATGCCGCCGCCCACGGCAGCGGTGCAGCGGAAGCGCAGTCCTTTGGCCTGGGCCAGAGGGATCAGTTCGTCATAGTAGTTGGCCACCAGCGCTTTGTTGGAGGTGACGATGTTTTTGCCGGCTTCCATGGCGGCGCGGACAAATTCATAAGCCGGGTGCAGACCGCCCATGGCCTCGATAACGGTATCGATGGTGGGGTCGTTCAGAATTTCCTGAAAATCACGGGTGACGGTGGCGTCTTCCAATTTCACATCTTCAAGGCATACCACCTTGCTGATCTGCATATCAGAACGCATTCGGGTCAGGTCGTAAAAACCCTTGCCCACAACGCCAAATCCCAACAGTCCGATTTTCATAATTTCTTCCTCCTGCGCTTGCTTGCTATGGTGCATGTTTTCTGCTGAAAACACTTGCTTTTTCACCGAAAACAGTATATCATATACCCATTCAAAATCCAAGTATTTTCTTCAAAAACCTGTTTTTTGTGCATGAAGCAAAGAAAACGGTTTCTTTGGGAGGGGCAAATTATGCAATATCATTCCACCAGAAGCGCTGCGCCCACGGTTACCGGTGCGCAAGCGGTGCTGCAGGGCCTTGCATCCGATGGCGGTCTTTACCTGCCTGCTGCGCTGCCGGCGTTTGATTGGCGCGCCTGCGTGGCATCGGATACCTTCAAAATGGCGGAAATGATCCTTTCCGCGTTCCTGCCGGATATTCCCTATATGGCGGATCTGGTGGAGCGCGCTTACGGCGACAAGTTTGAAAGCCGGGAATTGACCCCTACGGTTTCCGTGGGCGATTTTACGGTGCTGGAACTGTTCCGGGGCCCCACTTCTGCGTTTAAGGATGTTGCGCTTTCCATGCTGCCCCAACTCATGACCGCCGCCCGCAAGACCGTGGGTATGCAGAAGGATATTTTGATCCTCACCGCCACCTCCGGCGATACCGGCAAGGCGGCGCTGGAGGGCTTCAAGGATGTGCCGGGTATTCGCATCTGCGTGTTTTACCCGGATGGCGGCGTTTCCCAGGTGCAGCGCCGGCAGATGGTGAGCCAGGAGGGCGAAAATGTGACGGTTTGCGCTGTCCGGGGCAATTTTGACGATGCTCAGACCGGCGTGAAGAAGATCTTCACCGCTTTTGCGGATCGGGAACTTTCTTTCGACCTGTCCAGCGCCAATTCCATCAATATCGGTCGCCTTGCGCCGCAGATCACCTATTATTTCAAGGCCTACCGCGATCTTTTGGACCGGGGCGTCATCGCCATGGGAGATGAGGTGAATTTCTCTGTTCCCACCGGCAATTTTGGCGATATTCTGGCAGGCTATTTGGCGAAGAAACTGGGTCTGCCTGTGGGTAAACTTATCTGCGCTTCCAATGCCAACAAGGTGCTGACGGACTTTATTGAAAACGGCGTTTATGACCGCCGCAGACCCCTTTATAAGACGGATTCGCCGTCTATGGACATTCTGGTGTCCTCCAACTTGGAGCGGTTGCTGTACCTCATGAGCGGCGATACCGCGCTGGTGGCGTATCTTATGCGGCAACTGGAGCAGCAGGGGTATTATTCCGTGCCGGAAGAACTGCGCCGCAGCATTCAGGAGCAGTTCTGGGGCGGTTACTGCGACGATGCTTCCGGTGCTGCCGCCATTCGCCGGGTTTGGGAAATGCACGGGTATCTGTGCGATACCCATACTGCTGCAGGCTGGGCGGTTGCGGAAGATTATGTAAACCAAACCGGCGACCGCCGTCCCATGGTGGTGCTTTCCACCGCGTCGCCCTATAAATTCCCCAAGGCAGTGCTTGCTGCCATTGGCGGAGATGTCACGGGTGATGAATTTGCGCTTATGGAGCGGCTGCAGGAGATGACCGGTGTGAAGATCCCGGTAAATCTTGCGGGTTTGCGCAACAAGCCGGAGCGGCATACTGCTGTTATTGATAAAGAGGAAATGCCCCAGTTTGTGCTGGATATAGAGAAATGAGGTTTTGGCTATGAAAAAAGTGACCATCCGCGTTCCCGCCACCACGGCGAATTTGGGCCCGGGCTTTGACGCCTTCGGCTGTGCTCTGAGCCTTTACACCGATGTGACTTTTGAAGAGACAGAGTCCGGCCTGGAGATCACCGGTTGCGACGAGGCTTATGCCGGTCCTGACAATCTGGCTTATACCTCATACTGTGCGGTGCTGGCTTCGCTGAGCGAAGAAGTCCGGGGCGTGAAGATCCATATTCGCTCGGATATTCCTATCTGCCGGGGTCTTGGCTCGTCGGCGGCGTTGCTGGTGGCCGGTGCCATGGGCGCCAATGTGCTGCGGGGCAACAAACTCTCCACCCAAGGTCTGCTTAATATCACCAATGCCATGGAAGGTCACCCGGATAACCTGGCGCCGGCATTTTTCGGCGGTCTGACCGCGTCCATGGTGGATAACGGCCTGCCGGTGACGGTGGATTTCCCCCTGCATCCTGATTGGGAATTCTTGGCACTGGTGCCGGATTTCGATCTGCCCACCTCGGTTGCCCGTGAAGCGCTGCCGACGCAGTACAGCCGCGCCGATGCGGTGTACAACATTTCCCATGGTGCTATGGTGCTGAAGGCACTGGAACTGGGCGATGAGAAACTGCTGCGCAATGCCATGCAGGACCGCATCCATCAGCCTTACCGCAAGAGCATGATCAAAGATTATGAGAAGATCGAAGGGCTTATTCGCACCACCGGCGCGGCATTTTGCCTTTCCGGCGCAGGTCCGACCCTGCTGTGCATTACCCGTAACCCCGGTTTGGAAGAGAAACTGGCCAAGAAGATCCACGATATTACGGAGGCCAATTGGCAACTCATTCCGCTGCATTTGGAGTTCCAGGGCGCCCATGTGACTTACGAAGAATAAGAAAAAGCGTGCCGACAGGCACGCTTTTTTAGTTCTTTCTGGTGGGCTTGACATTCGCAGAAGGATCAACTTCGCCAACGATCTTGCCATGGGCGGTCTCGAAGGCCTTGATGTTTTCCCGGATAAGTACGAGGATGTGGCTGTTCACACTGCGACCCTCATAGTCCGCGACAAATCCGATCTTATTTAGCATTTCTTCTTCAATACGGATGGATACGCTTTTTATAGCCATAAAATAAGCCTCCTGTAGATATATTGTGTATTTATTTTATGCCTATTGTGTGCTATGATGTTTCTGATAGATACACGGTATATCTAAAATTTTGGAGGAAGAAATGTATGGAATTGATTGATACGCAATGGGTGGAAGAATTACGCCGTCAGGTGCGAGAGGGCATATACACCTGGCAACTGGAGCAGCAAATGCAGGAGGCAACCGCCCTTTATGAGATGCTGAAGAAGAGTCTGACTCCGGTCCAACGGGAAATTCTGGATGAATATATCCGGTTTTTGAAATGCAAAGAGGTTTCTGTGACCCACACGGCGTATTTGATTGGGTTTGAGCATGGAAAAAAGCGAAGAGGAATTTAAGAGCGTGGTGCTCCGCGTCCGTAGGGGCGATTATTAATCGCCCGTCAGGTCCTCTCCTTTGGGGAAGGCAAAGCAAGCCCCCGATCGCAATGATCGGGGGCTTTTTGTGGAATTATTCGGTTTCTGTTACCGCTTCGGTTTCGGGAGCGGACTCGGGCTCTGCGAGGACTTTCTGTGACTTCTTCTTGAAGAGCAGGAAGCCTGCTATAAATGCGCCGACAGCCACTACTGCCACGATGATGATCACCCAAAGGGTGTTGTCCGGCTCGGCGGGAGCGGGATCGGGATCAGGCTCCGGATCGTCGGGAGTGGGATCATCGGGCTTGGGATCAGCAGGTTTTTCGGGGACATCCCGGGTCGCACCGCATTCGTTGCAATCTGCGTCGTACTCGTCATCGTAGACATGGTCGCCTACCAGCCGTGTTGCGCCGCAGTTGTCGCACTCGGTGTCGCATTCGTTGCTGAATACATGCACGATGGTGCGGTAAGCGCCGCAGACATTGCATGTAATGTCACAATCATGGTCATAGACATGCCCCGGCACTTGGCGTTCTTCCAGACAAATGTTGCAGTCGATGTCGCAGGCGTTGTCATAAGTATGCTGGCAGCCCTGCTGATTGTTTCCGTCGCCGTCAGGGTCGGGATCGGGATCAGGGTCGGGGTCGGGATCGGGGCGGTCGGGTACATCCCGGATCTCACCGCACTCGTTGCAGGAGGCATCATATTCGTCGTCATAGACGTGATCGCCCACGGTGCGGTTTTCGCCGCAGACATTGCAGTCTTTGTCGCATGCATTGTTATAGACGTGGCCCGGGGTCTGCCGGACTTCGCCGCACTTGTTGCAATTTTTGTCACATGCATTGTCATAGGTGTGCTCGCATTCCGGATTGGGTGCAGGGCGGTCGGGTACATCCCGGGTCTCACCGCACTCGTTGCAGGAGGCGTCATATTCATCGTCATAGACGTGATCGGCCAGGCGGATATCACCGCAAAGATCGCAATCGGTGTCGCAGGAGTAGGAGTAGACGTGGTCGCACCACTGGGGTTCATTGGGATTGCTGTCATAGTAAAGGGTTGCCCAGCAGGTGGTGCAGTAACGCGTCCACCGGTCGCCATCCAGGGAGTAATCGGTAAGGTTATGCTCTTCGTAATCCACTTTTTCGTCGCAGCCCAGGCATTCGCGCCAGTGGCCGTGTTCGTCATACTTCATCTGCGGATCGCTGCTGGGGATATGCTCCGCACCGTCCGGGTGCTCGGTTCTCCAGGTAGAGCCGTAAGTGCTGCCGCACAGATCGTTCATGGCTTCTTGCGTCCAGGTGGGATCGCCGTAGGGGAAGTAGACCGTGCCCTGGAAACTGTGCAGCGGTGCCCAGGATGTATCCCAACCGGTGGGAACGCTGCCAAGGAAGGTGATCTTGCGCAGATCATTACAGCCACTGAAGGCACCGTTTCCTAAAGTGGTCAGGCTGGCCGGCAGGATGATTTCTTTCAATTTGGAGCCCTGGAAGGCGTTGGGTGCAATGGTGGTGATGCCCTCGCGGAGCGTAATGGATTCCAATCCGGTGTTGCTGAATATTGTGTCGCCGATGATCTTCAGGCTGGTGGGCAGTTCGATTTCTTTCAGGCTCTTGCAGTAATCGAAGACCCGGGCACCTGTATTCTGCAGGTTGCTTGGCAGTTTGACTTCTTTCAGTCCTGTATTCCACTGGAAGCATTCATAGTCGATGTAGGTGATGGTGTCGGAAAGAGTTACCTTTTCCAGATAGGGGGTGTTGTAGAAGGTCCAGAATTCTACGGTGGGTGTCTTTGCTTTCCAATCCACTTCGTTGAGGTTGCCCCACGCGAAGCAGGTGTTGCCCACATAGGTGACGCTTTCGGGGATCACCAGTTTGATCTTAAGGTCGGGGTCAAAGGCGCTGACAAATGCCTCGTCGCCGATGCGCGTCAGAGAAGAGGGGAAGGTCATGCCTTTGAGTTTGCCGCAATTGGCAAAGCCGCGGTTACAGATCTCGGTGAGATTATTGTGCAGAGTCACTTCTTCCAAACGGATACAGTTCATGAACATTCCGTTGAAGATTTTTGTCATGCCTTTGGAGACAGTGACTTTTTTCAGATTAAAACAAGCGTTGAAAACATCGTTGCCGCATTCGGTGAGGGTATCCGGCAGGGTCAGTTCGGTCAGGCCGGTGCAGAAAGCGAATGCGTTGTCACTCAGCGTGGTCAGAGTGGAGGGGAATTCGATCTCTGTCAGTGCGGAGCAACTGTAAAACAGGTAGGAGCCAATGGAGGTGATGCCTTCGCCGATGACTACTTTTTTGATGTAGCCGGCATAGCCCGACCAGGGACCGATCAGGAAAAAACTGTCCGAAGTGGCGCCGGTACCCGTAAGGGTCATGGTGCCGTCGCCGGTGAGTTTCCATGTAACATTGCTGCCGTCCGTGCCGCAATTACCTTCGGCGATGACATCGTTGGGAGCATAGGTTTCGGCGCCGTAATCCAGAGCAGGGATGTTGTATTTTGCGTAATCGTCAGTAGCGTAGAAGTTCCATTCTCTGTGGCCGTTGTCGCGGAAATCGGCGCTGCCTTTTAAGAACCAGTCCAGTTCACCTCTGGCGCGCCAAACATCGGAATCCCAGGTGGCATCCAGAAGGTAGTACTTGCCGTCCAGTTTGACGATGTTCCAGCCGTGGTCATCGCCGGCAATGAGGCGGCAGTCGATGCCCGCCTCCAGCATCAGTCGGTAGATGGCGATGGAAAAGCCCTGACAGGTGGCTTCACCGCGGCACAGTGCGCCGTAGGCGGAATAACAGCGGTACCAATCGGGTGTATCAGGGGCGTAAGTACCGTCAATGGCCTTTTGAGCGTACTCCACATTTTTGCAGACATATTCGTAAACGGCCCTGATCTTCTCGTAGTCGGATTTGCCGCTGAGTTTCAGACTGCTGAGGATATCAGCCACTTTCCGATCCAGTTCCTGTTCCTGTTCGGCGGTGGTGTAATAGGTGAAACTTACATTTT
Source organism: Faecousia sp. (assembly GCA_045591725.1). Lineage (GTDB taxonomy): Bacteria > Bacillota > Clostridia > Oscillospirales > Oscillospiraceae > Faecousia. Next base: position 23,424 of record JAZNTI010000041.1, read on the forward strand.
CCCAGTTGGCGTAGTAGGCATTGCCTTCCGTGCAATCTGCGCCACCGCCGTAATTGGCTTGTTGCTGCGCCCAGCGAAGAGCGTCGCCGAATTTGCCGTTTCCGGTGTGCTTTTGTGCTTCCGTCAGCAAGGCTTCCCAGGCTTGTCCCGCGGTCTTGACCAGAGCATCGTCGACTTTGAAGTACAGGGGGAAGTCCTGTTCCCGGGCGGCCATTTTCTGAGCGAGGTATGCGCCGGCCTCCGCTAAGGTCATGTAGGTCACATTGTCGCGGGTTTCTTGCCGGGATGCGGGCTCATCTGCCTCGACCCGGGGCACGGGCATTACGCAGATAAGCATGCTCAGCGCCAATATGGCAGCAAGTAATTTCTTTATATTATGATTCATAAGCGCGCCCTCCTTTTCCTATATTTTTATTTTATCTAAAATATGGGGAAAGTCAATATTTGTAAAAGCCGCCCCGGACCACTGGTACCGGGGGGTTTTGTTTTGGGGAATTAAAAAATTCCCCCCCCCCGGG
>JAZNTI010000042.1:0-43463 GCA_045591725.1 Faecousia sp.
AATGTCATAATTCAACCCCTTGGCTCACAGAACGACATGGCTACGATCCGACTTTGGACGAGAAGGGTCTTGTAAAGCTGGACCCCACCAAGTTCGCTGACTGGCAGATCGCTGAGGAAGCAGAGAAGACTCTGCCCTCTGTTGACTTCTTCCGCCAGAAGCTGGGCCTGCTGGAAGACGAAATCATTCCTTACGGCAAGACCCCCAAGCTCGACTTCATTAAGGTTATGAACCGCCTGGCTGACAAGCCCGATGGCAAGTTCATCGAAGTCACCGCTGTTACCCCCACCCCCTTCGGCGAAGGCAAGTCCACCGTTTCTCTGGGTCTGATCGAAGGCCTGGGCTACATCGGCAAGAACGCAGGCGGCGCTCTGCGTCAGCCCTCCGGCGGCCCCACCATGAACGTTAAGGGTACCGCAGCAGGCGGCGGCAACGCTCTGCTGATGCCCATGACCGAGTTCTCCCTGGGTCTGACCGGCGACATCAACGACATCATGAACGCTCACAACCTGGCCATGGTGGCTCTGACTGCCCGTATGCAGCACGAGCGCAACAACACCGACGAGTGGCTGGCCAAGAAGGGCCTGAAGCGTCTGAACATCGACCCCACCCGCGTGGAAATGGGCTGGATCATCGACTTCTGCGCACAGAGCCTGCGTAACATCGTCATCGGTCTGGGCGGCCGCCTGGACGGCTTCACCATGCAGTCCAAGTTCGGCATCGCTGTCGGCTCCGAACTGATGGCTATCCTGGCTGTTGCCAAGGATCTGAAGGATCTGCGTGAGCGTATCGGCAAGATCGTTGTGGCTTACTCCGTCACCGGCGAGCCCGTTACCTGCGAAGACCTGGATGTTGCCGGCGCTATGACCGCTTGGATGCGTAACGCCATCAACCCCACCATGTGCTACTCCGTCGAGCATCAGCCCGTGCTGATCCACGCCGGTCCTTTCGCCAACATCGCTATCGGCCAGTCCTCCGTTATCGCTGACCGTCTGGCTCTGAAACTGTTCGACTACCATGTCACCGAGTCCGGCTTCGCTGCCGACATCGGCTTCGAGAAGTTCTGGAACGTTAAGACCCGTCTGAGCGGTCTGACTCCCAACGTTTCCGTTCTGGTCGCTACCGTCCGTAGCCTTAAGATGCACGGCGGCGGCCCCAAGGTCACTCCCGGCGCACCCCTGCCCAAGGAGTACAAGGAAGAGAACCTGGAACTGCTGGAAAAGGGTACCTGCAACCTGTTCCACCATGTTAACACCATTCTGAAGTCCGGCATCACTCCCGTCGTCTGCATCAACCGTTTCTACACCGATACCGACGCCGAAGTTGCCCTGCTGAAGAAGATGTGTGCTGATCGCGGCATCCGTTGCGCCGAGTCTAACCACTGGCGTTACGGCGGCGAAGGCGCTGCTGAACTGGCTCGCGTGGTCGTCGAAGCCTGCGAGAGCAAGAACGAAGTCAAGTTCCTGTACGACCTCGACATGCCTCTGCGTCAGCGCGTCGAACTGATCGCCAAGGAAGTCTACGGTGCTGACGGTGTTGTCTGGCAGCCCCTGGCCGTTCAGAAGGCTGAGCGCTTCGAGTCCGATCCCAAGTACGCCGATTACTGCACCATGATGGTCAAGACCCACCTGTCCCTCTCCGACGATCCCACCAAGAAGGGCGTTCCCACCGGCTGGAAACTGACCATCCGCGACATTCTGGAATACGGCGGCGCCAAGTTCCTGTGCCCCATGGCCGGCACCATCTCCATGATGCCCGGTACCGCAGCCGACCCCGCATACCGCCGTGTCGATGTGGACACCGAGACCGGCAAGGTCAGCGGCCTGTTCTAATTGAAGATCACAGCCAAGCACAGGTGGGAAACCACCTGTGCTTGTTGTGGCATTTTATGTAGATAAGAGGATACGAGATATCAGATATGAGATATGCTGAAAATACGCTTGTCCCGTATCTCATATCTCATATCTCGTATCTATCAAGAAAACGGATAAGGAGAATTACTTCTATGGATATGACTATGGAAAACTGCCGCAAGTTTGTGGAAGTTTTGGCATCCGACGCACCCGCCCCCGGCGGCGGCGGCGCTGCTGCGCTGGTTGGTGCTATCGGCACCGCTCTGGGCAACATGGTGGGCAGCCTGACAGTTGGCAAGAAGAAGTACGCCGAAGTCGAGGCCGAGATCATGGACCTGAAGGCCAAGTGCGACGCCCTTCAGACCGAACTGCTGAACCAGGTGGAAGCCGACGAGATCAACTTCCTGCCCCTGGCCAAAGCCTACGGCATTCCCAAGGACGACCCCAACCGTGACGCCGTCATGGAAGAGGCCACCATCATCGCCTGCTCCACCCCCATGAAAATCATGGAACTGTGCTGCCAGGCCATTGACTACATCGCTGTATTTGCTGCCAAGGGCAGCCGCCTGGCCGTTTCCGACGCCGGCTGCGGCGCTGTGATCTGCAAGAGCGCTCTGCAGGCCGCTTCCCTGAATGTCTTCATCAACACCAAGACCCTGAAAAACCGGGAAGTCGCTGAGGAAATGAACGCCAAGGCGCTAAACATGCTGGACGTCTACGGCGCCAAGGCGGACGAAATCTTCGCAACCGTTAAGGCCGGTTTCGGCGTGTAAGTACTAATTTTCGAATTCATATTTGGAGGAAAGTTTTATGGCAAAACTGCTGCTGGGCAAGGAAGTCAACGAAGCCCTCGTCGCTTCCCTGCAGACCCGTACCGCTGCCCTGCGCAAAAAGGGCGTGACCCCCACTCTGGGCATCATCCGTTTGGGTGAGAACCCCTCCGACCTTTCCTATGAAAAGGGCGCTACCAAGCGCGCTGAGGAAGTGGGCGTTGCTGTTAAAAATTACATCCTGCCCGAAGACGCCACCAAGGAAGATGTGCTGGCTGTCATCGATCAGGTCAACGCTGATGAAACTGTGCACGGCGTGCTGATGTTCCGTCCCCTGCCCAAGCATCTGAAGAACGATCAGGACGAGATCTGCACCCGCCTGGACCCCAAAAAGGACGTGGACTCCATGACCCACATGTCTAACGCCGGCGTGTTTGAAGGTCAGGATCTGGGCTACGCCCCCTGCACCCCCGCCGCCTGCATGGAGATCCTGGATCACTACGGCATCGACTGCAAGGGCAAGAACGCCGTTGTCATCGGCCGCAGCCTGGTGGTCGGCAAGCCCGCTGCCATGATGCTCATGGCTAAGAACGCCACCGTCACCATCTGCCACACCCGCACTGTCAACACCGCTGAGATCTGCAAGCGCGCGGACATCATCGTCACCGCTGCAGGCGTGCTGAACAGCCTGACCAAGGACTTCGTCCGTGAAGACCAGATCGTTATCGATGTTTCCATGAACTGGAATCCCGAGAAGATCACCTCCAAGGGCAAGGGCGGCATGTCCGGTGACTGCGTGTTCGACGAAGTCGAGCCCATCGTCGGTGCCATCACCCCCGTTCCCGGCGGTGTCGGCGCTGTTACCACCAGCGTGCTGATGAAGCATGTTGTGGAAGCCGCTGAAAAGATCTGATAGGCAAAGAAAACTCCCTGCGGCAATGCCGCAGGGAGTATTTTTATTCTTTTTTCAGAAATTTAGAATAGCCTTTTCCGTACTGCACGCATCGGGAGACACGGCTGAGAGTGGCAGAAGAAATATTCGACCGTTCCATAACCTCGTTGTAAGTCTTGCCCTCCAGCAAAAGTTGGGCAGCAAAGCAGCGCTCCGCCATATTCTCCAGTTCCTTGGCGGTGCAGAGATCTTCCAAAAACAGCCGGCAATCGCCGGGATCATCAATGCTTGCCAGCAGGCTGCACAGCACCTGGATCTTCTCATTTTCGCTCATCGTTCATTCTCCTTTACGGTTTCGTATGATGCGTGGAGGAAATTGCGGAGTTTCTCGCTTTTCGGCATGCCGAAGACCTCCTCCGGTGTGCCCTGCTCTTCGATAACGCCATCCGCCATGTAGATCACCACATCCGCCACGGACCGGGCAAACTCCATCTCATGAGTCACGACGATCATAGTATTGTCACTGCTTTTTAAGTCCCGAATAGTGCGCAGCACCTCGCCGGTAAGTTCCGGGTCCAGCGCGGAGGTGGGCTCATCAAAGCACAGCACCTGCGGCTGCATAGCCAGCGCACGGGCAATGGCAACGCGCTGCTGCTGACCGCCGGAAAGTTGCCACGGGTAGGACTCCATGCGGTCTTCCAGTCCTACCTGCCGGAGCAACTGCTGACCGCGCTGCAAAATTGCCGCTTTATTTTCCGGTGACTGCAGACTAGGTGCTAAAGTTACATTCTGCAAAGCGGTATACTGGGGAAAAAGATTAAAATTCTGAAAAACCAGGCCAAAATGCAATCGGTTCTTCCGGATTTGCTCCTCCGAGCCGTCTGACAGCAATTCCTTACCATCCACCCAGATTTCACCGGAATCCGGCTTCTCCAAAAAGTTCAGGCAGCGCAGAAGCGTGGTCTTGCCACTGCCGGAAGAGCCGATAATGGCCAGCACCTGTCCCCTCTCCAGCGTGAAACTGACGCCTTTGAGCACCTCGACCGCACCGAAGTTCTTTCTTAAATTGTTGACTTCCAATACAGCCATCGTTTTATCCTCTAAAATATGACAGTTTATTCTCCAATTTCCGGAACAGCACCGTAAGCAGTCCGTTAAACAGCAGGTAAAACACGCCGGTGTAGAACAGCGGCCAGATCAGCCCCGATTTAATGAAGGCTTCTCCTGCCCAGATCACCTCGTAAATGCCGATCATCCGCGCCAACGCGGTATCCTTGACCAGAGTAATGATCTCATTGCTCATACTTGGCACAATACGCTTGACCACCTGCAGCAGCACGACTTTGAAAAAGATCTGACTTTTGGTCATGCCCAGCACCTGACCGGCTTCGTACTGCCCTTTCGGAATGGACTCGATGCCGCCACGGTAGATCTCAGAAAAATAGCAGGCGTAGTTGATTGAAAACGCCAGCAGCGTAGCGGTAAATCTGGGAAGCGCCGGCAATTTGAATATCAATCCCGGGCCATAGAAAATAATGATCAGTTGCAACATCAATGGCGTGCCGCGAATAACCCAGATAAGCCCCCGGGTCAGCCACTTCAACGGCTTAAATTTGCTCATGGATCCAAAACAGACCACAAGACCCAAAGGCACAGAGAATACCAGCGTCCAAAAGAACACTTTCAGTGTTTCACCGAAACCTTCCAATAATTGCAGCGTAACCGGCCAGAACATCTGCCGCACCTGCCTTTCATGATGGATTTACCATCACAAGGGAGGGCAGCGCCCTCCCTTGTGATATCACTTTAACACTTTAATCGGCCAAAGTCAAGTTGTACTTGGTGGCCAGTTGCTGCAGCGTTCCATCAGCAACCAATTTTGCCATGAACTCATTGAACTTGGCGGTCAGGTCGGAATCCTTGCGGAAAGAAACACCGTAAAGTTCGCTGGTCAGGCTGATACCGGCTGCCAGATCCGCATAATTGGTACCCTCGCCGGTCATGGCGTAGGCCATGGTGATGTCGATGACGCAGGCATCAGAAGTACCGGCTTTGACTTCCATCAGAGCAGCGGCCTGGTCGCCCAGCGCGACGATATTGGTAATGCCTGCGGCCTCCGCAGCATCTTGACCGGCAGAGCCATTCTCGACAGCGACCTTCAGATCCTTCAGGCTTTCGGGGGTGGTGTACTGATCAACCAGGTCTGCCTTCATGACCACCACCTGAGCGTTGACAACATAAGGATCAGATACGCTGGAATTCAGTTTTGCCTCGTCGGTGATGGTCATGCCGTTCCAAACAGCATCAATGCTCTTGGTTTCCAGTTCATAGAACTTCTTGGACCAGTCGGCGATGACATAGAACTCACATTCCACACCCAGTTCTTCAGCAAACAGCTGAGCAAACTCAGCGTCGAAGCCGGTCCAATTGCCATTTTCATCCTTGAAATCCATCGGCTTATATTCAGTAATACCTACAACGATCTTGCCATTCTTCTTGATCTGCGCCAAGTCAGAGCCGGTGTCAGTTGAGCAGGCGCACAGGCAGGTGGAGAGCATCAAAACTGCGAGGATCAGAGCGATAATTTTTTTCATAATAGTACTTCCTTTCATCCCGGTCGGGAGTTATTTGATGACCTGATTATACTTTAGTTCGCTAAAGTTGTAAAGTGTTATTTTCACATTTTGGAGAACTTTGGAAGAACACACAAAACCGCCTTTACTTTAGTGCGCTAAATTGTTAAATTATCATAATTGCCCAGCCGAAAAATGCTTTTAAGGTTGACAAATCCGCCCGTTTTTTGTACAATATAGCCATCCCGTATGACTGACGGAAATTCGCAGACAACTGCGGTGGAGTACGGGATTTTGTGAAGCCGACCGTCTGGGCGATTCGATCGATAAGGTCGGATCGCCTTTTTTATTCCTATTATTTAAATGTGAGGTACGCCATGAACAAGATCAAAAACCTGTCTGAAGGCAACTTTCTGAAACTGCTTTTTGCCTTCCTCTCCGCCGCCTTCCTCATCGCAGCAGTCTGCATGAGCGACCGCGCCACCATGTTCTCCGGTCTGTGGAACATTTTGAGCCAGCCCAGCAAGATCTCTGCCAACTATTTTGCTATGGGCGGCTACGCAGCCACCTTCCTGAACATGGGCCTTGTGTGCCTTTTCAGCCTGCTGCTGTTCATCGTGTTTAAGGGCACGCCCAATAACGTCTCCACATTAGCGGTCATTCTGACCCTTGGCTTTGGTTCCTGGGGTATCAACATTCTGAATATGTGGTTCTCCGTGCTGGGTGTCGTGGTTTACGGTCTTGTGAAAAAGGAAAAGTTGGGCGGTCTTGTAAACGCCATGCTGTTTTCCACCGGCATCGCGCCCCTGATCACCGACCTTCTGATCCGCTACCCCCACACCGAAGTGATCGGCTTTAACTGGCTGGGTCTGGGTCTTGCGCTGCTGGTAGGTCTCGTCATCGGATTCTTTCTGCCTGCCGGTCTTGCCCACTCCCCCAAGGTACATAAGGGTTTCGACCTCTACTCCGCGGCGCTGCCCATCGGTATGACCGCTTTCTTCCTCAACGCCACGCTGTTTAAGACCATGGGCGTCAGCCTGCCCCAGGCGCTTTCCGACCTGGATAAGGCCTCTATGCAGGTGGCATCTCAGGCGACGGTCAACATCTTCTGCTGCATCCTGTTCGGTCTTTGCATCGTATTCGCCCTGATCCTCGGCTGCAAACCCAAGGATTACTGGAAACTGCTTTCCGATCCTGCGCTGGTCACTAACTTCTCCAGCACCTACGGCAACGCCACCTTCCTGATGAATCTGGGCGTTTTCGGTCTGTTTATCCTCGGTTACTACAACCTCATCGGTGCCACCTTTAACGGCATCACTTTCGGCATCATCTTCTGTATGCTGGCTACCTGCAACTCCGGCTCCCACCCCGGCAACGTTTGGCCCATCATGCTGGGCTACTTCGTGGCAAGCGTGGTCTTCGGCTGGATTGCTCCCCTGTTGGGCGGCAATTTCACCCTGCCCATCAACGCCCAGGCCATCTGCGTGGGTCTGTGCTACGCCAACGGTCTGAGCCCCATCGCCGACAAATACGGCTGGCGCTACGGCTTCATCGCCGCCATCATGCACTATCTGCTGGTCACCTCCGTGCCCACGCTCCACGGCGGCTTCTGCCTGTACAACGGCGGCTTCACCGCGGCGCTGATCTGCCTGATCCTCGTTCCGGAACTGGAAAAATTCTTCCGCACCAAGGAAGAACGCAAGCAAGCAAAACTGGCAGCAAAATAAAAAATGCAAAAAGCGCGTGTCCAAACGGACACGCGCTTTTATTATCGAATTTTCTCGCCGTTTAAAACAGCCTCCACCAGTTTATCGCCCTGATACCGGAGTTTCAGCAGAAAAAACGGTGCGTCCTGCCACAAAAGATCCAGGAAGATCTGATCGCCCTCCCACTTGGGCAGTTCGTCCAGAAACGCCCTGCTGACCCATTTCAGTTCACCCTCATCGCAGTCGATCAGGTTGCCCTCAAATTCATCGGCAGTGAACAGATACATATATTCCCCCTCAAAAGGAGGATCGCACAAAAAGGTTACGATGCCACGGCAACGCCAGGACTTCAGCGTCAGACCGGTCTCCTCTTTGGCTTCCCGCAGAAGGCATTCGTCGGGGCTTTCCTCCCCCTCAAATTTACCGCCGATGCCGATCCATTTATCCTTATTGACATCGTTCTTTTTCTTCACCCGGTGAAGCATCAGCACTTCATCTCCCCGGGTGATGTAGCACAATGTGGAATTATACATACTTATCCTCTTTTCATAATGCGGATGGCATGATGGAGGTTCTCAACGGTAACTTCCGCATGACCGTCCTCACGCTCACCGTCAAGAGTCCATGTCATTTGTGGATTTGCGGTGATCCTCAGTTTTGACGCGTTCATAAAGGTAATCATTTTACAATTATACTGCTGCCGCTGCAGCGCATGCACGCCTTCATGCAATTCCAAAAGATCCTTGGGGGCACGCACCAAAATGAGTTCAAATTTTCCGTCGCTGAGATCCACCTGCTTGGGATCCAGCGTCAGAATGCCTCCCAGAGAAGTGGCATTGGATACCGCGCCGAAGAGCACATCATCTTCGATCACGCCGGTCTGCGTCTCCACCCGGATGTGCTCCGTACGGATCTGAGAAAGTTCCTGAATGCCCTCCAGAATATAGGCCGTGTGACCGAGAGCGTTCTTAATATTCTGCGGTGTGGAGAACGAAGCCTTGGTAAACGCGCCGAAAGAAGCCACATAAGAAAAATACCGCTGACCGAATTTGCCAATGTCCAGCGCCACCGGGGATCCCTCCACGATATCCCGGGCGGCAGTGATCACATTATTGGAAAGCCGCAAGCCGGTGGCAAAATCATTAGTAGAGCCACAGGGAATATAGCCGATAGGTACATCCGCACCGGAGCGCAACAGACCCGTTACAGTCTCATTAAACGTACCGTCACCGCCGGCACACGCCACCAGATCTACCTCCGGTGCGCAGATCCGCGCCTGTTCTGCCGCGTCACCGCGACCGTTTGTAATATGCACCTGCACCTGATAACCCGCGCGGTTAAATACATCGATGATCTCCGTCAAATAGCGGTTAACACGGCGCATGCCGGCATAAGGATTCACAATAAGCAACAACTTTTTCACGGCTTTCACCTTCCTTACGGTCATTATACCACCACGAATATCCTTAGCAAGCACACAAGATCAAAGTTTACCGTTCTTTTACATTTCCGTCGGGAAAAGCGCATCCATCTTGCTGTCCAGCACCAATTGAACACCGGAAACAGGATGAGCAAAACGCAAAGTCGCGGCACAAAGCAACTGACTTTTCAGTCCCAACTGCGCGGACAATTCCCTGCACTTTTCGCTGCCGTACTGCGGATCGCCCAGAATGGGGTAACCCATATAAGCGCAGTGCAGCCGCAACTGGTGGGTACGGCCGGTAACCGGCTGCAGCAGAAGTTTTGCAAATTCTCCCCGCCGTTCCAGCACCTCATAACGCGTCACAGAGGGCTTGCCCTCCGGGTTTACTTCGCGCAGCAGGCTGGGCAGCGGTTTGCGGGCAATGGGCGCATCGATAACGCCCTCCCGGTTTTCCGGCGCACCAAAAGTCACCGCATGATAGAATTTTTCCATAGGCGTTTCCTGCATCAACCGGTGGATATGAGCATTCTTCGCCAGCAGCACAATACCAAAAGTATCCCGGTCCAGCCGAGTCACCGGGTGAAACGCGCTCTTCTGACCGGTGCGCCGGTAATAACCTGCCACCAGGTTGGCCAATGTGCCGGTATTGCAGGCACGGGAAGGATGGATCAGCATCCCTGCCGGTTTGTCCACCGCCAAAAGATGCGCATCTTCATAAATCACCGAAAGCCCGCCGTCTTCCGCCGGATATTCCGGAGTAGGCTCGTCCAGCAACAGGCAGATGCGGTCGCCGGGCTGTACGGCAAAGTCCGTATGCTCCGGCGCACCGTTGACCAAAATGGCACCGCTCCATTTCAGCCTGTTCATCAGTCCCGTGGACACGCCCATCTCCCGCCGCAAAAACGACGACAGCCGTCCCGGGCGCTGAGCAATATGCTCCAGTTCCATTTCAGTCACCTCCTTTGGTGCAAAAAGACCCTGCCGATTATTCAGCAGGGTCTTTTATCGTCATTAGTTCAGAGCAGCCTTAGCCTTCTCAACGATGGCTGCGAAAGCAGCGGTATCGTTAATAGCCATCTCGGACAGGCTCTTGCGGTTGAGCTCGATACCGGCCTTCTTCACACCGTTCATAAAGGTGGAGTAGTTCAGACCGTAGGGAGCAACAGCAGCGCTCAGACGGGTAATCCACAGGCGGCGGAAGTCACGCTTCTTCTGCTTACGGCCAGGGAAAGCATAATTGCCGGACTTCATGACCTGCTGTTTGGCCATCTTAAAGTGCTTGGACTTAGAACCCCAGTAGGCCTTAGCCAGCTTCAGGGTAGCATTTCTTCTCTTGCGCGTCATCATCGCGCCTTTAACTCTTGCCATTTTTCAGTTCCTCCTTCGCTTGGCTTACTTGTAGGGGATCATCTTCTTGATCGCCTCGACATTGGTCTGGTCGGCATAGGCGGTCGTGCGCAGATGACGGGTACGTTTGGTGGTCTTCTTGGTGAGGATGTGGCTCTTGTAAGCGCGTGCTCTCTTAATCTTACCGGACTTGGTCAGGTTGAATCTCTTCTTAGCACCGCTATGGGTTTTCAGTTTGGGCATAAGTGGTACTCCTTCCGTATCTTTTGTTAATAAACTTAATTACTTGTTGTTCTTAGGGGTCAGGAACATCGCCATAAAGCGGCCTTCCAGCTTGGGATTTTTCTCCATGTTGGAGATCTCGGAACAAGCTTCAGCAAAATCCATCAGCAGTTTCTCACCCAGATTTGTATGGGCCATCTCACGGCCGCGGAAACGCACGCTGACCTTCACACGGTTGCCGTCCGCAAGGAACTTGCAGGCAGCCTTGACCTTGGTGTTGAGGTCGTTGGTGTCGATACTGGGACTCATGCGAATCTCCTTAACCTCCACCACCTTCTGATTCTTCTTGGCATCCTTCTCCCGCTTCTTCTGGTCGTAGCAGAATTTGGAATAGTCCATGATCTTACAGACAGGGGGTTGGGCATTGGGAGAGATCTTCACAAGATCCATGCCCTGCTCTTCAGCCATAGCGTTGGCTTCAGCAGCAGACACGATGCCCAACTGGGCGCCGTCAGCACCGATCAGGCGGATCTCCTTGTCGCGGATCTCCTCGTTAAGCTGATGATCTAATTTAGCGATGGTAAGCACCTCCATTACAACAAAAAGCGGATGCCAAAGCATCCGCGTACTCACAAAACTACCCCCTGAGGGAAGAAAGGAATATCGACCGTTTCGCACATTGCTGACGGTGAGGCGGATGGTTGGCCTCTTTATTACCCGGCTATTCTAGCACAGGGGATTTGATTTGTCAAGCATCTCTTTATAAAAAAGAATAAGGATTTCAAAAATCGGCAATGATCCATTCATCAGTCCATGACCAGCGTGCCCTGCCCCGGTCGGAAAGAGGAGAGCACCTGAATAGTAACCTTATGCTCCCGAGCCAGTTCCACACACCGATGGTGCAGCACCTGCGCGCCGCCTTGCGCCAGCGCCAGCATAGCGTCATAACCAATGCGGTAAAAACGCACTGCATCGGGGAATTTTCTGGGGTCACGGTCATAAACGCCGTCCACATCCGTATAGATCTGACAAACATCGGCATGCAGATAGGCTGCCAGCGCCACCGCCGTAGTATCCGAGCCGCCTCTGCCCAAAGTGGTGATATTGCCGTCGGCATCCATGCCCTGAAAACCTGCAACGATCACAATTCGTCCGGCATCCAGTTCGGTGCGGATACGGGTGGTATCCACATCGGTGATCCGTGCATCACCATAAGCGCCATCGGTCATGATGCCGGCCTGGATTCCGGTCAGGCTCACCGCATCCGCGCCCAAAAGGCGCAGCGTCATAGCCATTTTAGCAGCAGACATCTGCTCGCCTGCCGCCAAAAAAGCATCCATCTCCCGTTTGGAAGCATCCGGCTTCAGATAAAACACTTCCTCCGTAAGACGGTCTGTTGTATGTCCTTGTGCGGAAACCACCGCCACCACCAGGTTGCCCTTCTCTTTTTGTTGCATAATGCGCCGAGCGGCGGTAAAAATACGCTCCTGATCCATCAATGAAGTTCCGCCGAATTTCAAAACAGTCAACAACTGCTTCACCTCCGCAACATTCTACGCATTCAAGCGACAATTTGTGCAAAAAAGCGCCCTACACCGTATAAGATGCAGGGCGTAATAATCCTATCAGCCGGCAATAAGTTCTGCCTTAATGACACCGGGGGTGTCCTTCAGTTGCTGCAGCAAATCTTCCAGGGTCACGCCGACACCGGCAGTGCGCACACTGGTGGTCACCAATGCGCAGCCGTTGGTGGGGATAATGGAATTGATGGAAAGAATGTTCACTTCGTGCTGCGCAATGATCTTCAGCAAAGAAGAAAGCACGCCGGGCTCATCATGCATCAGAAGTTGGAAAGTGATGATCCGGCCGGTCATCATATTGTGGAACGGCAGGATGGAATCACGGTACTTATAGTATGCGCTGCGGCTGATGCCGGTCATGCGGGTGGCATCATTGACCGTGGCTGCCTCACCTACGGACAGCAGGCGCTTTGCCTCCGCCACTTTCACAAACACCTCAGGCAGCGCAGATGCCTCGACGATGTAATACTGCTGTTTCTTTCCCATAAAATCCCCTCCGAATACAGATGGTTTTACGATTTTGCGCAGATCTTTAGAACATTGTATCATATATTTTTAAAAATGCAACCACTGTTTCGCCAATTTGAAAGGAGTATTCCATGACCCAGCCCAACACCCGGAAGATCACCATCATACTGATCAGCATAGCGGCATTTTGGCTTTTAAGCAAATATCTGCTTCCTGTTTTGCTGCCGTTTTTACTGGCGGCTATACTGGCGCTGGCCGCAGAGCCTTTGGTGCGCACATTCAGCGGCAAATTGCATCTTCCCCGCGGGGTGGCCTCTTTCCTCGGCATCAGTGTCGCACTGACCTGTGCGGTGATCTTGGTGCTTTGCCTTTGTGCCCTTGCGCTGCGGCAATTGGGAGCGCTTTCAGGGGTGCTGCCCAGCGTAAGCAACGCCGCGGTGTCCGGACTGAATTCACTGGAAAACTTCCTTTTGGGATTGTCGGCAAAAACCCCGGAAAATATCCAAACCGTGTTAAATAGCAGCATAGAAAACCTCTTTTCCGACAGCACCAAACTGGTCAGCCGGGCCATGGACGGTCTGCTGAGTGTTGCGTCGGGTGTTCTGACAAAGATCCCGGACAGCGCTTTGGGGTTTGGTACATGGATCCTGGCATCGTTTATGATCTCCGCAAAGCTGCCGGCCATTCGCGCATTTCTGCGCCTGCGCATTCCCCAAACCCAGCGGCTGCAACTGCGCGCAAGGCTTTCCCATCTACGCAAAAACATCGCACTCTGGCTTACCGCAGAACTGAAACTCTCCTGCGTGACCTTTTTGGTGCTGACGCTGGGATTTTTGCTGCTGCGCATCTCCTATGCGCCCCTTTGGGCAGCGCTGATCTCTTTGGTGGACGCGCTGCCCATTCTGGGCAGTGGCACGGTACTGGGGCCATGGAGCATTATCAGTTTGCTGCAGGGAGATACCGCCCAGGGACTGGGACTTTTGGGCATCTGGGGCACAGCATCACTGCTGCGCACCACCCTGGAGCCCCGGCTGGTGGGAAAGCAGTTGGGACTGGACCCATTGGTGACCCTGCTGGCCATGTACACCGGCTATCGGCTTTGGGGAATACTGGGCATGATCTCCGCGCCCCTTCTGGCGGTAACCTTTACCCAACTGACACTGCCCCCTGCCGATACTGAAAAGCACTGAAATGCCCCATTATTTCAAACAAATTTCGCCGCAACCTATTGTGCATCCGGTATAATTTTGATATAATATGCAAAAAAGTTAAATTGGATGTGTATTGCCTTGAAGTATGGAGTATGGAATGTAGCAACCCCGGAGATGGATGCAGTAAACGCCCTGGTTGGCAGCGGGTATACGCCCCTGACCGCCATGGTGCTGGCTTCCCGGGGCATTTTGAACGCCCAAAAAGCAAATGACTATCTCAGTTGCGACGCCCGTTTGCCCGATCCGATGCTGATGAAAGATATGGCAAAAGCCGCAGCACGAGTAAAAAAAGCCATTGGAAACCGGGAAAAGATCGCCGTTTTCGGCGACTATGACGTGGACGGTATCACTGCCACCTGCCTGCTGACCGCCTTTTTGCGCCGCCACGGCGCCAACTGTGTCAGTTACATCCCCGGCCGGCTGGAAGAGGGCTACGGCTTAAACCCCATCGCCCTGCGCCAACTGCACAGCGATGGTGTGAACCTGATCATCACCGTCGACTGCGGAATCACTGCCGCTACCGAAGCGCAACTGTGCAAACAGTTGGGCATGGATCTCGTGATCACCGACCACCACGAATGCAAAATGTGGCTGCCGGAAGCGGTGGCTGTGGTTGATCCTCACCGTCCGGACTGCGATTACCCCCACAAAAATCTCTCCGGAGTGGGTGTAGCATTCAAACTGGCTGCCGCCATCTGCGGAAGTCAGGAATGGGTGCTGCAGGAATACGCAGACATGGTCTGTCTGGGCACCGTGGCTGATGTAATGGTGCTGCAGGGCGAGAACCGGGTGTTTGTCAACCGGGGTCTTCAATTGCTGCGCGCCACCCGGCGTCCCGGCATTGCCGCGCTGTTGCGCGAAAGCGGATGCGATATGTCCTCCATCAGTGCTTCCACCATCGGTTTCGTTCTCGCACCCCGGATCAACGCCGCCGGACGCATGGGAAAAATTGACCTTGCCATCAACCTGTTCTTAACCGACGACGAAGATCAGGCGGAAGAACTTGCCAGAGCACTGTGTGAACTGAACCGCCAACGGCAGAGCGTAGAATCTCAGATCTATGACGAAGCCGTGGCCATGCTGCCCAAGGGTCGCACGCCGGAAGCCATCGTTCTTGCCAGCGACAACTGGCATCAGGGCGTAGTTGGCATCGTTGCCAGCCGCATGGCAGAAGAATACTGCTGCCCCACCTTCCTGATCT
Organism: Faecousia sp.; assembly: GCA_045591725.1. GTDB lineage: Bacteria > Bacillota > Clostridia > Oscillospirales > Oscillospiraceae > Faecousia. The sequence continues at coordinate 15,247 of JAZNTI010000042.1, forward strand.
GCCTTGACGGTGATCACGGCAAGGCCAGTTCCCGCAGTTACGGCGGCTTTAACCTGTTTACATCCCTGACCGCCCTTTCCAAATTGCTGGAAAGTTACGGCGGTCACGAATTGGCAGCCGGCTTTACCATTCACCGGGACAAGATCAACGCTTTCCGGGAAGAGATCTGCCGCATGGCCGCCAACTACTACACCAATGACGAATGCCGCACGGCGCTGCAGATCGATTGCGCCGTAACGCCGGATCTGATGACCATCAAGGGCATCGAATCTCTCAGCGCGCTGGAGCCCTGCGGCAACGGCTGCCCCAGGCCCATTCTTTGCATGATGAGCATGACCGTTGACCGCATCAGCATGGTCAGCAACGGTCGGCATATGCGCCTGCGCCTGCGCTGGCGCCACCACACCGTGGCAGGAATCTACTTCTCCGCCACACCGGAGACCGCCTCCATCGAACCCGGCGACATCGTAGATGTGGCATTTGTACCACAGATCAACGATTTCCGGGGTGAGCGCACGGTGCAGATGAACGTTTTGGACATCCGCCCCAGTTGCAGCGCCCCCTGCTCCCCTGACACCACCGGCTACAGCGGTCTGAAAAAAGGCTGCATCCGCCCCGAGGATGCCGAAAAACTCCTGCCCGACCGGAATACGCTGGCAACAGTATGGCGTTACCTGGCCGCCGCTGCCACGCCTGTGCAGGAAGATCCCATGTGCCTTTGCCGCAAGATCGTCCGCCGCAGCGGCAGTCCCCTGAGTTTGGGGCAACTGCTTACCTGCCTGGATATTTTCCGGGATGTGGGACTCCTTAGCATCACACGCATCCACAACCGCATGGTCATCGAACTGTCTGCCGTAGAATCCAAGGCAGATTTGAACGAAAGCCGGACCATGCAGATCCTCCTGAAAGCAAAAGAGGGCTAAACTATGGAAACCTTCTGTGAACATTATGACTCCATGTGCAGTACCATCCAAAAATGTCTACCCGGCACCAATATGGACCTGCTACGGCAGGCAGTGGATTACGCTGCCAACAAGCACAAAGAGCAAAAACGCAAAGACGGCTCACCGTACATCATCCACCCCCTGGCGGTGGCGGAGATCGTGGCGGAAATGGGTTTGGATATGGACGCCGTTTTGGGCGCTCTGCTCCACGACTGCATTGAAGATACCGACGCATCCCATGAAGAGATCGCGAATCTGTTCGGCGAAACCGTAGCCATGCTGGTCGAAGGCGTTACCAAACTGACCCGGGCCAACTTCTCCTCTTCCGAGCAGGCGCAAATGGAAAATCTGCGCAAGATGTTCATGGCCATGAGCCAGGACATCCGGGTAGTGCTCATCAAGATCGCCGACCGCCTGCACAATATGCGCACCATGCAGTATCAAACCCCGGAAAAGCAGATCAGCAAATGCCGGGAGACCATGGACATCTACGCACCTTTGGCGCACCGCCTTGGTATGCAGAAAATCAAGTGGGAACTGGAAGATATTGCTCTAAGGTATCTGGATCCGGAAGACTATGAACACATCATGTCCTACCTCACTGCCCACAAAGAGCAGGACGAGGCATTTATGCGCGTCATTCAGGGCAAGATCTCTGACCGACTGTCCTCCATGGGCATCAACTGCACCGTCTACGGCCGCATCAAGCATGTTTACTCCATCTACCGCAAGATGCAAGCCCAGGGCAAGACCATCGACGAACTGTTTGATGTGTACGCATTCCGGGTCATCGTGGATTCCATTCCCGACTGTTACAATGTTTTAGGTCATATCCATGACCTGTTCAATCTGGTACCCGGCCGATTCAAAGACTATATCTCCACCCCCAAGCCCAATATGTACCAGAGCCTGCACACCACCGTCATCGGCACCCAGGGCATTCCCTTTGAAGTGCAGATCCGCACATGGGAAATGCACGAGACTGCTGAATACGGTATCGCAGCCCACTGGAAATACAAGCAGGGCGTCGAAGGCAACGGAAAAGACTTTGACTGGATCCGCCGTCTGCTGGAAAGCCAGCAGGACACCGACGCGGAAGACTATGTCCGCTCGCTGAAAATCGATATGTTTGACGACGAAGTATTCGTCTTCACCCCCAAGGGCCGCATCGTTTCCCTGCCTGCCGGCTCTACCCCCATTGACTTTGCCTACGCCATCCACTCCGGCGTCGGCAACTCCATGATCGGCGCCAAGATCAATAACCGCATTGCCGGCATCGATTCGACGCTGAAAAACGGCGACGTTCTGGAGATCCTCACCTCCAAATCCGCCAAAGGTCCCAGCCGCGACTGGCTGAACATCTGCAAATCCAACCAGGCTCGCACCAAGATCAAGCAGTGGTTCAAAAAGGAAAAGCGCGAAGAAAACGTCCAGCACGGCCGCTCCTCTTTCGAATCCGAAATGAAACGTGTGGGTCTGCCCCTTTCCATCACCATCGACCCCGAAGTCGGCCCGCAACTGCTGAAAAAACTGGCATTTGACAGTTGGGAAGATATGTACGCCGCCATTGGCTACGGCGGTCTTACCGCCACAAAGGCTGTCGGCCGCATCCGCGACGATATCAACCGCGCCCTGAAAGTGCAGCAAAACGAAAAGCAGCAACTCAATCCCCTGCGCACCAACCCTGACAGCGACGCTGTGCGCAACAACCGCCACGCTGTAGGCGGCGTTATCGTCGAAGACATTGACTCGTGTATGATCAAATTTGCAAAATGCTGCACCCCCGTGCCCGGTGATGCCATCGTGGGCTTTATCACCAAGGGTTTCGGTGTCAGCATTCACCGCTGCGATTGCCCCAATGCCGCCAATCGGGATCACCCCATTCAGGCTGCCCGATGGGTTCGCGTACGCTGGGCCAATATGGACGCCCAGCCCTTTGAAACCACTCTGGAACTGGAGTGCATCACCCGCGACGGACTGCTTTTGGACGTGGCGCAGACCATGACCACCGCGCGTCTGCGCGTGAAGGAACTCTTCGGCAAAGACCTGCCCGGCGGCCGCAGCATCTTCACTGTCAAATTTGAAGTGCAGGATGTCGCCGAACTGGACGCCATCCGCAACAAACTGCTGAACATTCCCGATGTGATCAGTTCCCGCAGAGGACAAAATTGACCGAAAGGAGCGCAATCTTATGCGCGCTGTTTTGACCCGCGTAAATTCCGCATCCGTGACCATCGACGGCGAAACGGTAGGCGCCATCGGCAGGGGTTTTCTCATCCTGCTGGGCGTTGGACCGGAAGATACCGAAAAAGAATGCCGCTACCTTGCGGAAAAAGCGTTGAGCCTTCGGATCTTTGAGGACGAAGACGGCAAAATGAATCTCGGTCTGGACGCAATCGGCGGCGAAGTGCTGGTAGTCAGCCAGTTCACGCTCTACGGCAATTGCCGCAAAGGCCGCCGTCCCAGTTTCACCGATGCGGCCGATCCGGTGCTGGGCAACGAACTTTACGAAAAATTCCTGTCCATCTGCGCGGAACTGGGCTATCCGCCCCAGCACGGACGCTTTGGCGCGGACATGAAAGTCGCCTCCGTCAACGACGGTCCGGTGACCCTGATTCTGGACACCAAGCAACTCATGGACACCCCCAGGAGATAAATTTATGCTGAAGATCCACACGCTTCCCGTGGGCATGCTGCAGACCAACTGCTACATCGCACACCAGGAAAACAGCAGCGCCTGCCTTGTTATCGACCCCGGCGACAACGCAAAAAAGATCCTCAGCCTTTTGGAGCAGGAACGCCTGACCCCGGCCGCGATTCTGCTGACCCACGGCCATTTCGATCATGACGGCGCTGTAAAAGAACTGGTATCCGTCTTTAATTGCCCCGTATATTTGCACAAACACGAACTGATCCTGCCGGCGCGTTTTCCCACCGGCAGACAGTTTTATACCCATAACTGCGCCGAGGGCGATGTGCTCGACCTGGCCGGCATTGCTGTGACTGTGCTGCACACGCCGGGGCACACGCCGGGCTCGGTATGCTATCTTATGGGAGAACATCTGTTTTCCGGTGATACCCTGTTTGCCGGAGGCTGCGGCAGAACCGATTTTCCCTGCGGCAGTTGGGAGCAGATGATGCAAAGCCTTAACCGCCTTGCCGCTTTGGGAGGAGACCTGAATGTCTACCCGGGACACGGTGAAATCACCACCCTGGCTGCAGAAAAGCGGTATAATCCTTATCTGCGAGGCTGAATATGAAACTGACACTTACCGGTCATGACGACCGTTATGCCGTGGAGCAACTGATGATGTCACTCTTCGGTGCAGACGCTGACGGCGAAGCGACATCTTCCCTCCACCGGAGCAAGACATGGCTCACCGCCACCGCCAAAATCACAGTTGACGGGAAAACCGTCACCGCATCCAAGCGCATCCGATCCGCCAACGAGACCGTAAAGACGCGGCGGCAGATGCTGCAGCAATGCTTTTATCTGGCGGCAGTAAAATTGCTGCCCAACGCCCCGGCATGGGGCGCACTGGCAGGCGTGCGGCCCACCAAGATCTCCACAAAGCATCTTCTGGAAGGCGGCACAGCGGAAAGCGCCCGAAAACTGCTGGAAAAGGTCTACTATGTGACCCCCCGGCGGCAAGAACTGGCCATCGACTGCTCCAAATCCACCGTTCAGGCAGCAAAACTGCTGGACAAAAACGACATTTCCCTTTACATCGGCATTCCCTTCTGCCCCACCCGGTGCAGTTACTGCAGTTTTGTAAGCCGCACGGTGGGCAAAAAGACGCAACTTCTCGAACCCTACCTGCAGGCGCTTTCGCAAGAGATTGCCTGCACCGGAAAACTCCTTGCAAATTCCGGCAAGACGGTTCGTACCATCTATATAGGAGGCGGCACGCCCACCACCCTCTCATGTGAGCAAATGAAGCGGCTGTTAGATGCGGTGAATACCCATTTCGACCTTGCCCGTTGTCTGGAGTTTACCGTGGAGGGCGGCAGACCCGATACCCTCAGCGCCGAAAAACTGCGCGTTATCCGCGCCGGCGGCGCTGACCGCATGAGCATCAATCCTCAAACCATGCGCGACCATGTCCTGCGGGCCTGCGGAAGACCCCACGATGCGCAAGCCGTGGTGGATGCCTACCGCTGGGCGATGGACGCCGGCTTTGAAAACATCAATATGGACCTGATCGCCGGTCTGCCCCAGGACGATTTTGACGGTTTCCGCTATTCACTGGACACCGTCGCCGGTCTTGCGCCTGCCAACATCACCGTGCACACGCTGGCGCTGAAAAAAGGCGCTGACCTCTTTGAAAAACGGGAAAATCTCTCCACCGCCCGAGAGGTGGCGCAAATGGTGGAGTACGCCAACGAAGCCCTGCCCGGCCTCGGCTACAAGCCTTACTACCTCTACCGGCAGAAATACATGTCCGGCTCGTTTGAAAACGTGGGCTGGAGCAGTGGCGGCAGAGATTGCCTTTACAACATCTACATGATGGAAGAACTGCACACCATCGTCTCCCTCGGCGGAGGCGGCATGAACAAACTGAACCTCCCCGACGGCACGCTGCAGCGCTTCCACAACCCCAAATTCCCGGAACAGTACATTGAAATGATCGACTCTGTTCTCAAGGACAAAGAAGCACTTTTTGAATTGCTTTGACATCAGCAAAGGAAAGGAAGTCATCTCTTGGACACTTTAATTTCCAATGTCACCATCGTGACCATGAACGAGCGCATGGACATCCTCTTCGGCGCATATTTGGGCGTCGCTCAGGGAAAAATTACATACATCGGCAAAACCGCACCGGAAGAAAAGCCCGAAACCATCATCGACGGTACGGGCATGGTCGCCATGCCGGGTCTTATCAACTGCCACACACATCTGGCTACCACCGCGCTGCGCAATTACTGCGACGACCTCACCGCCGCACAGGCGCTGGAAGAGCAACTGAAGAAAGAAGCACGCATGGACAGCCGCAGCGCCAAAGCCGCTGCCACGCTGGCCATTGCCGAGTGTTTGCGCTTTGGCGTCACCTCCGTTTCTGACCTTTACTACTATCCTGAAGCCACCGCCGAAGCCGCCGCTGACGCGGGCATCAAGGCAAACATTGCCCTGTCCGCCTACCGTTTTATCGACCAGTGCGAAGACTTCGATTTCGACACCGATGAGCAATGCCAGGAACTGCGCCGCGTAGCAGAAAAGTGGAACGGCTATGACGACGGCCGCATCCGCATCAATGCCGGCATTCACGCAGAGTATACCAGCAACCACAAATTGTGGGAAGGTCTGGTTGGCTACGCCGCTGAACAAAATCTCGGTATGCAACTGCATCTTGCAGAAACACAAAAGGAAGTGGACTCCTGCCTGGACCGCAGCGGTCTGACTCCGGCGGAACTTTTAAACTGCCACGGTGTTTTCAATGTGCCCGCAACCGCCGCAGGCTGCGCCTGCCTAAGCGAAGAAGATATGGCCCTTTTGGGCAAAAAGAAAGCCACCGCTGTGGCCTGCCCTCTCTCCGCCGCAAAATCCGGTCAGCCGTCCGCCAATGTCAGCGCCTGCGTGAAAAACGGCATGAATGTGGCGCTGGGTACCGGCGGCGCATTGGATGCCGGTAATCTTGACCTCTTTGAAGTTATGCGCGGTGTTTGCCTTGCGCAGCGGGCAGCCGCCGGCGATGCAGCCGCACTGCCTGCAGCAGCCGCGCTAATGATGGCCACCACCTGCGGCGCAAAAGCCCAGGGGCGCGCCGATAACACCGGTATGCTGAAAGAAGGCTACGATGCAGACCTCTGCCTTGTGGACTTTTCCGCACCCCATCTGATCCCCTGCCACAATGTTTTGAGCGGTCTGGTTTTCAGCGCCAAGGGCGGTGATGTTGCCATGACCATGGTCCGGGGCAAGATCCTTTACCAAAACGGTCAATTCCCCACCATCGACCTGAATAAAACCGTGGAAGAACTCACTACCTATGCCATTGACCGGCTCTTTGCCGAGAAAGGAGCGGAGTAACCATGGCTGAATCCCCTAAAAAGCAGTCATTCCTGCACGGCACCATGCTGCTGGCCATGTCCACCGCCATCGTCAAGGTCATCGGCGCGTTCTATTCCATTCCCCTCAACGCTATCATCGGTGAGCAGGGCTTCAGTTACTACTCCACCGCCTACGAGATCTACACGCTGCTTTTAATGATCTCCACCGCGGGTCTGCCCGTTGCCATGAGCCGCATGATCTCCGCCGCCCACAGTTTGGGTCATTTCAAGGAAGTGCGGAAGATCTACACTGTCAGCAAGACCATTTTCCTGACCCTGGGTCTCATCGGCACGCTGCTGATGACCCTTTTCTGCAAGCAACTGGCGAATTTCCAGGAGCAGCCGGACGCATGGGCAGCCATCGCCGCCCTGGGACCGAGTTGTTTCCTCATCTGCCTTATGAGCACCTACCGGGGCTTCTTCCAGGGGCAGAGCAACATGACCCCCACCTCGGTCTCTCAGGTGCTGGAGGCCATTTGCAAACTCATCGTGGGCATCGCTGCCGCGGTGCTGATTTTGTGGTACACCAAGAGTTTCTCTCTGGCTGCCGGCGGCGCCATTGCAGGCGTGACCATGAGTTGCCTGCTGTCTTCCCTTTATCTGAACCACTGCTTCCGCAAGGTCTATAAGGACCTGCCGCAGTCCAATGAGCAGGTTTCCTCCGGAAAAGACATTGCCAAAGGTCTGCTGGCCATTGCCGTGCCCATTACCATCGGCTCTGCCGGTCTGCAACTGCTGACCGTGCTGGAGACCAAGATCTATATGAGCCAACTGCTGCAGACCCTGACCCAGGATCAAGCGGATCTGCAAAAGGGCATCTACAACTTCACGCAGAAGATCTTCAATATGCCCTGCGCATTTATTACCCCTATTACCATCAGCGCCATTCCCGCCATCACATCCTATCTGACCACCGGTGACCACGCTGCCGCCAAAGAGACCGAAGAATCCGCCGTACGCGTCACCGGTCTGATCAGCGCACCCTGCGCTGTGGGCCTGGCCGTGCTGGCAGAGCCTGTTACCGGTCTTTTGGGCAGTTACACCGGCGAAAGACTGGTGCTGGCCACCAGTTTGATGACGGTGCTGGGCATCTGCATCGTATTCAATGCCATCGTGCTGCTGACCAATGCCATCATGCAGGCCCACGGTCATGTAAATCTGCCGGTGATCAATATGTTCGTTGGCGGCATTCTAAAACTGGTGGCGGTATTTATCCTCACCGGCAATCCCAATATCGGCATTCTGGGCACGCCCATCGGAAGTTTGCTTTGCTATCTGTGTATCACAGTGCTGAACCTGTTTGCCATTCACCGGGTACTGCCCAATCCCCCCGCCATCGTACGCAACCTGATGCGCTCGGTGCTGGCAGCGCTCATTATGGGCGCCGTGGTATTCGGCTGCTGGCAGGGCATCCTCGCGCTGCTGGGCAGCGATGTCAGCCGTGTCATCGCCTGCGGCGTGCCGATCCTGGCCGGTGTTGCAGTCTATGTATTTGCCGCCGTGAAACTTAAAGCCATCACCAAGGCGGACTGCCTGCTGCTGCCCAAAGGCGAAAAAATCGCAAAATTGCTCCATTTGTGAAAATAATCCTTGCTTTTTGGCTAATATTATGATAATTTGAACTTGGAAATTCCCAATAATTGAGAGGAGAAACAACTATGAATAAAACCGAACTGATCGCTGTTACCGCCGAGAAGGCCGGCATTACCAAGAAGGATGCAGAGCGCATTCTGAACGCTGCTATCGACGCTGCAACCGCCGCTCTGGTCGCTGGTGAGAAGGTCCAGTTGTCCGGCTTTGGCATCTTCGAGACCAAGTCCCGTGGCGCCCGCACCGGCCGCAACCCCCACACCAAGGAAACCATCGAGATCCCCGCTACCCGCGTCCCCGCTTTCAAGGCCAGCAAGGCTCTGAAGGACGCTGTGGCAAAATAATGCATGCGTCTTGACAAATATCTGAAGGTCTCCCGGCTCATCAAACGCCGCACCGTCGCCAACGAGGCTTGCGACAACGGCCGCATCAGCGTCAACGGACGCGTGGTTAAAGCAAGTTACGAGGTAAAAGTGGGCGATAAGATCGAGATCGCACTGGGCACCCGAACTGTGGCAGTGGAAGTTTTGCAAATCGCAGAAACGGTTCGCAAGGACGATGCCGCAGCAATGTACAAAGAGGTATAAAGAAAACGGAGTGGGCAATGCCCACTCCGCTTTTTATTTGTCGAATTTCCGGATCACTTTGGTCAGCGGCACAAACAGCACCGCCACCGTCACCGCTGTGCAGATCATCTGCGGTACCAGCACAGGCAGCGACTGCAAAAAATAGACTTTTGCCGCGTTGGCATGAAACCCATAGATCAGCGGCGTAAGAACATTATCCATCATCGTGAAAAGCACGGTAAAAACCACCGCCAACGCCACGACGGTAATATGTCTTGCAAACGAGATCTTCCCAGCAAATCTCGCCCCCAGCCAGCCGAAGAACACAGCGAACAAATTATAATAGATCAGGTACAGCACGATGACATTGACCTGAAAACCAAATATGAAACACCGCAGCAGCGAAAACACCGTGGCGATGGCCAAACCGGTGCGGCTGCCGTAGCAAAAACACATGCAAAGCAGCATCACCGTGACAATCTCCACGCCGGATATACCGCTAAGCGCCACCTGTCCGCCAATGAGCATGGCGACGCAAATTGCCACGCGGACGATCAATCTTGTTTTGTTCATTGCTTAGAAACTCTGATATACCCAAATATAGAGTTGATCCGGCTTGATCTTCAGGGTCTCCGCGCCGGAGATGGCAGAGCCGTAGGCTACACCGTCATACTCCACAGTGCCCCATGCAGTATTGGCGTTTTCCGCATCGCTGGTATAGAGCATCCAGCAACTGCTGAAATCCGCAGGATTATCGATGCCGTTGACAGATGTGACCATGCCATCGGTAAGGCTGTAAACCAACTCCCCTTTTTCTGCCAACTGCGCCATATAGTCCACCAGCAGCATATCCGCATCCGCGGCGAGACCCGTGGTCTTAATGACGATGCAATGCTCGGAGTCCTTAATGACCAAAGGCTCCGCTTTACAGCCGGCCAGCAGGCTCACGACCGTGATCACCGCGATAATGGCGATCCATAACTTCTTGTTTTTCATAATATATCCCTCCAAAAATAAGAATGCTGCGGCGCTAAAATTAGCGCCGCAGCCGTTTTTCTGCGACAAACGCAACACCCTGTAATCGCGCAGGATGCGGGAAAAATGCCCTTCGTAGGTCTTCTGACTCATGCTTTGCAGTTCTGGGTAACTGCGGCGCTCTGCCTTCCCGGGGAGACCCCAGTGACTGACTTTCGTCATAAGAGCGCCACTGGCATATACAGCGGCGGTACCGTTCAGGATTCGAACCTGATTATCTTGTTCAGCGGCATCGGTTCATCGCCGAAGCCGCCACGAAGCGCTATCCAGTTGTCAAATAGTATTATAGATGTTTTTAGTATTGGTGTCAACAGTAAAAACATCCGCCGCGGCAGCAAAAAAGATTCACAAACCAGCAAAGCAGCATACTGAAGCACGGCGAAGCGCGCATGGTAAAGCCGCCAAAATTGCCAGCCTGCCGTCGGTAAGTATTGCCGCCATGCTGGATGCGTTCCAGCGTGAACAAATACTCCTGATTATCCGGCTCCATAGATACCGCCTTGCGGATATGCTCCAGCGCGGTTACTTGATTGCCCAGGCCATTATTGGCAAGGGCGCTGATATAGTACCACCGGGCATTGCGGTTTTGGGAATTGCTCAGAATGTTCAGCGCCTCCTGATAGCGCCCCATGCGGACATAATTGTAGGCGCCCTGTTGATACTGATCGCCGCTTTCCTGCCGGGTCTGACGGCTGTAGCCGCCGTAAGGGCCGTAACCGTAGCCGCCGAAAGGATCTTGTCCATAGCCGCCGTAATTTTGCTGATTACTGGTTGCATCCGGGTTTTTGATCTGTTCATAAGCGGCATTGACTTCCTGCATTTTCCGTGCAGCCTCTTTGTCCCCGGGGTTGAGGTCGGGGTGATATTTCTTCGCCAAACGGCGGTATGCCTGCTTGATCTGCTCGTCCGTGGCATCGCGGCTGACGCCTAAGACCTTATACGGATCACTGATCACTGCCCTTCCTCCTTTGCTTTTGTTTTCATGTGCGCAAGGCTGCACCAAACGCCGCTATAAAGAATATTATCCAAAATCTTCTTATCCTGCACCAGCGGCAATTTTTCAAATTCTTCCGTACAACTGCCCATGGCCAGCACCAGATAATTCTCCCAGCGGGGCCAGTCGTAGCCGGTCTGCATGGCGATAAAGGGATTGTACGCGCCCATTTTCACATCCCGGCGGTAGTCCACCGCCGCGTCCGCCAAGTAGATAAATCTGCCCAGCGCCATGCCCATTTTCCGCAAGGTAGGCGCCCACAGATCTTCTTCATAGACCATTAGTTCCGCCATCAGCGCACCGAAGCAATTGGCGGTCTCATCGGCGCTGGAGCAGTTCTCCTTTTCCAGTGCCGAAAGTTTGGTGATGCACTCTTCCATGGCCCTGCACTGCCGGGGATACTGCAAAACGACGGATGCCAGTTCCTTACCGAACACACCGGCCATCATTTTGGATGTCAAGCGCCCCTCGTCGGCATAATCGTCCGCCGCCTTGTAGTAGGCAAGGGCGATGTTCATGTCCGCAGCGTAGCGCACATAGATATTGTCCACCCACGGTTTGGGGTACACAGGATGGGTCACACAGACATTTCTGCCCTGCTGCTCCTTTGGTTCATAAAGGCTCATCAGCAGCAACGCCAAAAACGCCATATCATACTGCAATCCCAGGCGGGCCATTTGGTTGGCGCGCTGCCGGATGCCGCGGCAAATACCGCAATATACCGCGTTATAGCGCTTTCTTTCCTCCGGGGACAATTCTTTTAAATTCGCATTGATCAGTCCGAACATGGCGCACCTCCTTTGTATCTATACTACCACAAGGCTGTGAACTAGGCATGAACATGGAAAATATTTACTGTTTTTTGCTTTGCTCCATTAAAATACGGTTCAGCGCACCGCCGTAAAACACGATGGAAAGGCAAAAATACAGCCAAAGCATGCTCAGCGCCACAGCGTACACCGAGCCGTAAATGCCCGAATACCCGGAAAAATGCTCCACATAGAACGAAAATCCTCTGGTGAAGATCAGCCATCCGGAAGATGCCAGCACCGCACCGGGCACGCTCTGCCGGAAGGTATTGCGCCGGTTGGGAAGCACCATAAATACGGCAGTAAACAGCGCTGTCTGAAAAGTTAGCATCAGCAAAAAACGCAAATCCACCGCACCCGAAAACAGCGCGCCCAATTTTCCTGCGGCAGGCGGAAGATAATCCAGCAGCATCTCACCGAACACCCCCAGCACCAGCGTCAAAACCAGCACCAGCAAAAACAGAAAAGTGTAAGCCATGCAGATCAGCCGGGTATAGAAGTAGCCGCGGTTTTCCTCCACCCCGTAGATGGTGTTCAGGCCGCGGAGCACCCCATAGATGCCCCGGCTGGCAGACCACAGCGCGCCAATTGCGGAAACGCCCACCACCGCTGCACCGGTATGGGCATAGGTGCTGACAATGAGTTTCTCCGCCGCGCTCATCAGCGCCGCCGGCACGAAGCCCTCCAGAAGCGACAAAAGGTCATGGGCATCCATATTGGTATAGCGCAGCAGCGAAAACAGCAGCACCAGCACCGGAAAAACCGAAAGCACGATAAAATAACCGGCTCCGGCAGCATGGCTGGGGATCTGCATTTCCTGCAGCCGCTTGAGCAAGGCGCGGGTCTTGCCGATCAAGCCACCCATTTCGTAAAACTCCAATGCCACCCCTCCTTTCTGCATCCTTAATAGAATATGCAGCCGAAGGGAAAAAACACCGTGCCCGCCACCCTTTTTAGGCGGCAGGCACGATAAAAATGCGCTTATTCTGCAGAGATCAGATAGTAATACACCGGCTGACCGCCACTGAGCAGATTCACATCCGCATTAGGACAGACCTGCATGAACAGATCCGCAACCTTCTGGGCCTGCTTTTCGGTGATATCCGCACCGTAGTAAATGGTGATATACTCCTTGCCGGTCTCGCAAACCTTCTCGGCCAGCCGCTTCAGCAGGGACTTAATGTCCTGGCTGGTGCCGAAAAGCGCGCTGCCATACAGCGCAAGGTAGTCACCCTCTTTGATCTGATAGCCGCCAAACTCGGAGTCACGGGCAGCATAAGTGACCTGCAGGGTATCCACGGTCGCCAAAGGCTCCGTCATGGCTTCCACATTCTCCTCGATGGTGCCATCGGGGTTGAAGTTCAGCATGGCGGTAATGCCCTGAGGAATGGTCTTGCTGGGAATGACCACCACATTCTTGGGGGTCAGCGCATTGACCTGCTCGGCTGCCATGATGATATTCTTATTGTTGGGCAGAATGAATACCGTCTCCGCGGGAACGGTATTGACCACTTCCAGAATATCCTGAGTGCTGGGGTTCATGGTCTGTCCGCCGGACACCATGCCATCCACGCCCAGATTGCCGAAAACCTCTGCAATGCCGGCACCCACAGAAACAGAGACCACGCCAATAGGCTTGGTGGGCTCGGCGATCTTGGGAGCCATTTCCTGCTCACTCATGACCTTTTCGGTATGCTGCAGACGCATATTTTCGATCTTCACAGTGACAAAAGAGCCGTAATCAATAGCCTCATGCAGCGCTTTGCCGGGGTCATTGGTATGAACATGGACCTTGATGATCTCATCGTCATCTACCAGCACCAGGCTGTCGCCAAGGCTGCTGAGGAACTCCCGAAGTTTCTCGGGATCATTGTCATTTTCGCGGGAAATAATGAACTCCGTGCAATAAGTGAAGGTAATATCCTCGGTGTCAAAATCGGAGAAATCCGCAGCCTCCTTGACATCCGATGTCATTCCCTCAGGCACAACGATATCTTCGCCCTGCAGCGCCAGCATCATAGCCTCCAGCGCCACCAGCCAGCCCTTACCGCCGGCGTCCACAACGCCCGCCTTCTTCAGCACAGGATTCTGATTCACGGTATTGGTCAGCGCCACCTTTGCCTCTTCAATGGCAGCGGCGTGGACAAACTCGATATGGTTATTCTCCTGAGAAGCCTCAATGGCCTTGTCAGCAGCCAAACGGGCAACGGTCAGAATCGTGCCCTCGGCAGGCTTCATAACAGCCTTATAGGCAGCATCCACACCCTCGCGCAGAGCCTGCGCCCACAGAACGCCATCGCATTCGGTCTCGCCCTTGAGTTTTCTGGAAATGCCTCTGAACAGCAGGCTCAGAATAACGCCGGAATTGCCTCTGGCACCACGCAGAGTGGCGGAAGCAGTTGCGCCGGCAGCCTTCTCCAGCGAAGGATCTTCCAACTTGCGCAGATCGGCGGCTGCGGCATTGATCGTCATGGACATATTGGTGCCGGTATCGCCATCGGGCACGGGAAAGACGTTCAGTTCGTTCAGCGCCTGCTTATTGATCTCAATGGATGCAGCAGCATTGATCACCATGCGGCGGAATGCTGCGCCGTGAATTATCTGTCTCAAAACACACTACCTCCAATTATCAGCCGACCATCATGGAGTCAACGTGCACATTCACCGCACGGACTTCAGAGCCGGTGGTCTTAGTGACCACATAACGCACCTCGGAGATGATGGAATTGGCAACCGCCTGCAAATTCACGCCGCTGTCGACCATGATGTGCAGGTCGATGGTGACGGAATCGTCCTCATTCATCTGCACCTCCACGCCCTTGGACGCGGATTCCTTGCGCAGCAGATGATAAACGCCATCCTTAACGCTCCGGGCAGCCATGCCCTTCACGCCGAAACAATTGGTGGCAGCGGTACCTGCGATCTCGGTATAAACATTGGTTGCCACGCGGATAATGCCATTGTCGTTACTTTGACGGATCATATCGTTACCTCCTGAAGAATCAGATCATGCTCTCTTCCCAGCAGGAAGGAGCGTTCAAACCCATGAGTTTCACCACAGTGGGCGCCACATTGGCAAGGCCGTAAGCGCCGTCGCGGATGGAGAAGGTGCGCTGGGGATCATAAATGATAAAGGGAACTGCGTTCAAAGAATGGGCGGTACGCACGGAAGTTTTACCCTTCTTGGTCTCCGTCATCTGATCGGCGTTGCCGTGGTCGGCAGTGATCAGCACGGTATAGCCGTAGCGGTCAGCGGCCTCCAGCACAGCGCTCAGACTGCGATCCACGCACTCCATGGCGTAGACGACCGCGTTCATGTCACCGGTGTGACCGACCATATCACCATTGGGATAGTTGCAGCGCAGGAACTGGTACTTGCCGGATGCCATTGCCTCCACCAGTTTCTCCGTGATCTCTTTAGACTTCATGGCAGGTGCCTGCTCGAAGGGGATCACATCGGAGGGGATCTCCTCATAGGTCTCCAGTTCTTCGCAGACCTTGCCGCTGCGGTTGCCGTTCCAGAAGTAGGTCACATGGCCATACTTCTGAGTTTCGGACACAGCATACTCAGTAATACCGGCAGCACACAGCACCTCGGTCAGGGTGTTCTGGATCACGGGAGGCTGCACCAGATAATTTTCGGGAATGTTCAGGTCGCCGTCATACTGCAGCATACCGGCAAACTTCACGCCGCTATAGTCACCGCGGTCAAACTTGTCAAAATCCTTGCGGTCGAAAGCGATGGAGATCTCCTGGGCGCGGTCACCGCGGAAATTGAAGAGGATCACGCTGTCGCCATTCGCGATCTTGGCAACAGGCTCACCGTTTCTTGCCACAACGAAAGCAGGCAGGTCCTGATCGATGCATCCGGTCTCAGCGCGGTAGGTTTCGATGGCCTCGGCAGCGGACGCAAACTGTCTGCCAATGCCCTGCACATGGGTGCGCCAGCCATTTTCCACCATGCCCCAGTTGGCCTCGTAACGGTCCATGGTGACCACCATACGGCCACCGCCGGAAGCGATGGCATAATCGCAGCCTTCGGTGCTGAGTTCCGCCAAAACATCTTCCAGCGCACCAACATACTCCAGCGCGGAAGTGGCAGGCACATCGCGGCCGTCCAGCAGAATATGACAATAAGCCTTCTTCACGCCTTCGGCCTTTGCCCGGCGCAGCAGCGCGATCAGATGGGCAATATTGGAATGCACATTGCCGTCAGACAGCAGGCCGATGAAATGCATGGCCTTACCTTCGGCATTGGCAACCAGATCTTTCCAGGTTTCAGATGCGAACAGCACGCCGTTTTCAATGCTTTCGCCCACCAGTTTGGCGCCCTGGGAGTAAATCTGACCGCAGCCGAGGGCATTATGGCCGACTTCAGAGTTACCCATATCCTCGTCAGAGGGCAGACCGACGGCAGTGCCGTGGGCTTTCAGATAAGTATGGGGGCAAGTCACCAGCAAACGGTCCAGCGTGGGGGTATTTGCAACCGCAACAGCATCACCGCTGCCGCCGTCGCCTTTGCCGACACCGTCCATGATCACAAGAACAATGGGTTTTTCCATAAACAAAATAACCTCCAAACCGCCAAAAGCGGTAAATTGCAAATTTCTACGCATAGTATTTTACTACATTTATGCGCAACTTACAAGCAATTTTTGCACTTTTTCTTATTCTGCCAAAAAAATCCCGGAAAATGGAGACCTTTTAGTTCCATTTTCCGGGGAATATTAAGAAAGTTTTAAGCCACCACAGAAATACTGTTACCGTTAAGATCCTTCACCCGAACAAAGATTGCTTCCTCCACACCAATGAACTCTGCATAACCCTCCATCTCCAATTTTCCGTCCTGAAGAGTAAACTGCATAGGCTCCAATAAATTCCAGTTAAGACCGGCGTAGATGGTATCCCCATCTACATAATAATTGTACTTATACGTCAATGCATCATAAAGCGTTTCGAAATCCACCATCTCCAGAGACTCATCCACGTACTCCTCGATGCTCATGCCCGCATTTACTTTGAAATATTCATCAGCATCCTCTCTGCTGATGCCGGAATACTCCAGTTCCGCATAAATGCTCTCCATGACATAAACTTTCAGAAGCGCATAGAACTCATCGGTTATGTGCACATCCACTTCCATAGACATCACGCCATCATTGGAGAACGTAATTAAGAAGGTCACATCCATCGTACCCTCAAAACCTTCCATGCCCATCATTTCGCCGGTAAAGGTAGCGGTATTCGCCCAAGTGCCGAACAGTTGCTGGCAGGCAGCAGTGGTAAAACGAGGATCGGTAATGATCCGCTCGCCCTCGGTTTTCTGGCAAGTGGTACAAGTCTTCGGTGCTTCGGTGGTAGCGTCCACCCAGGTATGTCCCAAAGCAGCACCCTCTGTCTTATTGCACACGGAGCAAGTCTTGGGTGTTTCGCAGTCGGCATCTACCCAAGTGTGACCCAGAGCCTCACCCTCGGTCTTATTACACACGGAGCAGGTCTTAGCCGTCTCGCAGTCGGCATCCACCCACTTGTGGCCCAGGGCTTCGCCCTCTGTTTCGCCGCATTCTGCACAGGTCTTGGGTGTCTCGCAATTGGCAGCGTTCCAAATCTCATGCTTGCAGCCACAGCCGGCCAGCAACGCGGCGCACAAGATTGCCAGAACAAACAACATAACCGTTCTTTTCATGGGGGATTCCTCCTATTTCTTTAGATTCCAATTCTATGATATCATTTTTTATTCGTAAATGCAAGGGGGGACGGCATATCCGTCCCCCCCTAAATTTCACTAATTCATCGTATCTTTTGCACGCAGGAACAGTTCACCGATACGTGCGCGCAATTCCTGCGCCTCCGGTGTATCCGATGTGCCGGAAGTTTCGATCCACCGGGCAGATGCCATTTGCGCATCCTTCAGTGTCTGCAGATCCATGGAAAGATTCGCCACCCGGAAAGTAGGCAGACCCGACTGCCGGCTGCCGAAGAAATCACCGGGACCGCGCAGGCGCAGATCTTCCTCCGCGATCTTAAATCCGTCGGTAGTGCCGCACAACGCCTTCAGCCGCGCCAAAGTTTCCGGATTTTTATTGTGGGAGGTCAAAATGCAATAACTCTTGGCTTTGCCGCGTCCCACCCGGCCGCGAAGTTGGTGCAGCTGGGAAAGACCGAAACGGTCCGCGTCCTCAATGACCATCAGCGTAGCATTGGGCACATCTACGCCCACCTCGATGACCGTGGTAGCCACCATTACATCCGCCTCGCCCCGGGCAAAGGACGCCATTGCACTTTCCTTTTCCGAAGCCTTCATCTGACCGTGCAGCAGTGCGATGCGCAGATCCGGGAACACCGTCTTTTGCAGCGTTTCCGCCCAGACCGTGGCAGATTTGATGTTCAGTTCTTCATTTTCCTCCACCGCCGGGCAGACGATAAAGCATTGATGCTTTTCCGCCACATGCTTGCGGATAAAGGCATTGATCCGGGCGCGGTAGGATTCGTCCACCAGGAAAGTATCCACCTTTTGCCGTCCGGGAGGAAGTTCACCGATAACACTCACATCCAGATCGCCGTAGAGTAGCAGTGCCAGCGTTCTGGGAATGGGGGTAGCCGACATGACCAAAAGATGGGGGTCAGTACCCTTTTTCGAAAGTTTGGAACGCTGATCCACGCCAAAGCGGTGTTGTTCATCGGTAATGACCAGCCCCAACTCCCGAAATTCCGTGCTTTCGGAAAGCAGCGCATGAGTACCCACCGCCAGATCCGCCCCGCCGGATGCCAGCGCATCCCGGACATTTTGCTTCTGCTTGGGCGTCATGGAGCCGGTAAGCAGCGCCGTACGGATGCCAAATCGCTCCAAAAGCGGCGCAAGAGAATGGTAGTGCTGCTCCGCCAGAATTTCCGTAGGCGCCATCAGCGCCGCCTGCGCGCCGTTTTTCACCGCGCAGTAGGCCGCGGCAGCCGCCACCATGGTCTTGCCGCTACCCACATCGCCCTGCACAAGGCGGTTCATAGGCGCGCCGGATCCAAGATCGTGCAACACTTCCTCCACCGCGCGCATCTGCGCGCCGGTAAGGCTAAAAGGCAATGCCGCCAAAAACGGCTCAAGGTCCAAATCTTCATAGGGGCGGGTGGTCTTCTGCCCTCTTTGGGCGCGCATAAGCGCAAGACCGGCAGAGAACACAAAAAACTCTTCAAAAATGAGCCGGCGCTTTGCCAGTTCCGCCTCCGCCATGGAAGACGGCTCGTGAATGGCATAGTACGCCCGGTCCGCGCCCAAAATGCCGTACTGCTGCCGCACCTCGGCCGGAATGATCTCCCTGGGCGGATCGCAAAGCGCCAGCTCCTGACGCACGGCTTTAAGCACCGTGGCGTTATTCAGTCCTGCAGTCAGCGGATAAATGGGCAGCACCCGTCGGGTAGCCACCGGCGCGGAAGAGAGCGCTTCAAAAACCGGATTAACCATGCTGTAACCCACAAAATCGCCGGTTACCGCACCGTAAAACACATATTCCTGACCATATTTCAGCGATTCCGCCGCAAATTTATTGTTAAAAAAAGTCACATTCAGTCGAGCGGTATGGTCCGCGATCTGCACTTTGGTCAAATCAAGTCCCTTGCGGATGTGACGGGTCTGGGGGGTGTTCATGACCATGGCCTTGAAACAGCCGGGCACATCCACCTCCAATTTGTCGATGGTGGTAAGCGCTGTGCGGTCCTCATAACCCCGGGGGAAATGACAGATCAAATCCTGCAAAGTAAAGATATTCAGATTGTGAAACAATTTTGCCTTCGCCGGCCCAATACCCTTTAAAATAGTAATGGGATCAGAAAGTCTTGCCATGGCACTCACCTCCTTTTGATTTATTATAGCACAATATTTTCCGCGCGGCAACCGTATATGCAAAGCCGTCCGACGAGAGATTTTGATATAGAAAAAGCATCCCATGGCGCAGATGTATCAAGTATACCTCAAGCCACGGGATGCGCACTTATAGATCAAAGGATCCGTTGGGGTAAAATGAAAAAACTCCCTCCGGAAAATGGGAGGGAGATATTTTCAGAGAAATCAGGCCAGCTTGTTCAGCTTCAGGGTCAGGCTGCTCTTCTTGCGGGCAGCATTATTCTTGTGCAGAAGACCCTTGTTGACAGCCTTATCAACGGACTGGACAGCGACAGTGTAAGCGGCAGCAGCAGCGACCTTGTCGCCGGTCAGCACAGCGGCGTCGAACTTCTTCAGGTTGGTCTTCAGCTCGGACTTATCAGCCTTGTTCTTCTCATAAGCGATCTTGGAACGGATGACATCCTTCTTAGAGGACTTAATGTTGGGCATTTGGTTACACCTCCTACTTTGCCAATCTTGTTCATACAGATAAGCATTATACCGCTGTTTTTTCGTAAAATCAATACCTTTTTGCAAAATTTTTTGAAAAAAAGCAAGCCATTTGTGGGTTATTTTCCAAATCACGCCCTCAAGAGGAATGAAAAATATCTGTCAAGTACTATTTTTCACAAGAGCAAATGCCCTGTTGTGAAAATTATGAATAGCGAAAAAGTGGGACATTTGTCGAAGGGTGTCGAAAAATATTATGTCAACGGAAAAGATTATTACCCCCACTTTGGAAAAATCCCCTCCCCTGTGGAAAAGTCTGTGGAAAATGTGGAAAAGTCAAGCTGTGCAACACCCCAAACCCCGGTTTTCCCCTGTTTCAGGCTGTGGAAAAAGCAGAATATTTCAAACTTTTCCACAATCTTTTCCGTTGCGCCAAGATATTACGGAAACAAAAATCCGGCGCAAATTTTTCCCCATTTTTGCCTAAAAAGTTGAACTTTTCCAAAATACCGCGAATGCAGACGCCCAAAACACAAATAACCGAACAAAATTTTTGTGAAAATCCGCCAAAGATATTGGCGTATCATTTCGGGTGCGGTGGAAATACTCCTTTTATCCACCAAAGACACAGGAGGAAAACCATGCAGGGAAAAGTCGAAATCTGCGGTGTGAACACCGCACGCCTGAAAACCCTGTCCCATGCGCAAATGGACGAACTGCTGCTCAAAGCAAAACACGGCGATGAACGCGCCCGGCAGGACCTCATTGAGGGAAATCTGCGGCTGGTGCTTTCCGTGATCCAGCGCTTTGACAAGCGGGGCGAAAACCCCGACGACCTTTTTCAGGTCGGCTGCATCGGTCTCATTAAAGCAATCTCCAATTTTGACCCCAGTAAAAACGTCCGCTTCTCCACCTACGGCGTGCCCATGATTGCCGGCGAGGTTCGGCGCTACCTCAGAGACAACAGCGCCATACGGGTCTCCCGGTCCATCCGGGATGTGGCCTACCGGGTGCTGCAATGCAAAGAAGCACTGCTTTGCGCACTGGACCGGGAGCCCACACTGGACGAGATCGCAAAAGAACTGGATCTTTCCACCGAAGAAGTCAGCCAGGCACTGGAAGCAGTCTGCGCTCCGGTAAGCCTTTATGACCCCGTCTACTCCGACGGCAGCGAATCGCTGACTGTTATGGACCAGGTGCATGATACCCGGAACACCGAGGTCAACTGGATCGACCACATCACGCTGCAAAACGCCTTTAACGCCCTGGGAAAACGGGAAAAGCAGATCCTTTCCCTGCGCTTTGTAGGCGGCAAGACCCAAATGGAAGTGGCCGGCACGCTGGGCATCTCCCAGGCGCAGGTCTCCCGGCTGGAAAAGGGCGCCATTTCCGCCATGCGAAAATCCGTAAGCGTCTCCTAAAAAACCGCCCCGACTATTATCGGGGCGGAATTATTATGCACTTATTTCTCCCAAACAGGCACGGGGTCATGCAGTAGATCCAGCAAAGTCTCCCGACCTTCCTGCGCGCGATCCACAAACAGATAAGGAATGCACGAAGTAAGCGAAACAACCAGCACGACCACGGCGGACAATATATGCCACAAAGGCTGACTAATATCCGCGTCCTTGAGCATAAAGACCAGCATTCCCAGAAGATACAATATAACCAGCGACACCGGGTCGGTATAGCCGGGGAAAATCAGGCATCTGACCGTTGAGCCGCCCTCAGAAGGCGTTACAAAACCCACCGCCCGGTGCTTTGCCGAAGTAACTCTGCGATCCCACTCCCAATCGGTATGATGGGTGATGTAAAAGAAATTGCCCCACACCACGCCGGTAAAGCGGTCACAGCCGAAATTGGTCCAGGCATCCAGATTCTGCCGCATAGCGCGCAAATATTCTTTTTGCTCTTTATTGGAAACAATGCGCATAAGGTTACTCCTTTTACAAATAAAGGGAGGGGCACGCCCCTCCCCTAACGGTTATGAATTACTTCTTAGTGCCTTCCACGATGCCGTTGGCAAGACCAACCAGACCCTGCATCTCGCTGGGAATGATGATCTTGGTCGCCTGACCGTCAGCCACCTTCTGCATAGCCTCGATGGACTTGAGTTTGAGGACCTGATCATTGGGCGCGTTTTCATTCAGCAGTTGCAGAGAATCAGCCAGCGCCTTCTGCACCGCCATGATCGCCTGGGCCTCGCCGTCAGCCTTCAAAATGGCAGCCTGCTTTTCGGCTTCTGCCTTCAAAATAGCGGCTTCCTTCTCAGCGCTTGCGCGCAGAATGGCGGACTCCTTCTCACCTTCGGCGATCAGGATGGCAGACTTCTTCTGGCCTTCCGCCTGCAGGATCGCCTGACGGCGGTCACGCTCAGCCTTCATCTGCTTTTCCATGGAAGACTGAATATCAGCAGGAGGCAGAATGTTCTTCAGTTCCACGCGGTTGACCTTGATGCCCCAGGGGTCGGTGGCTTCGTCCAGGATGGCGCGCATCTTGGTGTTGACCACATCGCGGGAAGTCAGCGTCTGGTCCAGTTCCAGGTCACCGATGATGTTACGCAGGGTGGTGGCAGTCAGGGTCTCCATTGCGGCCATGGGCTGCTCCACGCCGTAGGCGTACAGTTTGGGGTCGGTGATCTGGAAGTACACGACAGTATCGATCTGCATGGTAACATTATCCTTGGTGATCACAGGCTGGGGGGGATAGTCCAGGACCTGCTCTTTCAGGGAAACGCGACGGGCAATGCGGTCGATAAAGGGCACTTTAATGTGCAGGCCAACGCCCTGCACCTTGTGAAACGCGCCAAGACGCTCGATAACGTAAGCACGGGACTGTTGTACCACAAAGATATTACGAATGACTACAAAAAACGCAACAACCAAAAGTCCAATAAGAATATAAATACCTTCCATAATTTAACCTCCAAAAATATAGATTTAGGCTTTTACTTTCTCTTCAACGAGGGAAACGAATACCTTGACACCCTCAATACGCTCCACGCGCACAAGGCTGCCTTTGGAAATGGGCGCGCCGCTTTCACTGCGGGCAGTCCACTCCATGCCGCCAAGTTTTACCTGACCGGTGGCGGCGAGATTGTCGATATCTGCGGTAACATATCCTTCCGTGCCGATAATGGCATCCACATTGGTCTTGTTCAGTCCCGGCTTCAGGAACTTCTTGGTAAAGGGCCAAAGAGCCGCCAGAAGACCAGCCGAAACCACCGCAAACACTGTGATCTGCAGCCAAAGTTCACCGCCCAAAGCAGATACTATGGCAGCAACCAGTGCGCCGGTCGCAAACCAAATGGACACCAGATGGATGGCACAGGCAGCCTCCACCACAAGGAATATCACCATCAGAATCAGCCATACGATCGAATCCAAAATCATTCCTCCTTCCGATGCGTTTCTGATGGATTAAGAATACCAAATTTTCATGGCTTCGTCAATTGACGTTTTGCTCAAATAACGCATTTTATTGGCATAAAACTTGGGTTTGTCCATCTGTTTTCGGTCAAAATGGAATTATTTTTCTGATTTTAAGGCAAATTGCACTTTTTTCGGTAAAAGCGGCACTTTTTTTGTGAAAAACCATGATTTTTCAATGCTTTTTCGCATTTTACACAGACAGCCCTTTCCGTAATTATTCCGCAAACACCTCTTTCTCATTACTTTTCATTTGGAAAAATGGAGTTTTTGTTGAATTTTTTCCGGGATCAGGCAACATTTTTGGCGCATTGCTGTATCCGTTTTTCCTGACGGAAAACGCGTGATTTTTCTTGACAAGCCAACGATTTACAAGTAAAATAAGTTCGGTATAGTGTGCGCTGTGGGCAACTGTCCATTCAGCGTTTCATGGATATCCGGCAAAGCCGTAGTTATGGGATTTGCGCCTCATGGCGTTTTATTTGTAACGTTTAACTGAACAAATCTTACACATGGGGTTCATTGCGCCCACCTCTATGGCATCGCCATTATTTCAAAAGAAGGAGGTGCGCTCAGGAATTATGGAATATTTGGATATTATTCTGATCGTCGTTGGCACTGTGGTAGGCCTGGCCGCCGGTTTCGGCTTCGGCATCGTTTACCGCAAGAAATTCGCTGAACGGGAGATCGGTTCTGCAGAGGCAGAAGCCACCCGCCTGATCAACGATGCAATCCGCAGCGGTGAGAGCCGCAAAAAGGAAATGCTTCTGGAAGCCAAAGACGAGATCCATAGATCCCGCACAGAGTACGAGCAGGAAGTAAAAGAGCGCCGCGCGGAACTGACCAAGCAGGAGCGCCGGCTGCAGCAAAAAGAAGAGACCCTGGACAAAAAGACAGACGCTTTTGAGCGCAAGGAAGAAGACCTTGCAAAGAAGATGGAAAATCTGGCACAGGCACAGGCCGAGGTGGAGACCATCCGCCGTCAGCAACTGGCCACCCTGGAATCCATCTCCGGCCTGACGCAGGAACAGGCCAAGCAGCACCTGCTGCAGACCGTGGAAGACGAAATGCGTCACGAAACGGCCATGAAGATCAAAGAGATCGAGCAGCAGATGAAGGACGAAGCAGACGAGAAGGCAAGGGAGATCCTCTCCACCGCCATCCAGCGCTGTGCCGCCGATCACGCCGCGGAAGCCACCGTCTCCGTGGTGGCACTGCCCAACGACGAGATGAAGGGCCGCATCATCGGCCGCGAGGGCCGCAACATCCGCACCCTGGAGACCATCACCGGCGTTGACCTGATCATCGACGATACCCCCGAAGCCATCACCGTCAGTTCTTTCGACCCCGTCCGCCGGGAGATCGCGAGACTGGCTCTGGAAAAACTCATCGTGGACGGCCGTATCCACCCCACCCGCATCGAGGACATGGTGGAAAAGGCACGCAAAGATGTAGACCGCACCATTCGCGAAGAGGGCGAGCGCGCTTGCTACGAAACCGGTGTGCACAACCTGCATCCGGAACTGGTGAAGATCCTGGGCCGCCAGAAGTACCGCACTTCTTACGGTCAGAATGTGCTGAACCACTCCATCGAAGTGGCGCATATCGCCGGCCTTATGGCCGCAGAACTGGGCCTGGACGCCGCGCTGGCAAAGCGCGCAGGTCTGCTGCATGACCTGGGCAAGTCCATTGACCACGAGGTCGAAGGCAGCCACGTGCAGTTGGGCGCGGACCTTGCCAAGAAGTACAAGGAAAATCCCGTGGTCATCAACGCTATTGAGGCGCACCACGGTGATGTGGAGCCCAAGAGCACCATCGCTGTGCTGGTGCAGGCTGCTGACGCTGTCAGCGCTGCCCGTCCCGGCGCACGCCGCGAGAATGTGGAAAACTATATCCGCCGCCTGCAGAAACTGGAAGAACTCACCGGTTCTTACCCCGGTGTGGACAAGGCTTACGCCATCCAGGCCGGCCGCGAGGTGCGGATCATGGTCAAGCCCGAAGTTGTGGACGAGGACAATATGATCATCATGGCGCGGGATATCGCCAAAAAGATCGAGGCCGAACTGGAATACCCCGGTCAGATCAAGATCAACGTCATCCGCGAGACCAAGGCTGTAGAGTACGCAAAATAAAAGAAAATGCCCCGACGGCAAGTCGGGGCATTTTTTATTTCATTTTCTTATGCTTATAGCCCAAAATCAGCAGAACCGCCCACGCGAAAAGGCTCAGTCCCCAAATTTGGGAACACACCATGGGCACCGACACGATGATGAGCAGCCCATACAGCACATCGCCAGCCACCCTGGACGCACCGACGGACAGAAAATTCACCACCAAAAGCACCAAAGTCGCCACCAAAGACGAAAGGCTGATGATCCGGATCAGCGCCACCAGTTTTTCGTTCTTGCTCTTAATGCCGCGGTACAAAAGCACAGAGGGCGGAACGAAAAACGCCACCGCCAGCAGCGCCATAAAGCCCGACAGCGCCCCCTCCTGCTCCGGCACAAAGGATATGACCGCGCACAGCACTGCCAACGCACCCCAAAGGATATACAGTTTCTTATTGCTCATGGTATTCCTCCGTTACCTGTTTTTTCCTATTGTACCCCAGGTCGGGCGGCTTGACAAGGAAAAAATACTGGACACTTGCGCATAATTCTGTTATAATTGTAAAAACATATACGGAAAGGAAGTTGTTTCCTATGAAATGTCCTTTTTGCGGCGATCAGGAAAGCAAGGTCGTCGATTCCCGTCACAACGAAGACGGCAATTCCATCCGCCGCCGCCGGGAGTGCATCGCCTGCCAGCGCCGTTTCACCACCTACGAATATGTAGAAAGTCTGCCTATCATCGTTGTCAAGCGCGACGGTACCCGTCAGAGTTTCGACCGCACCAAGATCCTCAACGCCATGGTGCGCGCTTTTGACAAGCGGAAGGTGGAGGTGTCCGAACTGGACCGCATCACCACCGAGATCGAGCAGGCCATTCAGAACTCTCTGGAGCGCGAAGTGTCCACCGACAAGATCGGTGAGATGGTCATGGAGCGCATCAAGAGTATCGACGAGGTGGCTTATATCCGTTTTGCTTCTGTCTACCGCCGTTTCCAGGACGTGGGCAGTTTCGTGCAGGAGATCAACCAGTTTCTGGAAAAGAAATAAGGAGTAATCATGGATCTTGACGCATTGAAGGTGCTGTTTGAAGATTTCGATCTGTCAGCCTTTCTTCCCGACCTTTCCGGCATCCAAGGCTGGATCGAGACCGTGCTGCGTGTGGCAGTTATGGCCGGTCCTATATTGCTGCTGGGTTTCGGTCTTCTTTACCTGATGGCGCCGCCCAAGGAAGCCAACCACGGCCTTGGATACCGCTTCTGGTGGGGCATGGCCAGTTTGCAAGCATGGCAGTTTACCCAAAAGGTCGCCGGTTTCGCCTGGACGGGTCTGGGCATCGGGCTGACCATCGTCATGGCCGTATGCTGCAACGCATTCCGCCGCATGGAGATGGACGCCATGACCTGGTTCGCAGGAAAATGCCTGCTGTGGGAACTGGGTCTGATCGCCCTTTCCTGCCTGGTTATTGACATCATCGTCATCGCCTGCTTCGACCGGCAGGGCTATCGCCGGGGCACCGACGAATAACAACACCCAAAGAACAGCGGCTCAGCCGCTGTTCTTTTTTGTCACGATTCAACCGTTTCTCATCCTGTCTCCCCTGTCTTATATAGATGGTGAGGCATTGTTAACTCCCCCGGTCATTTGCTCATGCTTTCGCAAATGCCAGCCCCCTCAACACGAGGGAGCCATGGCTATGCACATATTCTGCCTTCCAAACGCATAATCTGTACCAAAATCTTTTAGGAGGCGTGGCTATGTGCACCCGAATCACCGAACTAACCTGTAAAGAGGTCATCTGTATCTGCGACGGCAGGCGGCTGGGATTCATCTCCGATATCGAATTGGAGATCCCATCGGGCAAGGTGTTGGCCATTGTTGTGCCCGGTCCGTGCAAACTTTTCGGCATTGCCGGACGCCGGGATGACTACGTGATCCCCTGGTCCTGCATTCGCCGCATCGGGCCGGACATCGTGCTGGTGGACGCCGATCCGGCTAATTGTTGCCGCCCAAGACCGAAACTGCACTTTTTCCCCTGATTTTTATGGAATAAACCCGAAAAAATTTGGAAAAAATACTTGCAAAATGCATTTGCATCGGCTATAATGTATCGGCATGGGTATGCCCATGACACTATTTTAACGCCACACACCCGGTGATCGTACCCCCAAGTGCCTGAAAAGGCGGGCAGTGCGAGATGAACGGGGTGGAGGAAAAACAAAAGGAGATTTTAAAAAATGGCTGTCGTATCTATGAAACAACTGCTGGAGGCCGGCGTGCACTTCGGTCACCAGACCCGCCGCTGGAACCCCAAAATGGCTCCCTACATCTACACCGAGCGTAACGGTATCTACATCATCGACCTGCAGAAGACC
>JAZNTI010000043.1:0-19979 GCA_045591725.1 Faecousia sp.
TCATAAACAGTCATGTGGGGGTACAGAGCGTAGTTCTGGAAGACCATGGCGATGTCGCGGTCCTTGGGGGCCACATCGTTGACCAAACGGTCACCGACATACAGTTCGCCTTCGGTGATCTCTTCCAGACCGGCGATCATACGAAGGGTGGTGGACTTACCGCAGCCGGAAGGACCGACCAGAACGATAAATTCCTTGTCAGCGATGTCCAGGCTGAACTGCTGAACAGCAACGACACCCTGCTCGGTGATCTGCAGATTTGCTTTTTCCTTCTGAGGTTCGTCGTCGTTCTTCTTCTTTTTCTTCTTGTTTTCCTTCTCTTCGTCGCCGCTGTAGGGGTAGATCTTCTTGATGTCTTTCAGGGTCAAACTTGCCATAATTTTTTGACTCTAAGCACACCTAACTTTCGCATGTGCTCTTGCGGTCCGCGCAGTAAAATCGCGGGCGCTTTACGACAGGTCTCCACACTGCCGCACCGTGAGTCCAACGGGTTTATCCTCCTTTATTTTAGCGGATATACGCCTATGTTTTGTGGAGTAGGCGTACTCCACCTGGATAAACACATTTTACCACATTTGTCCAGTAAGTGCAATAGTTATTTTCACTATTTTGCTGGGCTGAATTTAGTAATTTTGCCCACCTTTGCAGGTGGGCAAAAACATTTAGTTCAAGCGGATCTCGCCGTCGGCGATTTCCAGCGATGCGCTGTAAAAAGCGCTCATGGCATCGATGAGATAGGTAACATCTCTGACGCCTGCGGTCTCGTAACTGGAGTGCATGGCCAGTTGGGCAAGGCCGATATCCGCCGTGGGCACACTGACATGAGCAAGAGAAATATTGCCCAAAGTCGAGCCGCCGGGAACATCGGCGCGGTTACAGTAAGTCTGCACCGGCACGCCGGCCTTGGCGCAGACCATGCGCAGCACCGCCGCGGAAAGTCCGTCAGTACAATAACGCTGGGAGGCGTTGAATTTCAGCACGATACCGCCACCCGGCACAGGGGCATTGGCTGCATCGGCATACTCCGGATGGTTGGGGTGGATGGCATGAGCGTTGTCCGCGGAGACCATAAAAGAATGTGCAAGCAATTGGTCAAGATCAGCACCAATAGCATCGCAGATCCGGCGCAAAGTGCGCTCCAGCAGATCGGCAGCCGCGCCCTGCACAGAAGAAGATCCCACCTCTTCGCTGTCGAAAACACACATCACAGGAATGGCGGAACTCTCCCCCGCTCCCAGGAATCCCCGGGTGCAGCACCAGGCGCACTGCAGATCGTCCAGTGCGGCGGAAGAAATATACTCCTGATCCACGCCCCAGACGGATGCTTTCTGACGGACATACAGGTAAAGATCATGGCCGAGGATCTTGCCGCCGGCAGCCTTTTCCAGCAATTTCTGCAGTTTTCCGGAGGCGTTCTTTCCGCCAAGCAGAGGAAGCGTATCCACCGCGGGATTCCACTTATAACCATCATTGGCGCTGCGGTTCATGTGAATGGCTACATTGGGGATCAACAGCAGGTCACGGTCGATATCCACCAGCACGCTCTTGACACCGTTTTCCGTTTCTACCAGTACCCGACCGGCAACGGACAGCGGGCGATCCAGCCAGGCGGACATGAGCATACCGCCGTACTTCTCCGTGGCAAGGCGGGTATAATTGCCCTTCAGTTCCCCGTTTTCCTTGACCTTAAAGGTGGGGCGGTCAGAGTGGCTGGCGGTCATCATAAAGCCGGTGGGCGCACCCTCCGGGATGCGGAACGCCAGCACCGCTGTACCGCCGCGAACGAGGAAATACTTGCCGCCGGGCAAAAGATTCCAATTCCGCCCCTCTTCCAAAAGCGTATAACCGGCATCCAAAAGCATTTTCTTCAGATTGTCCGCAGCGTGGTAAACACTGTGGGATGCATCCAGAAAACGCATGAGTTCTTTAACATTCTTATCCATAAATTGCTCCTTATACTTCCATAAGGCTGCAGAACAGGTCGATCTGATCGGCAATGGTCTGCAGTGCGCCGCGCCAGAACTCCTTGTCCGTCAAGTCGATATCCGCAACCTTGGCGGTATCCTCCGCGGTGGCAATGGAGGTGGTATACAGCAGTTTCTTATACTTGGGCACGAAAGATGCGCCCTCCTTCAGATACTTGGCGTACAGGCCCCGGGCAAACAAGCCGCCGAAAGCATAGGGGAAATTGTAGAACGTAGGACCGTAGTAATGCCCCTTGCAGACCCACATATACGGGTGCAGGCAATTATGATCCAGTCCATCACCGTAGGACTGCTTCTGCGCCTCCAGCATGAAGTTGCACAAAGCATCCGCGTTCATAAACTGCTCCTCCCGATGCGCAAAGACCATGCTCTCAAAACGGAAACGGGAGTAAATATCGCAGATGATCTGGGTGGCATCCTGCAACTGGGATTCGATCAGTGCCACGCGCTCATCGTCGGACGCCGCACTCTTGATGGCAGCCGCCATGACCACGCACTCATTGAAAGTGGAGGCGGTCTCCGCCAAAGGCATGGAATAATCCTTGTTCAAGGGCTTATGGTCTTTCAGGCAGCGGTTGTGGAACGCGTGACCCAGTTCATGAGCAAGGGTGACCACGTCGCCCAATTGACCGTCGAAATTGGTCAGAATGCGGCTCTCGTTCAAGCACTCCGCACCGGCACAGAAAGCACCGCCGGCTTTGCCGTCACGGGGATAGAAATCAATCCACGCATTGTCGAAGGCTTCCGCCACCATTGCGGTCAGTTCCCCATCAAAAGACGAAAACTGCTTGACCAGGTAATCCTTGGCATCCTGAGTGGTGAATTTAGTGGAAGATGCGCCCATGGGAGCGAACAGATCGTACCAGGGCAGGCCGTTTTCATGACCCAGTGCTTTGGCTTTAGCCTTCAGATACTGCCAGAATTTTGGCAGGTACTCATCCATAGCGCCCAGCATGGCATCCAAGGTGGCCTTTTCCATATTGGAATGCTTCAGCGTGCGCTCCAAAGGAGATTCATAGCCACGCAGCGCACAATCCGAAAGAGTCTCCAGTTTAATGGAGTTCAGCGCGAATGCAACGGGATCTTTGATGCGGTCATAGCAGGCGATCTCAGCCTCATAAGCAGCCTTGCGCACGCCGGCATCGGCATCATAAGCCAAATTTCGAATGGCAGACAAATTGGTGGTCTTGCCCTCATACTCCACGGGAACGGTGCTGGTCAGATAACCCTGCAGATCGCTCCAGGCATTGCCGCCGGAAAGGTGCATGCGGGCCATGATCTGCTCGCCCTGCACGCTCAGCAGATAACGGCTGGATTCGGCGATCTTGGAGAGCATAAAGCGGTACTCGTGCAGCCTTTCATCAGCGTCCACCAACTCCATCAAGTTGGGAAGTTTCGACAGCCAATCGCGGAAAGCAGCATCGGGAGCAGCCACCGCACTGTAAATGGCCATGAGTCTGCCCAGTTGGGAAACCGCCTCACCGTCACGGGAATTGGCAGACTGACGCAGCGATGCGTAAAGACCCAGTTTGCCCACCAACTGCTCCAACTGCTCCTGCAGTTCGATGCCCTTATAGAGCGCCTGAGCAGGATCGGCATCGGCAAGGCCGGCAGCAAAAGCAGTGAACTCCTGCAAAAGCGCCTTGCCCTTTTCCAGGTCAGCGGCATACTGAGGATCGTCAAAGCCTTTGTAAATGGGATCAAGATTCCATACTTCGTTCATAATGTGTACCTCCTGAATAAACATTTGTACTCATTTTACAACACGCACTGCACTTCGTCAACTGGAAAGTGACCCGGCGGAGCGTTTTGGCGAAAATATCATTATTTGTCGAAAAGTTGTATAATCACGCAAAATTGTCGATTTTAGTAAGTTTTTGACGAGCGATTGTTTTGATTTTTTATTGCAAAAAAGGATTGCATATGCTATGCTTGTTTTGTCGCACACGGCGTAATGCTGTGGCTTTAGGGGAACGATCTTCAAATTGACAGGAGAGGAAGTTATGGATAAACGCACAACCGTATTCATCGCAGACAACGCAGAAGAATTCTGCACAGGACTCGCAGCCGCATTGATGCAAAATGATGCATTCACTGTAGTAGGCACCGCAAACGACGGCTCTGAGACCATCCGGCAAGTTACCCAACTGCGTCCGGATGTTCTGATTCTGGATCTGATGCTCAGCAAGCAGGACGGCATCAGCGTGCTCAAGGCCGTGAGCACATTGGACAAGCGTCCCGTCGTACTGGCTACATCCGGATTCGTCACCGACTATGTATCCTCTGCCGCCGCCAATCTGGGCGTGCGGTATCTAATGCTGAAGCCCTGTGATATTTCGGCACTTGTGGAACGACTGGAGGAGATCCGCGCCGGAGAAAACCTCCGAACATCCGCCACCCGTCGCAATGACAAAAACAGCATCGAAGCAATGGTCACCAGCATCATCCACGAGATCGGTGTACCGGCCCACATCAAAGGCTATCAGTATTTAAGGGAAGCCATCATCATTGCCGTGGGCGATATGGATGTGATCAACGCCATCACCAAAGTGCTGTATCCCCAGGTGGCGAAGACCTTCCAGACTACGCCTTCCAGAGTGGAGCGTGCCATCCGTCACGCAATCGAGGTTGCGTGGGATCGGGGCGATCTGGATACACTGCAAAGATTTTTCGGCTATACCGTATCAAACACGAAAGGCAAGCCCACCAACAGTGAGTTTATTGCGCTGATCGCTGACAAACTGCAATTGCAACTAAAGTCCAGCGAAGTGGCTAATTTTTAATAGATACTCGTAGGGGCGGTCAGTGACCGCCCCATAAATATTGCGCAGCGGGCGATCAACGATCGCCCCTGCGCACGAGCATCTTGCGTTTTTCTTTAATAATGCTATAATAAAGGAAACGAAAAGGAGAACGCAGATATGATCACCAAAACCGTTGACGATTCCCGGGCAGAGACCGTTCACATCGTACGCCCCAACCACCTAAACGGCGCAAACCGCCTCTTTGGCGGCATACTGATGCAATGGATCGATGAAGTGGCCGGCATCGTGGCGAAACGCCACTGCATGGGCAATGTAACTACCGCATCAGTAGACAACCTGACATTTCTCCACGGCGCTTACCAAAATGATATGGTCGTCATCAAAGGCAAACTGACATGGGTGGGCAACACCTCCATGGAAGTATGCGTAGACACCTATGTGGAAACGCCCGACGGACACCGCGACCACATCAACAACGCCCACTTCATGATGGTGGCACTGGACGAAAACGACAAGCCCAGACAAGTGCCCAAACTGCTCCTGCAGACCGATGACGAGCATCTGGCATGGTCCCATGGCGAAGAACGCCGGAGGATCCGGATGCAACGGCTGAAGGACAAACTGGACGGCATCTAAACTAGCAACAAAAGCACCCCGGAATGCCGGGGTGCTTTTCCTTATTTTAACAGATGGGTGTATTTTCCCGTTGACAGTAACACAGATTTCCTCTATAATTATTATAGAAAAATATGGCTATAAATAGCCGATGGAGGTAAAAATTATGGATGTTTTAGCAAGGCTCGCAAGATCCGGCATTGTTCCCGTTGTGGTCATCGATGATGCCAAGGACGCCGTCCCCACCGCCAATGCCATGGTTGCCGGCGGCATCGACGTAATGGAGATCACCTTCCGCACCGCCGCCGCACCCGACGCCATCAAGGCCGTCAGCGAGAACTGCCCCGATATGCTGGTGGGCGCAGGCACCATTCTGAATCTGGAGCAGTGCAAACTGGCTGTTCAGATGGGTGCAAAATTTATCGTCTCCCCCGGTTTTGACGCCACTGTCGTTGGCTGGTGCATCGAAAACGGCATCGCCGTCACCCCCGGCTGTGTCACCCCCACTGAGATCACCGCTGCAGTGAACATGGGCCTGAAAGTGGTCAAGTTCTTCCCCGCCAATGTCTACGGCGGTCTGAACGCCATGAAGAATCTGTCCGCCCCCTTTGTCGGCGTGAAATTCATGCCCACCGGCGGCGTCAACGCCCAAAATCTGCGCGAGTACATCGATGCGCCCTTCATCCACGCTGTAGGCGGCAGTTGGGTCTGCCCCAAATCTGACATCGCAGCAGGCAACTTTGAAAAAATCACCGCGCTGTGCGCCGAAGCCCATCAGGCTGCTTTCGGCTAATTCAATCACTTGAAAGGAAATACGAATATGGCTAAAATTGTTACTTTCGGCGAACTGATGCTGCGTCTGCAGCCGTACAACTACGAGCGCTTCGTACAGTGCGACCATGTGGAGTTTACCTTCGGCGGCGGCGAAGCAAACGTTGCCGTTTCTCTGGCAAACTACGGCATGGATGCCGCTTTCGTTACCAAACTGCCCACCCACGCCATCGGACAGGCTGCTGTGAACTCCCTGCGCCGCTACGGTGTCGACACCACCATGATCACCCGCGGCGGTGAGCGCGTTGGCATCTACTTCAATGAGAAGGGCGCTTCCCAGCGCGGCTCCGTGTGCATCTATGACCGCGCACATTCTGCCATTCAGCAGGCCAGCCGTGAAGACTTCGACTGGGACAAGATTTTCGAAGGTGCTGAGTGGTTCCACTTCACCGGCATCACCCCCGCGCTGGGCGCAAACGTTGTTGAGATCTGCAAGGACGCCTGTAAGGCCGCCAAAGCTCACGGTCTGAAGATCTCCTGCGACCTGAACTACCGCGGCAAACTCTGGACCCGTGCCGAGGCCCGGGAAGCCATGACCGAACTGTGCCAGTATGTGGATGTTTGCATCTCCAACGAAGAGGACGCCAAGGACGTGTTTGGCATTGAGGCAGAAGCCACCGACATTTACGCAGGCAGTCTGAACCACGAAGGCTACAAATCCGTTGCAAAGCAACTGGCTGACAAATTTGGCTTTGAAATGGTAGCAATTACCCTGCGCGAGAGCCACAGCCCTTTCGACAACGGCTGGAGCGCCATGCTGTACAATGTGGCCAAGGACGAGTACTGCTTCTCCAAGAAGTACAACCTGCACATCATCGACCGCGTGGGCGGCGGCGACTCCTTCGGCGGCGGTCTGATCTACTCCATTATGAATGGCAAGGACACCCAGGCTGCGGTGGAATTCGCCGTTGCGGCATCCGCGCTGAAGCACTCCATCGAAGGCGACTACAACATGGTCACCGTCCCCGAAGTGGAAAAACTGGCAGGCGGCGACGGCTCCGGCCGTATCCAGCGCTAAGGAGGTTTAATCATGGCTGACGAAAAGAATCTGCAGGAAGAGGAACTGACCAGCATCCTGACCCTGACCGACGAAAACGGCGAAGATGTGGATTTCGAGTACCTCGACAGCATCGAGTTGAATGGCAAGGAATATCTGGTGCTGCTGCCTGCTGAAGAGGCTGCCACCGAGATCGTGATCCTGGAAGTTGAGCCCGTCGACGAAGAAAACGAGAACTATCTGTCCGTTAACAACGAAGCAGTGCTGAACGAAGTTTACGCCATCTTCAAAGAGCGCTACAAGGACATCCTCACTTTTGAAAACTAAAACAAAAACCGGAGCCGATGGCTCCGGTTTTTTCTTATAGATTTTGGGATTTGAATTGATGCTCCTGGTTTTTGATGGTGACGGTGGTGTATGGCGCGATAGATGAAGTCAAGAACGCATTCGCGCCGATAACAGAATCCTGACCGATCACCGTTTCACCACCCAAAATGGTGGCGTTGGCATAGATGGTCACCCGATCTTCAATGGTGGGGTGACGCTTCTTGCCGCGCAGGCTCTGTCCGCCACGGGTGGAAAGACCACCCAAAGTTACGCCCTGGTAAATCTTCACATGTTCACCGATCACCGTGGTCTCGCCGATGACGATGCCCGTGCCGTGATCGATGAAGAAATATGCACCGATCTCAGCGCCGGGATGGATATCAATGCCCGTAACACTATGGGCGTACTCGGTCATCATTCTGGGGATCACCGGCACTTGCAACCCATGAAGCACATGGGCAAGACGGTACACCGTAATGGCAAACAGGCCGGGGTAAGAGAAAATGATCTCATCCCGGTTGGCGGCTGCCGGGTCGCCCTCATAAGCGGCCTGCAGATCCGTCTGGGTCAGGGCGCGCACTTCAGGAATACGGCGGAAAAAGTCCAAACTGATCTGCTGCCCTTTATCGGCGGCATTTTCACAGCCGCTGCCCTGCAGCGCAAGGGCGATCTGTTGGCTGAGATTATAAAGCACATCCTCGATTAGCATGGAAAGTTGGTGCTTGGAATTATAGGACTGATAATTTTTCTCCCGTCCGTAACCCGGAAAAACGATCCGGCGCAATTTCTCGATAATATCCGTCACGGCATCTTTATCCGGCCGCTGCTGGGAATCGATCTTATCCACATCACGACCGCAGCCGTAATCCCGCAGAATCAGATCCACCACAGTCCCAATTTGTTCATTCATGGAAGCCATCTCATTACCTCCTGCGCTTTTTCTCACTTATAGCATGAAAAAAGCATAAAGTCAATCCATTACGCGCATTGACAACGCGGCAAACACCCATGTATAATCTATGTAATAACACATTTGGAGGTGCAGAGTATGATCTACACATCCGCGCAGCAACTCATCGGCAAAACGCCCCTGCTGGAACTGGGAAAACTGGTCCGGAAGGAGCATCTGAATGCGCGCTTGCTGGCGAAACTGGAATGCATGAACATCGCCGGCTCGGTCAAGGATCGGGCTGCCATCGCCATGCTGGATGATGCCGAAAAACGCGGCATTTTGACCCCGAACAGCACCATCATCGAGCCCACCTCCGGCAACACAGGCATCGGTCTGAGCGCTGTTGCCGCGGCAAGAGGATACAAATGCATCATCGTGATGCCGGAAAACATGAGCATCGAGCGGCAGCGGCTGATGAAAGCCTACGGCGCGCAGGTACACCTCTCCCCTGCCGATCGGGGTATGCCCGGCGCTATCGCACTTGCCAAGGAATTGGCAAACCAAATTCCCGACAGTTTTATTCCCGATCAGTTCAGTAACCCAGCCTACCCGGCGGCGCACTACGCCACCACAGGTCCGGAGATCTGGGAAGATGCTCAAGGGAAAGTGGATATTTTCGTAGCAGGCGTTGGTACCGGCGGCACGGTCAGCGGAATCGGCAAATATCTGAAAGAGCGCAATCCCTATGTGCGCATCGTTGCCGTGGAACCGGCAAATTCACCTGTGCTTTCCGGCGGCAAAGCCGGCAAGCATGCCATCCAAGGCATCGGCGCAGGCTTTATCCCCGGCAACATGGATCTGCACATAGCAGACGAGATCATGACCGTAAGCGATGAAGACGCCATCGCCATGTCCCGGCACATAGGCAGGATTGAGGGCTTACTGGTGGGTATTTCCTCCGGTGCGGCACTGCACGCCGCCTGCGTACTGGCCAAGCGTCCGGAAAACGCCGGAAAAACCATCGTAACGCTCCTGCCGGACAGCGGCGAAAGATACCTCTCCACCGGCATATTTGACGAATAAAAAAAGAGTGGGCAAAGGCCCACTCTTTTATTTTTAATTAATCTTCAACGCGGCGGATACGCACACCCAAAGCGGTGAGTTTCTCAATAAGTTGCTCATAACCGCGCTCCACATAGTGGATATTTTTGACCCAGGTCGTACCCTCAGCGGCCATGCCGGCGATCACCAGCGCTGCGCCTGCGCGCAGGTCATTGGCGGTAACGGTGGCGCCGTAGAGTTTATCCGCACCGGTAACAATGGCGGTCTTGCCGCTGATCTGAATGTCCGCGCCCATGCGCTCCAGTTCGTCGCAGTAACCGAAGAAACGGGTCTCGTACACGCTCTCCGTCAACCGGCTGACACCGGACGCCAGCGACATGCACACACAGATCTGCGCCTGCATATCCGTGGGGAAACCGGGATAAGGACGGGTCTTGACGGTGGTATGGCTCAGATGACCGTCACAGCAGATGCGGATGGCATCGTCATAATTGGTAATCTGGGCGCCCATTTCCTCCAGTTTGGAGGTGATGCACTCCATATGCTTGGGGATAACATTCCTGACCAGCACATTACCGCCGGCAGCGGCAACCGCGGCAAGATAAGTACCTGCCTCGATCTGGTCGGGGATAATCGCATAAGTGCCACCCTGCAAGCACTCCACGCCGCGGATCTTCACGGTATCCGTACCGGCACCGGAGATCTGCGCGCCCATGGTATTCAGGAAGTTGGCCAGATCGACAATATGCGGCTCCTTGGCGGCATTCTCGATAACAGTTTGACCGGGGAGCAAAGTCGCCGCGATCATAATGTTCACCGTTGCACCGACACTGACCACGTCCAAACTCACGCGGTTACCCTGCAGACCGTTAACACCAGGCTGAAGGTCCACGTACTGCTCCGTCTCCTCAATGGCTGCGCCCAATGCGGCGAAGCCCTTAATGTGCTGGTCGATGGGACGGGATGCAAAATTGCAGCCGCCGGGCAGTGCCACATGCGCCTTGCCAAAACGACCCAACAGCGCGCCCATAAGATAATAACTGGCGCGCATCTTCTTAACCAATTCGGGGTTGGGGCAGGTCTCAGTAACATTGCTGCTGTCGATCACCACAACGCCGGGTTCACATTTTTCAATTTTTGCGCCCATGCCTTCCAAAATGTCCAGCAAAATACGGACATCGGAAATATCGGGCACATTTTCAATGCGGCATTTTCCACCGACCAAAAGCGCAGCGGGCAAAATAGCAACAGCAGCATTTTTCGCACCGCTGATGGTAACCGTACCGTTCAGGGGCGTACCGCCGTGAATTTCATATCGTGCCAAGGATCATCACTCCTTGAGAAAGAATCGTTTATTCCGTTCTGTTATTATATCACAACCATGTAATTATGTAAAGTAGAAAATCAACCTAAACGGCGTAATCCTTTGGGGTAATGATTCTTCATTTGCGTGCCGTCGGCCTTGCCCCAGCCGATGCTGTAGTCCCCTGTCTTGATCAGGCACCAGCCTTTTTCAGAAGTGGGGAAAACATCGCCGTGCAGGTACTGCTGCGTGGTGGCGGCATCCAGACAAACACAGCGCCTTGCCGTTTTCAGCCACAGCGCCAAGGCGTGGGCAGGCTCAAAGCGGTCCTTCTTCACAACGCCCAGTTCCAGTCCTGCACGCAGAACTTTTAAGCCCTTGATCTCCGGCATTTGGGGCGGAAGCCAATAAAGGTTATCACCGAACATACAGGGCATTCCCTCGGGCAATTCAATGTCCAGATCTTTGGCAAAGCTCAGCCACTGAGGCGGCAATTTTTCTTGGGACTGGACGGTTTTTTCGTCTTCGGCGTCTCCGTCACGGCGCAAAACCGCAGCGAAATGACCCTCGCCCAAGAGTTTATGGGGCCACATGCGGTACATGCCCGGCTCCACAGTTTCAAACCATGTTCCGTCCACCGCTTCCAGCCGGAAATCCGGATGATCGTGGAGAAACTGACGGATCACCTCTTCATTTTCTTCGTCAGCAAAGGTGCAGGTGGAATACACCAGCCGTCCGCCGGGACGCACCAAAGCCGCGCCGGATGCAATGATCTCCGCCTGCCGCCGGGCACACATGGCAACCGTTTCCGGACTCCAGTCCATGACCGCTGCCTCCTCCTTGCGGAACATACCCTCACCGGAGCAGGGCGCGTCGATCAGCACCCGGTCGAAAAATTCCGGCAGGCGCTGGGCAAGCCGCTGCGGATGCTCATTGGTCACCAGCGCATTGGCTATGCCCATGCGCTCAATATTCCGGGAGAGGATCTTGGCGCGACCGCCGTTAAACTCATTGCAAAGCAGGAATCCTTCGCCGCCCATTCTGCCGGCGATCTGCGTGGATTTGCCGCCGGGGGCGGCACAAAGATCGCAGACGCGTTCGCCGGGCTGGGGATCCAAAAGCGCCACCGGCGCCATGGCGCTGGCCTCCTGCAAATAGTATACGCCGGCTTCGTGATAAGGGTGCAGACCGGGTCTGAATTGAGGATCGTAATAATATCCCATGGGCTCCCAGGGCACATTCTCACCCACAAATTCCAGTTGCGGCACTTCGCCCTTCAGAGGATTAAAGCGCAGAGCCACCGCCCGGGGGCGCTCCAGGCTCTCAAGATAAAGGGGGTACTCCTCCCCCAGTTTATTCTTCATTCTCTCCAAAAACAATTTAGGAAACATCGTTTACTCCTTGCGGTAACGTCATTTTTTCCATTATAGCACACAGATGCCGGCATTTCCACATAAAAAAGGCGGTGCAAAACGCACCGCCTTTTCATTATTTGATTACTCTTCGTCGTTCTTGGCTTCGTCGATGATCTTCTGCTGGTTAGCCTTGGGCACTTCCTCATAGCGCTCGAAGGACAGCGTGAAACTGCCACGAGCCTGGGTCATCGCACGCAGGTCAATAGCATAAGTGCCCATCTCAGCCATGGGGACCTCAGCCTCAATAACAGTATTACCGTCGGAATCGGGGTTCATGCCCATGGGGCGGCCGCGGCGCTTGCTCAGATCGCCCATAACGTCGCCGACATAGTCCTCGGGAACGGAAACCGACAAACTGCCGATG
This sequence comes from Faecousia sp., assembly GCA_045591725.1. Lineage (GTDB taxonomy): Bacteria > Bacillota > Clostridia > Oscillospirales > Oscillospiraceae > Faecousia. The sequence goes on from JAZNTI010000043.1 coordinate 12,557, forward strand.
GGCTCCAGCAAAGTGGGATTAGCATTGGGCATTGCTTCCTTGAACGCAAGGATAGCAGCCAGTTTAAACGCCATTTCGTTGGAGTCAACGGGGTGGTAAGAACCATCGTACAAAACTGCCTTCAAGCCGACCATGGGATAACCGGCCAGGGGGCCCTTCTGCACTGCTTCCTGGATACCCTTTTCAACAGCAGGATAGAAGTTTCTGGGAACGGAGCCACCGAAAACTTCTTCTGCAAAGATCAGTTCATCCTGCCCTTCCTGAGGCTCGAAACGCACCCAGACATCGCCGAACTGACCGCTGCCGCCGGTCTGTTTCTTATGACGGCCGTGGGCCTGTACGGTCTTCTTGATCTTTTCGCGGTAAGCGACCTTGGCAGGGCTGAGGACAGCATCCACGCCAAAGCGGGTCTTCAGTTTGGCAACCAGAACATCCAACTGCTGATCGCCGGAGCCGGAAAGCACCAACTGATGGGTCTCGGCATTGTTGACCAGAGTGAAGGAGGGATCTTCTTCGTTCAGACGGTTCAGGCCGGTGCCGACCTTTTCTTCCTGACCCTTGACCTTGGGAGCAATAGCCATAGAATAGCAGGGCTGTGCATAAGGAATGGACTTCAGGGAGACCACCTTGCGGGGATCACACAGAGTATCGCCGGTCTTGACCTTATCCATCTTGCCGATGGCGCCGATATCGCCGCAAGTCAAGGACTTGACCTCGGTATTTTTCTTGCCGCACATGGAGTACAGACGGCCCAGTTTCTCAGTCTCGCCGGTACGGGCGTTGACCAGAGTGGTATCGGAAGTGATCTCGCCGGACAGGACCTTGATGAAGGTATACTTGCCATACTGATCGGAAACGGTCTTCCACACGAATGCAGAAGGCACGCCACCGGCGGAAACAACAAATTCTTCGGTAGTACCGTCAGCCAAAGTGGCTTTGTGATAGTTGCCCTGCTCGGGGTTGGGCAGCAAACTGATGATCTGGTCCATGAGCATGAGGCTGCCCAGGCAGGTAACAGCAGAGCCGCACAGCACGGGCACCAGGCTCAGATCCTTAACACCCTGATGCATACCGTTGATCATTTCAGGATAGGTGAACTCCTCTTCATTGAAGAACTTATCCATCAAAGCCTCGTCGGTTTCGGCGACGGCTTCCTTCAAAGCATAGTTGAATTCCTCAACGATGTCAGCCTTATCAGCAGGCAAAGTAATCTCCACTCTCTTGAGCTTCTGCATCTCGTAAGCGCGCTTGTTCACCACATCGATGATGCCGGTGACCTTCTTGGAAGAATCCCAAATGGGGACCACCACGGGAGCGATCTTATTGCCATACTTCTCGCGCAGGGCTTCGAAGGTAGCATTATAATCAGAATTATCCTCATCCACCTTGGAGATGTAAATAAAACGAGGCATATTGCGCTCTTCACAGTATTTCCAGGCCTTCTCAAAGCCGACGGTGATGCCGTCCTTGGCAGAGCAGACCAAAATGGCTGCGTCAGCCGCGCGCAGGGCTTCCACAACAGCACCGGAGAAATCGAATGCGCCAGGGGTGTCCAGGACATTGATCTTGCAATTATTATAGATCAGAGGCACCACGGAAGTGGAAATGGAAATATTGCGGCGGATCTCTTCAGGATCATAGTCGCAAACGGTGTTGCCGTCGGCATTTCTGCCCATACGGTCGATGGCACCGGTCATATAAAGCAGGCTTTCCGCCAGAGCGGACTTACCACTGCCGCTGTGACCCAGCAGGCAGACATTACGGATGGAATTAACTGTATACATAATTGACTCCTTTCAGGAAGGCTTCTGCCCCCCTTGCTTACGGTTATTGGGACAAACCCACATTAATGTCATTATACACGAACAGCGGTTAGATTTCAATGCCTATTTTCGTCAACTTGCAAAATTGAATAAAATGACAGAAAGACAGTTGTCTTTCTGTGCAAAACAGACAAATTCCCCTCTGTATCCAAGGCACTGTGCACAGTCTTTTCCCCGGTAAAAAAGCGCCCCGGAAACCGGGGCGCTTAAGGATGCGTATTTGCTGCGCGTAAATGCTACAGTGATACTGTATCAATCAAATATTTCTCGTCCACTCTGTAATGAGGATCCCGGGGATCGTCCAGATCAATTCGTAAAGCAAAACATTTGCCGGAGTCAACAGTTCCGTAGCCCCCACAATGTTCAAAAGCACCATGATCACCAAGCCTAAAATGCCCCCGATCATATGCACCGCCACACCTGCTTTGCTGGCCGTATTCAGCGCACGGGCACCGGTGACCGCAAAGGCTGAAGGAGCAAGCCCCTCCCGGGTGGTCAGCGCAAAAACAGGCGCGTTTTCATCCGGGCGCACTTGCTGAAGTTCCTGCCGCTGCGTACGGTCAGGGAATTCCATGCGCCGTGTATTGATGCCGAAACGGGTGCGCATGAATTTTTCCGTGATCATAAAGTCACTGCAGGAAAGTACCGGCGTCAGACCGCGATATGCGCCCAAAGTGGTAAGTCCGGCCAAAACCGCCTTGGATTTAATATAGGAGATAGCAAAAACACCGGAAAGTTCGCCGTCAATGGCTACATATACAGCATGATTGACCCGGGTGCCCTCCGGCACCTCCACGCCCATCTCCTTTACAAAATTAAGGCTACCTGCCAGCACAGATTCGCCCTTGACTTCGCCGCCGATGCCGCCGGGATAAAACTGCACATTCACCGCAGGATAGTGGTGACCGCCGCGGCTGTCCAGCAACTGGGTAAACAGCGGCTCCATGGCGCTGCCGCCGGTGCTGATCACTGCAGCGGCATAGGCAACAACCTCGTCCGGCTTTCTGCTGCCGTAGAATTTCACGCCGTTCATTTTGGAAGACCCGGAGGGGAACATATCCCGATCGCCCACAGGAAACACACCGCTGCGGCTCAGGCCCTTTACGCCCTGCCAGCCGCAGATCACTGCACCCAGACGGTGAAGTCTGCGCTGCAAAAGCGTTTCCGGACGGGTAAGCGCCACATGGACAGAAGCAGGAACTGCAACCAAAAGCGCAGCAGAAAATGCCTGCACACCTTTCACCGCACCATCCATGGCGCCGGCAAAAATGCCGATACCCAAACTGGCGATCAGCGCCACCAACGCATAAACAGACAGCACCTTTTCAGGACCGGATGCAGCGGAATATGTATCCATAAAATGCTCCACCTGGCCTTCGCTCCGGACAAAGCCCGGACGGCCGTTGTAGAAATCCTCTACGCCGGCAATGCCGTCAAGGATAACGGCTTTCCGCATGGTATCCATCTGCGCCATTTCGGTGCTGCGTTTATGATAAGCGCTCCACAGCGACATGGTCATATGCAGGCTGAACGCCGCGCAGAACGGAATGCGCACCTGGCTCAGACACAAAATACCGTCTGTCAGACAAGCGGCGAAACTGAAAATGAGCAAACTGTTCAAAGAAAACCGCTTGCGCAAAATGTCCACAAATCCGGCCATCAATTGATAACTGCCCAAAAGTGCCGAAATGAGCAACGACAAAAACTGAATAAACACCACCAGGCGGGTGCGCTCCTGACCGATGGATCCCATGGCATAGAGCATGGTGCTGCCCATAGCCGTCAAGGCAACCACCAGATTCACGAAGATCGCCGCCTGTAATTTGCCCAGACCCTTTTCCGCCAGATCATAAAACCGCTTTTCCGGACCTGCCACCAATTTGCGTTTCAGTTCATGCAGACGGGACTTGGGGCGGAACACAATGGGTTCAGAGGGTGCATACTCCCCAATAGGCTGCTCGTACTCCGGCTCCCACTGCTGGGAATAAGGTTCTACTTTGGGCGCTGCCGGCTGAGGCATAACGAAATCCTCTTCCTCTTCCTGCACGCCAACCGGAGAAAAAGCCACAGTATCCTCAACAGGTTTGAACGCCACCGTATCCCCCACAGGTTTGAACGCCACCGTGTCGTCAAGAGAAGCAAAAACTGCGGTATCATCGGTCACAGATGCTTTTTCATGCTCCCTGATTGCCTCGCTGACCTCACCCAAAGGCACTGTATCGCTGATTTTATCTTTTTTCTTTAAAGGAGAACGGCCATCCCAGACAACCACATCATCGTCGGGATCATTGCCGCCGAATTCCTTCATAATATCCTCAAAATTCAGATCTTCGATCTTTTCCTTTTCGTCCACGCAAAAACCTCCTTACTTGCTCAAGCGCTGGCGCACCGCCTCATAAAGCAAAATGGAAGCGGCGGCGGATGCGTTCAGCGATGAGATCCGCCCCTGCATAGGGATATGCACGATCACATCACAATTCTTGCGGACAAGTTGGCCCATGCCCTCGCCCTCATTACCGATGACGATGGCCGCAGGCACAGTAAGATCCGCCTGATACATGGGGATCGATCCCTCCGCGGCAGTGCCGAAGACCCAAACACCGTTTTCCTTCAGTTGGGCGATGGTCTGATTAATATTAGTGACACGGGCTACCTTCATATACTCCACCGCGCCGGCGGAAGCCTTGGCAACGGTAGCCGTCAGACCCACACTGCGGCGCTTGGGAATGATCACACCATGCGCGCCGGCACACTCCGCCGAGCGCATGATGGCGCCCAGATTATGAGGATCGGAAAGTTCATCACAAATAACGATCAAAGGTGCCTGCCCTCTCTGAGCAGCCTCCTCCAGAATGTCTTCCACAGAGCAGTATTCGTGAGCAGCCGCCAGCGCGATCACACCCTGATGGGCACGGGTAGTACTCATGGCATCCAGTTTCCGGCGGTCCACCGGCACGATCACCGCGCCGGCTTCTTTTGCCTCCGCAGCAAGACGCTGCAATGCACGATCGGTATCACCGGCGGCAATAAAAACTTTATCCACCGTGCGGCCGCTGCGCAGTGCTTCCTGCAGGGCATTGCGGCCCTCCAACTGACCTTCAATCTCCTCCACAGCAGGTGCAGGAGTAAAGCGACGCTTCTTCTCATTCATAACTGTCATCTCCATCTTTTGGCCTCAAGGGCAAAACTAATATTCTATCTATTTTATTATAACAGATGATTTCGCCGCAGACAACTGCTATTTTTGCAGGTACATTCTGCCAGCAACCAATAATTTACAGAAATTTTACCACCGGAAAGGGTGTAATTCGTTGCCACCTCCATAAAAATGTGATATGATGGCTAAAATACAAACATGAACAAGGAGGGATCTTATGGAACCCAATCGCAACGATTCCCAAAAGGGCAAAGACAACAACAAGAAAAAGAGTCCCATATGGGTGGCGCTGCTCATCTCTCTGGCGATCGTATTGGGCATTTTCATGCTGCACAATTTTATCACCAGCAGCCAGTACACCCAGGCATCTTACTCTGATTTTCGCGAAGCAATGCTTTCCGGTCAGTTGAAAGAAGTACAGCTGAACTACGATCGGGTCATTTACCTGACCATCGAAGAAGCCGCCAAACCCGCCGCACAGCAGAAGATCTACTTCACAGGTCTTCCTACCTACGCAGACACCATCGCACTGATGAACGAACTGCACGAACTGGGCGTGGATGTGGTGGATTACCGCATCGTCGAGGACAACTCCATGATCCTCATGATCCTGTCTTACGCGGTGATGTTCGGTCTGTTCTTCATCATGATCCGCAGTTTCACCAAGCGCATGAGCGGCGACGGTGTGATGGGCGGTTTCGGCAGCAGCAAAGCCAAGATGTATATGGAAAAGCAGACCGGCGTGACCTTTAAGGATGTTGCCGGTCAGGACGAAGCCAAGGAATCTCTGCAAGAGATCATCGACTTCCTGCACAACCCCAAAAAGTACACCGAGATCGGCGCAAAAATGCCCAAGGGCGCGTTGCTGGTGGGCTCGCCCGGTACAGGTAAGACGCTACTGGCCAAAGCCGTCGCAGGCGAGGCAAATGTTCCCTTTTTCTCCATCTCCGGCTCGGATTTTGAAGAAATGTTCGTGGGCGTGGGCGCAAGCCGCGTGCGTGACCTGTTCCAGCAGGCGACCAAGGTCGCTCCCTCCATTGTCTTCATCGATGAGATCGACGCTGTGGGCCGCACCCGCGACTCCCATTTCGGCACCAACGACCAGACCCTCAACCAGTTGCTGGGCGAACTGGACGGCTTCGACTCTTCCAAGGGCGTTGTGATCCTGGCTGCCACCAACCGTCCCGAAATTCTGGATAAGGCGCTGCTGCGTGCCGGCCGTTTTGACCGCCGCATCATCGTGGATAAACCCAACCTGCAAGGCCGACTGGACACCCTGAAAGTGCACACCCGGAAGATCAAACTGGGTGAAGATGTGGACCTGAGGCGCATTGCTCAGGCTACCGCCGGCGCTGTTGGCGCTGATCTGGCAAACCTCGTCAACGAAGCCGCGCTGCGCGCAGTCCGCCAAGGCCGCAAAGCAGTAAATCAGGAAGACCTGCTGGTGTCCTTTGAGACCGTCATTGCCGGTACAGAAAAGAAAAATACAGTGCTCACCGACGGTGAGAAGCGGCTGGTAGCCTACCACGAAGTCGGTCACGCACTGGTGGCTGCGCTGGAAAAAAAGACCGAGCCTGTCAGCAAGATCACCATCGTGCCCCACACCACCGGTGCGCTGGGTTACACCATGTACACCCCAGAAGAAGAAAAATTCCTATCCACCAAGGAAGAACTACTTGCCGACCTGCGCTCGACCCTGGGCGGTCGCGCCGCCGAAGAAGTGGTGTTCCACACCAAGACCACCGGCGCATCCAATGACATTCAGAAGGCTACCGCCCTTGCAAAGCACATGGTGGCGGTCTACGGCATGAGTGACGAACTGGGTCTGATGGCGCCGGCTGTGGTGCACAACCAGTATCTGGACGGGCAGGCACGGATGGATTGCTCCAACGAAACTGCCGATAAGGTGGATCAGGCTGTGCAGCGGCTGCTGAACGAATGCTACGAAGCAGCCAAGAAACTGCTCTCGGACAACCGGGCGCTGCTGGACGAGATCTCCGAATTCCTGCTGACCAAGGAGACCATCACCGGCGAGGAACTGATGGCATTTGTCAATGCCGATCAGAAAAGTCAAGAGTCTGCCGCTGAAGAAAACGCAGAATAAGCAAAGGAGCGCTGCGGCGCTCCTTTTTCTCGGGCTACCACCCGTTTCTCGCCAAAATTCACCCTTTACAAACCGATTAAACCTTGCTATAATAACTTGGCTGAAAAGCAAATGCACCGGTGGCTCAATGGATAGAGCATCGGATTCCGGTTCCGAGGGTTGGGGGTTCGAGTCCCTTCCGGTGTACCAAAAAGAGGAGGCTTATGCCTCCTCTTTTTTTGTACACCCGGGACTCGAAAGGGCGGCGCAGCCTTTGGCTTTGAAATCAGAACGATCAAATACAACAACCCACAGTTGAATTCCCAATTCGTCCGCTATCAACCAACGCTCTGTTGACAC
>JAZNTI010000044.1:0-10384 GCA_045591725.1 Faecousia sp.
ATCTCCACTGAGGCTCGACGTAGACTATGTCGTTGATAGGTCAGAGGTGTAAGTGTGGTAACATATTTAGCTGACTGATACTAATAAGCCGAAAGCTTGATCTAAAGCAGGCTCAGTGTTGACCAAAATCAGAATTGCAAATAGAAAACAGTGTTCAGTTTTTAGGGCATATGCCCTGTTGGAGCGTCAATTTCTTTACGAAAAGTTGTTGACAAGATGGCACAGCGGTGCTATAATCCAAATACTGTTAGAAGCCAACCGGCTTTTGACATAAAAGATGGCGAAAGCCATCCATATTGAGTTGGTATTGATTGTCATGTGGGTCCACCTGTTCCCATCCCGAACACAGAAGTTAAGCACATGTACGCTCACGATACTTGGCGGGTGACTGCCTGGGAAAATAGGTAATGCCAACACAAACATTCCCCCTTAGCTCAGTCGGTAGAGCGACGGACTGTTAATCCGCAGGTCGTTGGTTCAAGTCCAACAGGGGGAGCCAAGAAAAAACCACACCAAACGGTGTGGTTTTTTCTTGGCCATTTGATCCCAATTTTGTTGGACTTGAAAGGCGGCTCTTGGCAAGTGTCCGGTGGACACTTGCAACCGCCGTGGCTTTTCCGCAGAAAAGCAAGTCCAACAGGGGGAGCCAAAAAGAACACCACCCAGATGGGTGGTGTTTCTTGGGCTAATGAGTTGCAGGATTGGAGGACTTGTATTGCTGATGTTTTGTGATATAATAGGCGCAGACTATTCTAATGGACGGGAGCGATTGATATGGTGAACCGGTTTTTTCGCATAATCTGTCTAGTGCTTGCGGTCGCTGCATGCGTTTGCCTTGTCTCCTGCGCCAAGGAGAATGCGGCGGATGATGAAACGGTCGTTTTGAATATGAATACGGATTTTGCTCTCTCACAGACACTTCCACAGGGCGAAGGCCAGCGTGTGAAGGTTATTCTGCTTTTGGGACAGAGTAATGCAAGCGGCAGTTCTATCGTCAGTTATCTTGAAGAGAATTCTGCGCCGGAGGATTTTGCCCGGTATAGCGCAGGATATCCTTCTGTGCTGATCAATTACTGCATTGACGATCATAACGCCTGCTCCGACGGCGAATATGTGAAAGTTGATCTTACCTGCGGTGCGGCGGAGGGCTTTTTTGGCCCGGAAGTCGGCATGGCAGATGCGCTTTCCGATGCTTATCCGGATGAGAAAGTTTTGATATTAAAGTACACAATGTCCGGATATTCACTGCATTATCACTGGCTATGTGCTGGGCGGAGAGGATCCATTTATCATGCTTTTCTCGCTTTTGCGACAGCAAATATGGAACATCTCGCTGAATTGGGCTATGATGCGCGAATCGGAGCGATTTGCTGGATGCAGGGAGAATCGGACACTTCTGAATTTAAGGCAGAACGCTATTTTGACAATCAGTGCGCCTTCGTTTCTTACCTGCGGGAGGATCTTGCGCCCTACGCAGAGGAAGATGGCATTTATTTCATCGATGCGGGCATATCCAACGGCCCTTATTGCGAGCCGGGTTATCCGGAAGTGAATGAAGCAAAACGCCGATTTTCGGAATTGTCCCATCTGAATGTGTATTTCTCTACTATTGATGCCGGACTGGTTACCATTCATGAGCCTTTGGGCGATCCGGATTGGGGACATTATGATGCGTTGTGCGAATTGGAACTCGGTCGTATTTTTGCTGCGCATGTGATTAACCGTTACCGCACCGGTGAGTAAAAAGATAAAGGTCCATCACTTGGTGATGGGCCTTCTTTTATACTTGACCTTCCGCGCTTAAATGATATAATGATGGCAGAAACTTGACCAAACGCGGGAGGAACGGTTATGGAACTTTGCATGAACGCTTATGCGCTGGCGGCCAGTGGCGACAAGCGCGACAGAAAAGCGGAAATTGAAGAAATGCTGCTGCGCCAGGGCGTTTGCATGCTGGGAAGCGGTGAATTCTATGTCAGCGGTGTGCAGATGCCGGACGCAACGGCGATCCGCGGCATGGGCAACGCAACCAAGGTGATCCTGCTGGACGATGTTCAGGAGGGCGCGGCTATCAGCATGGGCTCGTTCTGTACGGTGGAGGATTTGTATCTTACCGGTGCCGGTGAGGATTTGGGCATTCCCAAGGAACTGGGCAAGCGCCACGGCATTGCTTTTACCGGCGACGCAACTCCGCAGATCAAGACGATCCACCCGGCGGCAGGTATTATTTCCGGAATCGTTGCTGTGAATTTTACCGGCGGCGGTCTTTACTTTAAGGACACCGGCTACAATGACCGCTGCTCTACCACCGTTACCAATTGCCATATGCTTTACTGCGGTGCAGGCATTTACATTGAACATTTCAGCGAGTACCACAAATTCACCAACATCACCTGTCATGATTGCCTGTATGGCTGCGTCAATAATGGTGGCAACAATGTGTTTGTCAACTGTGGCTTTACCAGCAATACCATGGCGTTTCTCATTGACAATTCTCACGGTCAGTCCAAGAATAATTCCCACGGCTCTGCGGTGGGCTGCACCTTTAACCACTCCGGCAAAAATGCGGGCATCGGCGTTTGCGTGCTTGGCGCACCCAACGGCTTCATTTTCAGCGGCGGTCAGATGTTCTACTCCAAGATCGTGCTGGAAAATTCCGATGGCATCGTCTTTACCGGCATGAATTACAGCCGGGATATTGATATTACCGTTAAAGGCGGCTCAGCGGTGCTGTTTTCCGACAGCGTGTTTTCCGGCGCGCCCCATGTGCATGTGGAGGATAACGGCAGCGTGAAATTTGTCAATTGCCTCCTCCGGGATGGTACAGAAATTTAAACGAAAAGCGCATCGGTTTTAGCCGATGCGCTTTTAATCAATTAACTTTTTTTACGTCTGCAGGGCAGGTAGGGAGGGTGCCGTTATCCAGTGCTTCCAGGTATTCTTCCAGGCAGATACCCAGATCCCGCAGTTCCAAAGAAAGTTCAATACCAACGTAGCGGTAATGCCAGGGCTCGTAAATGATGCCGGTGTATTCGGTCTTTCCGTTGGGGTAGCGCAGGATGAAGCCATACTCCCAACAATGCTCAAAAAGCCATTGCTGGGTGGGGGTGCCTTCCTGATATTCGTCCAGATTACGGTAGTTCCAGTCCGCAAGGTCAAAAGCAAGACCTAACTGGTGCTCGCTGGTGCCGGGAATGGCCACAACGGTGGCGGCCAGTTCGGTGGCCTTCTCGCGGGAGTAGCCTTCGGCCATGAGGTTGTTGATTTTTCGCTCAAACAGCCATGCCTGATCGCCGTTGGTGCGGTATGCAGAGCCAATCAGGGGCGAATTTCCCGCATCCTTGCAGGCCTGCAGCATATCCAGCAGGGGCAGCAATGCAGTGGAGTCGCTCTTGTAATTGTAATCGTTGTACGCGCCGATGAGCATGATCTCGGGGTTATAGTCTTCCGGGATGTAGTTCCAGGGGTTGACCAGCAGGAATTCCTGCCCGCGGCTGTCGAAGAAATGCTTTTTGCCGTCGATCTCCACGGTGCCAACCGCCATAGAGCCGTCCTCGCGCATATAATAGCGGTTTTCGCCCATGTCCAGCCAGCCGATGTAGAGCACATCGGTATCGCTGTAATAATACCATTGTCCGTTTTCCTGCATCCAGCCCAGTTTAGGCTCAGGGCGCTGTTCTGAGGAGGAACTGGAAGAGGAGGACGAGGATGAGGATGAAGAAGACGAAGATGAGGATGACGAGGAGGAACTGCCGGAAGGCTGCTCCGGAGTGGTGACGCAGGCGGTGAGCGCCAGCGCCAGCAGTAAAATAAGGGGGATCAAGCGTTTCATAAGCGCACCTTCTTTCTTGGAACATATTACCACAATATTCGACAGGTTGCAAGCGGAACGCGCTTTTTTCGTTTACAAGCGGGTTTGAAAATGATATAATGTTTTCAAATACTTAAAGGAGCGAAATGCTGTGAAAAAAGGGGATGCCGTTTATCAGCAGTATTTGAATATTCTCCGGGAGGAACTGCGTCCTGCCATGGGTTGCACGGAGCCTATTGCGCTGGCTTTGGCCGGAGCAAGGGGTCGGCAGTTGCTGGGCACGCTGCCGGAGCAGGTGGATGTGCGCGTCAGCGGCAGCATTATCAAGAATGTCAAGAGCGTGATCGTGCCCAATACCGGCGGCATGCACGGCATCGGTCCGGCGGTGTGCGCCGGCATTGTCTGCGGCGATGCAGGCAAGGAATTGCAGGTCATCAGCGAGGCCATGGGTCGCGAGGAAGAACTGCAGAAATTTATGGAGCATGTGCAATTGCGCATTGAGCCTTCCTGCTATGATCTGACTTTTGATATTGATATCACCTTGCGCGCCGGTGGTCAGAGCGCCCGCATCCGTATTATTAATCACCACACTAATGTGGTCTATATGGAGAAGAATGGCGAAATTTTGCTGGATCTGCCGGTGTCGGAGTCTTCTGAAGACCGTTTGACGGATAAATCCTGCCTGAATATGGCGCAGATCGTGGAGTTTGCCGATAATGTGGATATCGAGGATATCCGCGAAATGGTGGGGGAGCAGATCCGCTGCAATATGGCCATTGCCGAGGAGGGACTTCGGGGAGATTGGGGTGCTAATGTGGGCAGTGTTCTGCTGGATGCGCAAGGCGTGCTTCTTTCCAAGAAAGCCGCGGCTTATGCCGCCGCAGGCTCTGACGCCCGTATGAGTGGCTGCGAGATGCCTGTGATCATCCTTTCCGGCAGCGGTAATCAGGGCATTACCGCCAGCGTGCCGGTGGTGATCTACGCCCGGGAGATGGGCGTGGATGAGGAAACGCTGCTGCGGGCGGTGATCCTCAGCGATCTGGTGACCATCCATCAGAAGAGTGGTATTGGTCGTCTTTCCGCTTACTGCGGCGCTATCAGTGCCGGTTGCGGCACGGGTGCCGGCATTGCCTACCTGCGTGGGGGCAAACTTCATGCGGTGGCGCATACCGTGGTCAATGCGGTGGCGATTTTGTCCGGCACCATCTGCGACGGTGCGAAACCTTCCTGCGCAGCGAAGATCGCTGCGGCGGTGGATGCAGGTATTCTGGGCGCGGATATGTATGACCGGAAGCAGCAGTTTTACGGCGGTGACGGCATCGTCACCAAGGGCGTGGACAAGACCCTGAGCAATGTGGGCCGTCTTGCCCGGGAAGGCATGAAGGAAACGGACCGCACGATTCTGAAAATAATGTTGGATGAATAATAAATACGCGCCTGCTTTGGGAAAAGCAGGCGCAACTGGTATACCTTGCCGTTTTTCTGTGCATAATTGCACAGAAACCCTTTTCAGGAGGTAATATTTATGAAAAAATGGATCGCTCTTCTGTTGCTGGCTGTGATGGTTTTGACCTGCGCCGGTTGCAGAAGAAATGTTCCCCAGGATTCCTCTTCCAGCACCTCTTCCAGTTCGTCTTCGTCGTCTTCCTCGTCTTCCGGTTCCTCCAGCAGCATGCAGCAGGGATCCGATACCCAGGCGTTGCAGATCCTTGCGGATATCTGGTCGAAGTTTCCGGAGGAAAAGCGCTTTGCTGCTTACGGCGGTACGGTGGAAAATGCTGTGATGGATGCCCCCGGCGCACTGGATATGAACAATACCGAAGAACTTTCCGCGGCATATCTCATTCCCAATGCGCACCTTAACAGCATTGATGAAGGCGCGTCGCTGGTGCATATGATGAACAGCAATATTTTCACCGGGATTTGCGTGCATCTGACCGATGCCGGGCAGGTCGAGGCTTTTTATACGGCTTGGTGTGACGCGGTGCAGAATAACCGGTGGATCTGCGGTCAGCCGGATAAACTGATGTTCGTGCAGGTAGACGATGCGCACCTTCTTATGGCTTTTGGAAGCACCGATGCCATGTCGGCATTTTCTGCGGCGCTGACTGCGGCCTATGGCAATGCACAGGTGCTGTACAACGAATCGGTGGTCTCTTGATTTTTGGGAGCGCAAAGCGCTCCCGGTACATGTAAAGGCGGAATGTGATGCTTTTTTCGGGAATTCCTTTTCTGTTTTATTTTCTGCCGGCGGTGCTTCTGGGTTATTTTTTGATGCCGGCGCGGCGGAAAAACGGCTTTCTGCTGCTTGTCAGCCTGCTTTTCTATGCATGGGGCGAGCCGCGATATGTATTTTTGATGCTGGCGGCCATTGTGTTTTTCTACCTCTGCGGTCTGGCGGTGGAGAGAAGCAGGCGCAAAAAGTTGTGGCTGACCGTGGGCATTTTGGGCGGCGTTGCCATGTTGGGGCTGTTCAAGTATGCGGATTTCGCCGTGGAAAACTGGAACGCGCTTACGGGCATGAGCGTGCCGCTTCTCAAACTGGCGCTGCCCATCGGCATCAGTTTTTATACATTCCAGTGCATCAGCTATGTGGTGGATGTTTACCGGGGCGACACTGAAGCGCAGCGCAACATCATTGATTTTGGCGCGTATGTGGCGCTGTTTCCGCAACTCATTGCCGGGCCTATTGTACGGTATGTGGATGTGGCGCAGCAACTTCGCAGCCGTCAGACCACTACGGACGATTTTCTGCAGGGTCTGTGGGGTTTCCTCGTGGGTTTGGGTAAAAAGGTGTTGCTTGCCAACGCTTTTGGCGAATTGACGGAGATTTTTCGCAAAACCCATGAGCAGTCGGTGCTGTTTTTCTGGTTGTATGCTATTGCGTTTACCCTGCATATTTACTTTGATTTTTCCGGCTACAGCGATATGGCGGTGGGTCTTGGGCGCATTTTTGGCTTCCGTTTCCCCCGGAATTTTGATTATCCGTATATTTCCAAAAGCGTTACGGAGTTCTGGCGCCGCTGGCACATGACCCTGGGCGGCTGGTTTCGGGATTATGTGTATATTCCCATGGGCGGAAACCGGGTTTCCAAAGGGCGCTGGGTGATCAACATCTTTACAGTTTGGATGCTCACGGGTCTTTGGCATGGCGCTGCGTGGAATTTTGTCCTTTGGGGACTGATGTTCGCAGTGCTGCTGCTTTTGGAGAAGTGGCTACCGTTTGAGAAATTGCCGGGCCTTTTGCGCCATGCGTATGTGCTTTTGGCGGTGATGATCAGTTTCGTGATCTTTAACGCGCCGTCACTTACCCAGGCAGGTCAGGATATTGCCGGACTGTTTGGTTTTGTGAATGCACCTTTTGTTAATGCGGAGTCCCTTTACTATCTGCGCAGTTATGCCCTTTTGTTTGCTGTGGGCATCGTCGGCGCTACACCGCTGGTGCGCAATTTAGCGCTGCGGTTGGAGAAAAAGTCTGCCACACCGCTGCTGCAGGCGGTGACAGGTTTGGCGCTGCTGCTGGTTTGCGCAGCGTATTTGGTGGACGGGTCTTATAATCCGTTCCTCTACTTCCGGTTTTAAGGAGGTGCGGCCATGAAAATGAACCTGAAAAAAGCGGCACTTATGCTGCTGGCAGGCGCGTGGGCGATCCTGACGGTGGCAGCGTGGCTGCTGCCGTCCAAGGACATTTCTTACACCGAGCGCCGGGAACTGGCGCAATTTCCGGAGTTGAATGCAGAAAACCTGCTCAACGGCAGTTTTATGACGGATTTCGAGGAGTATTCGCTGGACCAGTTTCCTCTGCGTGATCGTTTCCGGCGGCTGAAAGCGCTGGTGCAGTACAATGTTTTGGGGCAGAAGGACAATAACGGCATTTACCTTGTAAACGGCGTAGCGGCGCAGTTGGAGTATCCCATGAATGAAAGTTCCGTGGATCATGCGCTGCAGGTGCTCAATAACATTAACGAGAAGTATCTTAGTCAGTCAAAAGTCTTCGTGGCGGTGGTACCGGACAAGGGATATTACCTTGCCGCGGAAAACGGCTATCCTGCCATGGATTATGATGCGTTGTTTGCCAAGGTGCGTCAAAGCATGCCCTATGCGCAGCATATTGACCTTACCGGCAGCCTCGGGGAAGAAGATTATTACCGCACCGACACCCACTGGCGGCAGGAGCGGCTGGATCGTGTGGCGCAGACTGTGTGCGGCGCGCTGGGGATCGCCGGCCCCGGGCAGATGACGCAAAAGACCGCTCAGCAGCCGTTTTACGGCGTTTACTACGGTCAGGCGGCACTGCCTATGGAGCCGGATGAACTGGTGACGCTTCACAGCAATGTGCTGGATGGCTGCACGGTTTACAATTATGAAACCGGTGAAACGGTGACAATTTATGATGAAAGCAAACTTACCGGCAAGGATCTTTATGAGGTGTTCCTTTCCGGACCGGTGAGTGTTCTGCGCATTGATAATCCCAATGCGCAGTCTGATAAAGAACTCATTGTTTTCCGGGATTCTTTCGGCAGCAGTCTCGCGCCGCTGCTGGTGCAGGGGTATAAGAGCATCACACTGGTGGATGTGCGCTATACGCCCAGCGCGCTGCTGTCGCGGTTTGTGGAATTTAAGGGGCAGGATGTACTCTTCCTTTACAGCACTTTGATCCTCAATAACAGCAACATGATGAAATAAAACTACCCGGCAGACCGCAGGTCTGCCGGGCTTTTTGCTATATTGCTGTAAGGTTTTTCACCCAGGATGTACCGCGGATCATGAAAATGCCCACGCCGCACTTAATTACTTCCGTTGCCGAATAGATGCCGTAAAGCCAGGTGACCGGCAGATCAGTAAAACGACTGAGCACGAACACCAGCGGCAGGGGAAAGAGCCACATGAAACCGGTATCGAGCAGTACGGTTTTCAGCGCCTGTCCACCGGCCCGCAGAGAGGAATAGACACAGAAGCAAAATGCCATGAAGGGCATGAATGCCGCTGAAAGGATGCTCAGAGTGGTGGCAATATTGCGAATGGTGTCCGTTGTGTTGTAAAACAGCGGGAATACGCCGGAAACACTTACCAGACCCAAGGCGATTACAATGCAGATCGCGATGGAAAATGCTGCGATTTTCCGGAAATGGTCCTTGACTGTATCTGCATCTGTGCCGGCGCCCATAAGTTGTCCCAGGTAAATGCCGGTGACATTGCCCATGGAGATGGTGCTGGCAGTAAAAAGGTTGATGACGGTGTTGGCAATATTGGTGGCGGCGATGGCGTCCAGACCGCACATGGAGTAGCACTGCGCGGCGAAGGTGGTGCCCAGCGACCAGAAAAGTTCGTTGGCCATCAGCGGCGCACCTTTTTTGAGAACCTGCTTCGTCAGTTTTGCGGGTACGTGCGCAGAGCGGTAAACACCGACGATGAATGGATTTTTTTCGGTGTTCAGATGCGTCCATACTGCGACGATGCCTAGTTCTACATAACGGGAAACAACGGTAGCAATGGCTGCGCCCAGCACACCTAAAGCAGGTGCACCAAAATGACCGAAGATCAGAATGAAATTCAGCACCAGATTGGTTGCTACTGCGCAAAGACTGGCGATCATGGGCGGCGCGGATTTACCGGTCTCCCGGAGCGTGCTGCTGTAGGCGCTGGTGATGGCGAAGGGGAGCAGTCCCCAAAGCATTACATGCAGATAGGAACGGCCGTACTCTAAAGTCGCGGCGATCTCATCGGGGCTGCCTTCGCCTTGCAGGAAGAGGCTGATGAGTTCCCGCTCCGCCGTGATCAAGATGCCAATACCTGCTGCAAAAGTTATCAGGCAGGCAAGGATCTTAAAACGGAAAGTGTGGCGGATGCTGTCATGATCCTGCGAGCCGGCGAACTGTGCAGTATAGATGCCTGCACCGGATACAACACCGTAAATGCAGATCATGAAAACGAACAAAATGGTGTTGACGATGGAAACGCCGCTCATTTGCAGCGTGCCAACCTGACCTACCATAATGTTATCCAACATCGATACAAAATTGGTGATGACATTTTGCACGATGATGGGTATGCCAATGGCGGCGACTTGCCGATAGAAGTTTCTGTCGCCTATGTATCTGGTAAACATGTGTTAATTTACTGCACCTCTTTGCCGCCGATGAATACGCGCTTGCCGGTGTAGTCGCTGCGGCAGATGATGAAGTCGGCATATTTGCCGGTGTTGATGGAGCCTACTTTGTCCTGCACATTCAGAGCGCAGGCGGGGTTGATGGTGGCTGCGCGGACGGCATCGGCTTCGGGGATGCCAAAGACGATGGCGTTCTTCATGCAGTCAAAAAGGTTAGTGGCAGAGCCGGCGATGGTGCCGTCGGCCAGTCTGGCGATACCGCCGTTGAGGAATACGCGCTGACCGCCCAGTTCATATTCGCCGTCGGCCATACCGGCACAGCGCAGAGAGTCGGAGACAATGATCATCCGCTCGCCGCCGAACATGGAGAAGGCCAGACGGACAGATGCAGGGTGGACATGCTGACCGTCACAGATGATCTCTGCACGGACATTGGGGCTTTCCACAGCGGCGGGGATCACACC
>JAZNTI010000045.1:0-20781 GCA_045591725.1 Faecousia sp.
CGTGGAACTGATCAAAAAGGGTCTTGCCTATGTCTGCGAACTGACCCCCGATCAGGCCAAGGGGATGCGCGGCGATCTGAACACCCCTGCCACCTCCCCCTACCGCGACAGGCCCATTGAAGAGAGCCTTGTCCTGTTTCAGCCCATGCGTGCCGGTGAATTTGAGGACAATAAGTATACCCTGCGCGCCAAGATCGACCTTGCCAGCGGCAACTTCAATATGCGCGACCCGGTGATCTACCGCATCCGTCACATGCATCACCACCGCCAGGGCGACAAGTGGTGCATCTACCCCATGTACGATTTCGCGCACCCCATCCAGGACGCACTGGAGGGCATCACCCACAGCCTGTGCTCCCTGGAATTTGAAAACCACCGTCCCCTTTACAACTGGGTGGTGGAGAATGTTTCTGTTCCCCATCATCCCCGCCAGATCGAGTTTGCCCGACTGGGTATCGACCACACGGTGCTTTCAAAGCGCAAACTCCGCGCACTGGTGGAAAACGGCTATGTTTCCGGCTGGGACGATCCCCGTATGCCCACCCTGTGCGGTCTGCGCCGCCGTGGCTATACCCCCAACGCCATCCGCAATTTCTGCGACCGTGTCGGCGTTGCCAAGAGCCCCAACACCATCGAGTACGCATTTTTGGAGCATTGCCTGCGCGAAGACCTCAATGACAGCGCCAAGCGCGTCATGGCAGTGCTGGATCCCATCAAACTCACCATCACCAACTACCCCGAGGGCAAAACCGAGACCGTCACCGTTGAGAATAATCCCAACCATCCCGAGGATGGCACCCGGGAAGTCAGTTTCTCCCGGAATCTGTGGATCGAATCTGACGACTTCATGGCTGAGCCCATTCCCAAATATAAGCGCCTGACTGTGGGTGGTCCTGAGTGCCGTCTGAAGGGCGCATACCTCATCCAGTGCACCGGCTTTGTCACCGACGACGATGGCAATGTCACGGAAGTTCTTGCCACCTATGACCCTGAGTCCCGTGGCGGCGATCCTGCCGACGGCCGTAAGGTCAAGGGTGCGACCATCCACTGGGTGGACGCGGAAAACTGTGCCGATGCAGAGGTCCGTCAGTATGACAATCTCTTCAGCGATCCCGATCCCGATGCCGCGGGCAAGGATTTCCTGGCATGTCTGAATCCCAATTCCTTGGAAGTTCTCACCGGCTGTAAGGTGGAGAAGAGCCTTGAAAATGCAAAAGCACCGGAGTCCTACCAGTTCATGCGATTGGGTTACTTCTGCCCCGACAGCAAAGATTCCAGCGCCGAGCACTTGGTGTTCAACCGCTCTGTCAGCCTGAAAGACGGCTTCAAACCCGGTAAATAAGCAAAATCCCCCACCTAACGGTGGGGGATTATTTTACTTTCGTTCCTTGATCTGATTTTTCAGGTGCATGGATAGCACCGCCAACGAAGTCGCCATATTCTCATACTGCACAAGAATACCGGCAGGAACCTCCAGGTGTGCCGGCGCAAAATTCCAAATTGCTTTAATTCCGCAGTCAATTAGTTGATCGCTAACTGCCTGCGCCTGAGCCGCCGGAACAGTAATAACGCCCATAAGTACTTTATGCATCCGGCAAAAACTTTCCAAATGGGTCATGGGATAAATCGGTTTGCCCTCATCGGTCTGCGCTGCGTTGGGCGCGACATCAAAAGCCGCAAGGATATTCAGACCGTAATCCTCAAAACCGCTGTAGCCGCACAGCGCCTGACCAAGTTTGCCTGCGCCGATCAGCACGGCATCAGTGGTATTGTCATAACCCAAAAACTGCTCAATATCGTCAATGAGGTCCATGCGGACATAGCCTACTCTGGGGCGACCGCCATTGGATACCATCGCCAAATCCTTGCGCACCTGCACCTCGCCCATACCCAAGGCAGAAGCAAGCGCGGTAGCGGAAATATAGGGGTAAGCATCATCCGGCAGTGACTTCAGATAGGTCAGATAACCCGGCAGGCGCTTTAATACGGATTTCGAGATCTCTTTGCGCATAAGGTCCTCCAAATTCGATACAAAAATATATCGATATAATTTTGTATCGATTATAACAGAGGATTATTTATTTTGCAAGCGCAATTATGCACAGCCGGTCTGGCGGATAAATTCCGTTTTCAGCCGCTGCATGATGCGCTTTTCCAGCCGGGAGATATAGGACTGGGAAATGCCTAATTTCTGCGCCACTTCCTTTTGGGTCAATTCCTTTAATCCGTTCAGTCCGTAGCGCATTTCGATGATCTCGCGTTCTCTGTGGGGCAGTTCTGACAGCGCCTTTCGCAGCACAAAAAGGTCCACATCGTCTTCCAACGGCCGCAGGATCATATCCTCATCCGTACCCAGAATATCGGATAACAGCAGTTCATTGCCGTCATAATCCATATTGATTGGCTCATCCAGCGACACCTCTGCCTTCTGACCGGCGGTCTTGCGAATATGCATCAATATCTCATTTTCAATACAGCGCGAAGCGTAGGTCGCCAACTTAATATTCTTCTCCCTGCGGTATGTGCCCACCGCCTTGATCAGCCCAATGGTACCAATGGAAATGAGATCTTCAAGATAAACACCCGTATTCTCAAACCGCCTGGCAATGTACACCACCAGCCGCAGATTCCGCTCAATGAGCAATTGCTTTGCCTGCTGATCGCCCTGTTCCAACAATTCCAGCGCATCGCGCTCATCCTGCCCTTTCAGCGGCGGCGGAAGCACATCGCTGCCACCGATGTAGAATATCTCCTCATCGTGGTTCAATCCCAAGAATTTCAAAATCATTTCCCATAACCGCATACTAAATCCCTCCCGTCAAGGCCTGAAATTGCGCGGCATTTCCAAAAGTGTTGGGCGAAAATGCCACCACCGCGCTCCCCTTTTCCTTACCGATCTGCACATCCTCAAATTCCATTGCCAGCATCATGCCGCCGCTGCACCCAACCGACCGGAACGGAATGAGCCGCAGACCGGTAATACCGCTTTCAACCATCGTCAGCACCGGCTCACACAATTGCTGCTGACTCAACCCCAAAAGCCGCATGGCTACTGCCGGCGACACCACTAAAACTGCGCATCCTGTCACCGGATCTTTGAGCGCATTGCCTGTATCCACCAACGCAAAGAAGCGCACACACTTACCCAAATATGTAATCGTGACCGGCAAAAATCTGTTGCCTGATCGTGATGAAAATCCGTAAAAGCACAGTAAGAATACCATGCCGGTACCTATTAAAACCGCGAAAACGCCACCGGAGCCGCAAAGCATCACACCGCCGCCCAGTGCAAGGCTCAACAGCACAAACAAAACCGTCCGACGCAGAGCCGTGCGGTTAAGACCGAAGGCGCAAATGCCCATACCTGCCAAAACCGTGATCCGCCAGATCATAGCCCCAAGAAAGGCAAAGGCACGCAGCAGGCAAACCCCGGCATAGACTCCCCCAATAGCAGCCGCCAGGGCGCACCGCTTAATACCTGCGCGATGACCGGCAATATGATCCGCCCCCAGCAAAAGCAAAAAATCCACAGAAAAATTCAATAGCACAATCAATTCAAAATAGACCGGCACGTCCTCACCTCCTGCCCTTTCAGTATAGCGCCGCGACTGATCAAAGTCGGTCGCATTACTGCTGTATCCCTATCGCAAATTCCCCCATCAGGCATAAAAATAACCGCCCAAATCCGGACGGCAACAATAAAACGGCAGCCGACGCTATCGGCTGCCGCAAATTTATGTCGATGTTTCTTCCTGTCGAATAACAGAGCGAATATTCTTCTCCGCCTTGAATCGGGGCGTCATGATCTCATGACCGCAGCCCATACAGCGCAGGCGAAAATCCGCACCGGTGCGCAGCACCAGCCAACGCTTCTCCCCGCAGGGGTGCCCCTTCTTCATAACAAGAATATCCTGCAAACGAATATCCATAGTCTAACCTCACTTGCCCTTAATGGCATCCCAGTACTGCTTGGCCGCCTGCTCCAATTTATTAGAGCCGTAGGAATAGTATTTTGTGTCCGCCAGTTCATCAGGCAGATACTGTTGCTTCACCCAATTATTGGGATAATCATGGGGATAAATGTACCCTTGCTCCCGTTCCATGGTGAAAGAATCCGCATGCATATTCTGCAGATGACGGGGAAAATCACCGAGTTTACCCTTACGCACATCCGCCAGCGCAGAATCAAGGGCCACATGACCGGAATTGGATTTCGGTGCAGTTGCCATCAGCACAGCCGCATCGCCCAGCGGGATCCGGGCTTCCGGCATACCCAGTTTAAGCGCCATATCCACTGCCGCGTTGACAATGGGAATGATCTGCGGATACGCAAGTCCCACATCTTCCGCCGCGATGACCATGAGCCTGCGGCAGGCAGACTGCATCTGACCCACTTCCAGAAGCCGGGCAAGATAATGCACCGCAGCATCCGGGTCAGAGCCACGAATGGATTTTTGCAGCGCGGAAAGAAGATCGTAGTGATTGTCGCCATCACGGTCAGCGCGCAGCGCGCTCTTTTGCGTCACAGACTTGGCGTCTGCCAAGGTGATCACGATTTTACCATCCACAGGAACACCGGCTGAAAACAGCACCTCAATGGCATTCATCGCCTTACGCAGATCACCGCCGCAAGCCGCGGCGATATACTCCAGTGCTCCTTCTTCCGCCTCAGCATTTAAAGCGTTGCGCTCTTCCAGGAATGAGACCGCACGCTTAACGCATTGCAGCGCCGCATCGGCAGAAAGTTGTTTAAATTCAAAGACTGTGCTGCGGCTGAGGATCGCGTTAAACACATAAAAATACGGATTCTCCGTAGTGGACGCGATCAAGGTGATCTTTCCGTTTTCAATATGCTCCAAAAGGGACTGCTGCTGCTTTTTGTTGAACGACTGAATCTCATCAAGATACAGCAAAACTCCGTTAGGCGCCATAAAGGTATCCAACTGGCTGACGATGTCCTTAATGTCCGCAGTGGACGCGGTGGTGGCGTTGAGTTTATATAGTGTGCGGTTGGTCTGATTGGCGATAATATTGGCAACTGTGGTCTTGCCTGTGCCGCTGGGGCCGTAAAAGATCATATTGGGGATCTTTCCGGAATCGATCAGCCGGCGCAAAATCGCCCCCTGCCCCAAAATATGCTCTTGTCCAAAAACATCGTCCAGCGTTTGGGGACGAAGAAGATCCGCTAAAGGCTGATACATAAACTCACCTCACTGCATTTTCGTTCATTATAACACAATACAGGCAAAAATCCATACCCAATTTTATAATTTTCGAAATTTTGTTTGCAAAAATCAAGCGCACCGCCTTTTGCGGTGCGCTTACTGTTAAAATGTGGTAACTTCTTCTACTGCCGGCGGGGCGCTTTCCACACTGACAGCCGTAAGCACAGGACCCAGTTCGCCCTGATACAGCGGATGCTTTTCTGCGGAAACAGTAGCCTTGACCATGACCCAGGAACGGGATTCCAGCGTCTTTGCGTCAGCATATCTGCAGGGAATGCCGCAGAACTGAATATCGTCGACACAGCAGGTCATCACAAATCTGCCCGGAGCAAACATACCGTTTTTCTCCCTGCGAAGCATTGCAACCTGCGCCTTGAAATACACAGTTTTTCCCTGATACTTCTGGGGTTCTTCCGTCACATCCCGGTACCAAAGTGCGTAGTCTTCGTCCTTGATCTCCACAACGGGTGCATTGATATCAAAAGGCAGCGGATCGATCACATCGTCAAACTCCGTCGAGCCGTCGTTGTAATCGTAGAGAATGTCAATCTTCCGGCTGGCGGCGCGGGCGATCTTGTGGAACGGCATGGTGTCGCACCCTTTTTGGAGGCGGTTGAAAACTACCATCTGCGCACCCACAAGTTTGTCCATCATAAGGTTGCGCATATTGGCCTTATACTCCATAAATGTGGTGGAGTCCGCGAACATGACCTCCTGAGCAACCGCCCAATTTTCCGGAAAGCGCATGTAAAGATCACCAACCTGCTGCATGCCGTTAAGTTCAGCCACCACACGCTGCGCCTTATGCTTTTTACCCAGTTCCTGCAACTGCCTTGTAGTAACAGTCTGCTGGTCCAGCACCTCCAGGAAAACATTTTGGTAAGGATATGCGGAGAAATCATACTCCTCCTCACCCTCTTCAAATACCAGCAAAAGCGTTCTCTCGCCGGCATTGAAGCGGGGGTCTTCCAGGGTTTCCTGAATAAATTTCGTTTTACCGGAATCCAGAAAACCCGTAAATACATAAACAGGAATTTGCTGCATAATTTGCTCCTTAAACGCCGAAGAGATTTGCAACTCCGGCTTCATCCAACTGTGCACCGATCACGCAAAGTTTGCCGATAACCGCTGCACTGCCGGTGCGGATGTTCACCTCACCGGGAACATAGTCAAAATGAAGCCAACTGCCGTCCGTTGCGGCGACGATGCCCTTGGCGCGCAGCACAGCGCCGAAAGCGCCGCTGTCAAGTTGCTTCAAAATGTCAGAAATACCGGTATCCGTATACTTCTTTACGGTCTCCACACCCCAGGAAGTGAAAACTTCATCAGCGTGATGGTGATGGTGTTCATGATCATGACAGCCGCACTCGCAGTGCTCACCATGCTCATGATGGTGGTGGTGCTCATGGTCATGACAACCACATTCACAGTGTTCACCATGCTCATGATGATGCTCGTGCTCTTCATGATGATGCCCGCAACAGTGATGCTCGTGCTCCTCATGATGATGACCGCAGCAGTGATGCTCGTGCTCTTCATGATGATGTCCGCAGCAATGATGCTCATGTTCGTGCTCCAGTTCTTCCAACGCATCCTCCAGCGTGTCCGCGCCCTCCATCGCTGCGCGCAACTGTGCGCCGGTCAGATCCGTCCAGGGGGTAGTCACCAGTGCGGCATGGGGATTATGCTGGCGCAGCAACTGCACCGCAGCATCCAGTTTTTCCTGGGAAATAGAGTCTGTACGGGACAGGATAATGGCATCGGCATGCTCGATCTGATTATTATAGAATTCACCGAAATTCTTCATATAGATCTTGACCTTGCCGGCATCTGCAACGGCGACCTTGCTGCCCAGTCCGGTGGGCACGACCTTCGTGACCGCAGCCTCGACATCAGAAAGTTTTCCAACGCCGCTGGGCTCGATGATGATCCTGTCAGGATCATATTGCTCGATCACCTGCTCCAACGCCTTGCCGAAATCACCAACCAAACTGCAGCAAATGCAGCCGGAGTTCATCTCGGTAATGTTGATACCCGCATCCTGCAAAAAGTCGCTGTCGATGCCGATCTGACCGAACTCATTCTCGATAAGCACCAGTTTTTCGCCCTTATACGCCTCGGCGATCATTTTTTTGATCAGCGTTGTCTTACCTGCGCCAAGAAAACCGGAATAAATATCAATCTTCATGAAAAGCACCTTCTTTTCTAAATTTCCAAGATATTATACCACCGCGCGTCAAAAATGACAAGCCAAAAATCCATAAAGAATCGACCGGTTATCCTTGTTTTCACCATTTGAGCAGCGGTAAAATGCAATTATGGCGGAGCGATCCCCGCTGCGACAACCGCCAAAACGCCGTTCCGTGATCTACGGAACGGCGCTGTTATTTAGCCCAACGGGATCAAAAGCATGCGCTCGGCGGCCGGCTCGCTCTCCAGGGCATTTGCTTCATTGATGCGCTCTACGCTGGAGCCGTAGGCCTTTGCAATATCCCAAACTGTATCGCTGCCCACCCGGCGAAGAATTACTGATGGACGCTCGGGATCTACCTGGATAATCTCCCCCAGTTCCATGCCGGTAACCATTGGGATCCCCCGGTTGCCTCCAACACATATTTCCAGCATAAGGTCTCCGGAAACGCTTACGCCCTCCGGATCTACGGATACCTGAGGCGCGGAATCTGTCAATGCAACATCCACACGATTCATAGGATCAGACAGTTGTGACCACTCCTCTTTCACAGCGGTCGTCACGCCCTGCAACTGATCCTGCTCATCAAGATACAGCACATGACCCATGCCTTCCAAGGTAATATGCATCCGCTGCTCATCGGCACTGACCATGGGCATAATCCAGCACACGCTGCTGTCCACGATTTTGTAGGCATCCGCTTCTGCATTGGCGCTGTAAGATATGCGGTCTTTCTCCGTTTCCAGCCGCACCGGCAGGAGAAGTTCCCCCATCTGCAACTTTACCTGCCGGTCGCAACTGTATGCGTCATCACAGATCTCCACCGTCATACGGTCAAAGATCATATACTGGCAAGCCATGCCGCATTTTAAGTGCAGTTTCCCCTGCTCATCCGAATCCAGTTCCGCCAGGGTCAGCAGCAGCGACATATTGGCAGTTGCGCTGGCGCTGTGATCCTTATCCAAGTCGCTGAACTGCGAAAACGCACCCTCTGTCTTGTAAGTATGCAATTTCCCCTCCGGGCAGATATAGAGCATGCTCATGGTATATCCGCCCCGGAAGATCACCTTGCCGGACAGCACCTTCTGCTCGCGGATCTCGGGATACACCTCGTAGCGCACGATCTGCGCCACCTTTGGCGCACTGTCCGGCAACAAAAATTCGTCGTCAATGGCAAAGGGTTTCTCACCTGCCTCCACCGGCAGTTCCAACGGATAAGAACGCTTACGGATGTAGACATTTTCGGGCATTTCCGGCGGCTGCATAATCTGCTCGGTAGCCATTTCGTATGCCCGGGCGTGGATGCTTACATTGACCCGGATCATCATTTTGCGGGCACTGATACCTCTGCACTCCATAGCCTGAATATATGGCTGCAGATGGATCTGTCCATCACCGGCGGTATCCGGTATGGTCCAGCGCATCTGAAACGGGATCCACGCATCCATACACCGTACATCCACGCCGTCTTCCCCAGCATACAACACCCAAGCCTTCACGCCGCCGGATGCCGCAATCTCCCCCTGACGCCATTCTTTGCTGCGGATCATGATCTGTCCCCAGCAGCCGAGTATCCGACCAATATCCGGCATATTGTCCGTCAGGCGAACTTCTTGGGTCTGCTCCTGTGTCTGCGCCTGAGAGATGAGTTGTTTAACATAGGCGCACGGGATCTTATCAAATTGCAATTCCATGCAAATCACTCCTTATCCTGCGATGCTATTACTATATATTCACGCCCGGACAAGTATATGACAGTTAATTTTTCCCGAAACACCAAAACCCAAAACACGACAGCGCAATGCCAAAGCAAAAACTGAAAAATCCTGCTTCAAGCCATGTGCCAATTAGAAGACCCGCACCAAAAGCGATCAAGGCGCAACCACACAACTGATTTTTGCGGCACATAAAAAACACCCCCTGCAACAACTGTATGCAGGGAGTGTTTCAATTTGAACTGTCCAGCAATTGCTTGCACGCTTCCAGCACCGGTGCAAGAATGGGCACGCAGACCTGCCGGCCGTAGCCTGCATCTTCAATAGCCACGATGAAAGCCAGCGGATAATCACTATCCATTACAAAACCGGTGAACATGGCGTTTGGCTTGCGATCGCCGCCGATCTCCGCAGTGCCGGATTTGGCACAAACGGAAAGTCCCGGAAACAGATCGTCGCCATAGTAATTCTGCACATTATTTCGCAGCAACTGTTGCATCACCCGGGCGGTTTCTTCGGACATGATCCGTTCACCTGCGGTATGCGCAGCCTGATAGGTGGTTTTGTATCCCACTTTGACCGTTTCAACCAAATGGGGCGCTACCTCCACGCCGCCGGCAGCAATAGAGCCCAGGAACGTCATATATCTGCAGGGATTGATAAGATCCTTATGCTGACCAATGCCACTCCAGGCAACCAGCACATCGGCCTTCCCCTCTGCCTCGATGTTTCCTGCCATGGTGCGGATACCGTCAAATTCCAAGGACTCCAGCACTTTAAATTGGCGGGCATAACGCTCCAGCACCTTGCCGCCCATCTTCTCCGCGATTTGGGCAAATGCGCAGTTACAACTGCGGGCGAAAGCCTCATCAAAGGTCAATGTGCCGTGAGCAACCTCGCAGGTCACTTTATCAATACCATACTCCAGTTCACCGGTGCAGGTAAAGGTCTTGCTGCGGATCTCGGGCATATATTCCAGCGCAGCCGCGGCGGTAACGATTTTAAAAATTGAGCCGGGCGTATAGGACGACTGCGTAAAGCGGTTGACAAATGCGCCGTCATAAGCGCCGGTGGTATCGCCCGTGATATCCGGCATATTGTCGGGGTCATAGGTGGGCGTGGTAACAGCGCATATCAGTTCGCCGGTCTTGTAGTTATAGACCGCTATCGTGCCCTTGTGATCGCCCATCGCCTCCAGCGCGGTCATCTGCAACTTTGCAGACAGTGTCAACGTCACCTCGCCGCCGATGCCGCCGTAGTTGAAAAGGCCGTTGATGGGCTCATAACCGGCGATCTGCTGGGCAAATCCAGAAAGCGCCGGTGCGCTGATATTGCCCTGCCGGTCACCCAGCCAGTGCATGGTGCTCTTGCGCAGGAGTTCATTTTGAGAGTATATACGGCTGCCGGTAAGATCCATCAGCAGCGCACCGCTTCGGTCAGTAACCAAGCCGCACCCGAGATTTCCGGCATTGTAAACATGGGGCGAGCCGGGAAACAGCACCCAATCCGTACTGTTAATAAAGTATTCACCGGTAAAAAGCGCCATGCCAATGGCCAGCACCAGCACCAGCACCAAAAGGACCTTGGCGCGTTTCATGATTCTATTCATCGCTGCGCCTCCTCTCCCGGAACTGGCGCACGGCAAAACTTGCGTACTGTCTGGTATCCGATGCTTTGATAAATGCCAGCAGACCCCAGGCGCAGATCATGCTGGAGCCGCCGTTGGAAAGGAACGGGAATGTCACGCCGGTAAGGGGCAGAATGTCCAGCGTTCCCAACGCGTTAAAGATGGTCTGCATCAGCAAAATGCCCGCCGCAGTACAAGTACCGATTGCGTAAAAACTGCTTCTTGAAACAGCAGCGGTGCGCATGGCAAAAAGCGCCAGCGCAATGATGGATCCAACGCAGATGAGCACCATCAGAAGTCCCCATTCTTCGCCCAAGGTCGCAACCACCATGTCCGAATCCGCTGCAAAAACATGCTTCATCCAGCCATTCCCGGCACCCAGGCCGAACAGACCGCCGGAAGCAAGGCACATCAGCGCACGGGTCTGCTGATAACCTGCGCCCAGCGGATCATCCCAAATATGCCGCCAGGACTCAAATCGCCGCAGCGCATGGGGCGCGATCTTCAGAATCAGCACACCACCAAAACCCAGCGCAGTCAGCGCCAGCGCAATGGTGCCCACGCTGCCGGAGCGCAGGAACGCAATGATCAAAAAGGCCACGAAGAAAATCAGCGCCGTGCCGAAATCGTTCATCACCGCAAGACACGCGCATACTGCAACAGTATACAGAATGAACAGAAAAATATTGCGCTTATTGACGATGCGATCCATGGTGGATGCACCCACAAACACAAAGCAGACTTTGCTCAATTCAGACGGCTGAATGGAAAGCGAGCCGATAACCAGCCAGTTTTTGGCACCATGGTATTCCTTGCCAAAAAGAAGCGTTATGATCAAAAGCAGCACACCGGCAGCAGCGGCGTAATAGCGCAGTTTTTTGGACCGCTCCAGATCCCGCACGGCCCAGCCGACGCCAAGATACACACCGACGCCCATTGCCAGTGCGATAAGTTGCTTAATTGTTTCATCGGGCTTTGATGCCGCGATAGCAGCCATGCCCATGGTGCAAAGGAAGAAAGCGATGGTCTCCACCTGAAAAGCAGGTTTGCGAATGCACAAATAGAAAATGAGCAGCGCCCACTGCAAAGCGGTAATTCCTGCAAAACCGAAGAAAATATTGCCGGCATATTCCGCCGCACCGGACAGTAGATAAGAAACGCAGATAATGACCTGAATAAGTGTCAGAAACAGCACGCTGAAAATGCTGTCCAGCGGACTTGCCGCCTTGGTGCGCAATTTTGCCAGCATGGATTCCTGCTCGGAAGAGATCGGCTGCAGGCGCATCTGCACACCACCGACATGGATTTCGTCGTCTTCTTCCAGCGCCTGAAATTCCACAACCTCACCATTGACCGTTACACCGGTCTTAGAGCCGGCATCGGCAATGCTCCAACTGCCGTCATCATAACGCGTCAGCACCGCATGGGTGCGGGAAACCGTAGGCACATTCAACACAACATCGCTGCGTTTACTGCGACCAATGACGCTTTCCCAATGGGTCAGCGCGATCTTCTTGCCGTTTTCGAGGCACAAAAATCCCCAAACCTCCGGCTCTCTGCGGAAGGTCAGCAGAGGCTTCGCCGTATGCAGCAAAAGTCCAAAAAACAGCAGCGGCAAAACATACCTGACAATCGTTTGATACACATAGACATAGGTATCATCCGCTTGTGTAAAAATATTCAGCCAAGCATCCATACGGCTCACCTCCTTTTTTGCTATAGTCTACCACAACATCGGAAAAAATGCAAATTATCATTCCATTTTCCAATTGGCCATGATATAATAAGTCCAAGATATTACACGAAAAGAGGGAACGTCATGCCGAAATCCGATAACCAGAAACTGAAGATTCTGTATGTCCTCGATTATCTGCAAAAAAACTCTCACGAGGATCACCCCGTGAGAGCAAACGAACTTATTGAAATGCTTCAAAACCGTCACAATATCTCCTGCGACCGCAAGACCGTCTATTCCGATATTTCCGCCCTTATGGACTACGGTGTTGACATCATTGCCAAGCCCGGCAAAAACGGCGGCTACTACATCGCATCGAGAAATTTTGAACTTCCGGAACTGAAACTGCTTATCGACGCCATTCAGTCCAGCCGTTACCTGACAGAGAAGAAATCCCGGGAACTTATCGAAAAACTCTGCAGCCAATGCAACGAAACCGACGCAAGACTCATGCGCCGCAATGTGGTGGTCTCCGGCAGAGTCAAGAGCATGAACGAATCCATCTATTACAGCGTCGATACCTTGCAGGAAGCCATTGCCGACGACCGTCAAATCACCTTCCGCTATTTTGACTGGGGCATCGACGGCAAGCGCCATTACCGGGAAAAGAATTATCAGGTCAGCCCTTACGGACTATGCCAGGACCACGAAAACTGCTACCTGCTTGCCCATTCTCCCCGCTACGGTATCACTTCCTACCGCCTGGACCGAATGAGCGACCTGCGCACCGTCAACGAAAAGCGCACACCCTGCCCGGAATTGACGGGCAAGGCGCTGGTGGAGCACGCAAACCGCCTGTTTCAAATGTTTGCCGGTGAAGAAACCACCGTTAAAATGCGCTTTCATAACGAACTGATCAACGTTGCCATCGACCAATTCGGCCACAATACCATGTTCATTCCCGACGGCAGCGATCATTTCACCTTTACCGCCAAGGTCGTGGTATCCCCCATGTTTCTGAGTTGGATCATCGGTTTCGGCAAAATGGCGCGGATCGTCTATCCTCAAAGCGTGGTGGACCAGTGCCGACAAATGTGTCTGGAGGCCATGGATTAATCCGTCAGCGATACCGACGCAAATATGCTCTGCCAACTGTCCTGCAGACTGCCTGCCTCCCCGGCAGCAGCAGTGACACTGAGGCAGTAATGGTAACGGCCATCATCCAGCACCACAGCCCTGCTGACCTGATCGCCGTGATCGGATGCGCTGACCCAGACGCATTCATAGCGGTCCAAACCTGACTGCCTCGTTTTAAAGACCGTCACAGCGCTGCTGTCATAACCGGAGATCTGCTGCAAGGTATGGTCAAGATTGCCGCCGGAAAAAGTCTGCACCATGATCTCGTACCCTTCGCAGAAGTACAGTTTCCCCGTTTCACCTTCCATGACCTGCGTATCCGCGTCCGGCGGAAGATCAAAATTAAAGTTGCGCATCTTCAGTTCTCCGTCCGGCGCGTACACATCCTCCACACCCTCCAGTTGGGGTGCGCTGCACCCGGCAAGCACCATCAGCAGCGCCAAAATAACCACAATAATCTTCACATTTTTCCCTCCAGAAAGGATTTTTTCGATGCTCATAGGCTATCTGCTACTAATAAATGCGGTCAGTTTCATCCTTATGCTGGCGGATAAACGCAAGGCTGTAAAAAAACGCTGGCGGATCCCGGAATCCACATTCGTGACCCTGGCGATCCTGGGCGGTGCCATCGGTGTGATCGCCGGCATGCAGGCTTTTCACCATAAGACCAGGCATCTGAAATTTTCGCTGGTAATGCCCGTAATCCTGGCGGTGCAGATCTTGCTCATTATTGTTATTTTTGCATTTTTGCAGTAAAAAAGCGAGTGATTGATCACTCGCTTTTTCCTTATCCAATTTGCAGATACAGCGTTGATAAAATGCTGAAGCCCATCATGCACATAAAGATAATGGTCGCCGGAGCACCGAAGAATCCCTTCATACACAGCGGATGTATCCGCTTATTGCAAATATACTCCCTGACCTGCAGGCGCTTGATAACAAGAATCAGCAAAGTACCGATGGCGCAGCCCCAAATGAGCAACGTCATTACAAGATCCATAACAACAGGCGAAATCGCACCCAATCCCATAGGTAGCAGATAACAGAGGATCAAATTATTGAACATGTGCAAAACGATCGCCCAGCCCATGGAGTATTCCACTGTAACATAGCCAAGGATCAAGCCCACACAAAACGCAAATCCCGACTGCAGAAGATTGCCGTGGAACAACCCGAAAAGCAGCGCCGTCGCCAATACCGAAAATTTCTTTCCGTAAGGTCTGAACCAGCGCAAAAGCAGTCCACGAAACAAAACTTCTTCACCCACAGGGGCAAGGATGCCCATATAAAACACCATGCTGAACGAGTTAAGATCCACGGAATCGGTAACGACAGAATTATCAAATTCCATTCCAAACAAGCCGAAAAACCATTGCATTAATTCAGCGCCCAACTCAAACAACGCCTGCATAGCCGTCATCATGCACAGCAGGGTCAGAATTGTCCCAAGGCGCATGCCGCTCTTTTTTTGCCAGATCTCACGGAAGCAAAATTGCGGTTTTTTCCACAAAAGCAGCACCACAAATCCAATCGCGTAGGTCAGAATGTAACCCCAGCCGTTGGTAAAGATTGGAACGATCATTTGCTCCAGCAGGGCCTCATCGAATGCTCCCTGTCCGGAAAGCAAAGCATTCAGAACCGTAACTACCACCTGCACCAAAACCGAGATCATAACGGCTGCATTCATGATCACATAAAAAATCAGCAACGCAAATACCGGCTTATTAAACTGCTTTCGCAGTGATCGGACGATCTGTAAATTTCTCATTATTCCACCTCCAAAGCAGCAATGACAGCCTCCGCAGAAAGGATCCCGTCAACGGCTGCGGACATGATTCCGCCTGCATATCCTGCGCCCTCACCGGCAGGATACAGGCCGCGGATAACGGACTGCCTGCTCTCGTCGCGCAAGATTCGCACCGGCGAAGAACTTCTGGTTTCCGGTGCAGTAAGAACTGCATCGCTGTCAGCAAAGCCTGCCAGATTTTTATCCAGCAGTGGCAACGCTTCCTTAATGGAATCCGTAATTCGTTTCGGAAGCACCTGATGCAGATCGCACCATTGGACACCGGGTTTATATGTGGGTTTTACTGCAGCACTTTCGCTGCTTGCCTTACCGGCAAGAAAATCTCCTACCTTTTGGGCAGGCGCACGATAACTGCCGGAGACTTCATAGGCCCGCTGTTCAATTGAGCGCTGCCAGTACATACCGCTCAAGGCGTCTCCACCGGGAAAATCCGCGGGATTCACCGTGACCAGCAGCGCCGCATTGGCATTATCGCCGTCGCGACCGGAATAACTCATGCCGTTGGTGACCACACCGCCCTCTTCCGATGCGGCAGCCACCACGTATCCGCCGGGACACATGCAAAAAGTATACACCGTGCTGTCAGAAAGATGCTGCACCAATTTGTAGTCCGCAGGCGGCAGCGGCAGATCGTCAGTGCCATACTGCGCCTTATCAATGGCGCTCTGCAAATGCTCGATGCGTACGCCCATGGCAAAAGGCTTTGCCTCCATAGGAACGCCCAACTGACGGAGCATTTCAAAAGTATCTCTGGCGCTGTGACCAATGGCAAGAATCAGTTGGTCGCATGCAATTACAGAGCCATCTTCCAACTCCACACCGTTAACATGTCCGTCAGAAACCAGGATTGAGCGCATTTGCGTATTGAATCGCACTTCACCGCCCAGGTCTACCACGCGTTTACGCAAATTCTGCACCACCTGCAGCAAAACATCCGTGCCGATATGGGGCTTTGCGTCGTAAAGGATCTCCTGCTGCGCACCAAACCGCACAAATTGATCCAGTACCCAGCCGATGCGAATATTATTAACACCTGTATTGAGTTTGCCGTCGGAGAATGTTCCGGCGCCGCCTTCACCGAACTGCACATTGGTGCGCGTATCCAGTTTTCCGGTTTCGAAGAATTCCGCGACCTTTGCGTGACGGGTCACGGCATCCGCACCCCGTTCCAGCACCAGCGGCTTTAGTCCCGCTTGCGCAAGCACCAGTGCGGCAAACATGCCGGCAGGGCCAAAGCCCACCACCACGGGGCGCTTTTCCGGGACATTTCTGCACTTGGGGCATTTGTAATACTCGGTCCCAGCGGCACTGGCGCGCTTACAACCGCTCTCCCGGAGGATTCGGCGCTCATTGCCGTCCACCTTAACATCCACTGTGTAAATAATCCGCACATCCGGCTTCTTCCGGGCATCCACAGAGCGCCGGACGATGGTAAGATCACGGATCTTGGAAGCCGATATCCGGAGCATTTTGGCAACCTCAAAAACCAGTTGATTGGGGTCATGGGCCGGACTCATGGAAATATCTCTAAGTCTGATCATCGCGCCACCTCGCCCGCACTTGTCCCCGCCAAATGGCCGGAACTCCACGCCCACTGCAGATTAAATCCGCCGCAATCTCCGTCAATATCCAAAACCTCTCCGCAGGCGTAAAGACCGGGCACAAGCCGGCTTTCCATGGTCTGGGGATCAAAATCTTCGGTGTAAACACCTCCGGCAGTGACCTGCGCGCAGTCCATACCCATGGTCTGTGTTAGACCCACTTCCAGTCCCTTGATCAGATCGCAAAGCGTCAAAATCTCACTGTCTGAAATATCGCACACCGGCTTATTGCCCGGTATACCGGCCGAGGCCACCAGCACCCGTCCAAGGCGGTTATGGAGCAAACCAGTAAGCAAGTCCTCCGCACTGATTGGGGCGCTCCTGCGGCGCTCCAGCATTCCCTGCAGGGTGTTCTTGTCCACATACGGCATAAAGTCTAAAATACAACTCCACTGTCCGCCGGTGCAGACATCCCGGCTGATCTCAAAGATCACCGGACCGGACAGACCGTACTGAGTAAACTGCAGTTCGCCCATACTTTCCCGCACAATTTCGCCATTATGGCAGATGGCCGCACGGCAATTGGCCCGGACACCTTTCAGGGCGTTGCAGCCCGACCAATCGGACTTGACCTGCACCAACGCACTGCGCAGTTTTGTGACCCGGTGACCCAGGCTGCGCAGAATTTTGTAGCCGGACATACTGCCGCCCAATTTCGTGCCCGCAAGGCCGCCGCAGGCGACGATCAGTTTATCGCATTCAAAACTTCCCTGGGTGGTTTCCACAGTAAAGCCAGCGCCGCAGCGCACCTTTGTGACTTCGCAACCGGTCAGTACGCGAACATTAGGCCTCTCCAGCGCAAAGCGCAGAACATCCACCACGGAATTGGCCTGATCGGAGTACGGATACACCTTACCGCTTTCTTCCGTGACCGTATACAGACCCAGCTCAGCAAACCACGCCAAGGTCGCATCGACATCCATTCTAATGAGCGCGGATGCTGCAAAACCGGGATCCTCGCCGTGATAATGGCTGACACCGGCATGAAGATTGCTCAAATTACAGCGTCCGTTGCCGGTAGCCAGCAATTTTCTGCCCAATCGCGCCTGACGCTCAAATAAAATCACCTGATTTTCCTGACTGCGTGATGCCGCCAAAGCGGCCGCCATACCCGAGGCGCCGCCGCCGATAATTCCAATGATCAAGGCCACAACCCTCCTTTTGGACCATTATACGACATTTCCGCGCCTTGCACAAGAAAAACTTCCTTGCATTCAGCAATTCCTGTGCTATAATACTTTCGGTGATACTATGGATCGCAACAGCATTGAAAGAATAGCCCAAAACAAAGAAGATCAAATGCTTTTGGCCAAACTTTGGGATAAGATCCAAAGCGGTATGCGCAGGAATATTCCGGCATTCACCTCCTTCCTGTCTCCACGGGAGCAGGAAATGGCGCGGTATCTGTTTGGACAGAGCGATCAATTGCGCTTTTACGGCGGCTACGGTAACGCGGAACGCAAGATGCTCATTTACACTCCTGAATACTTGAATGAGGATTGGGTTGAAGGCGAAGACTCCCCCATTGTCTGCCTGCGCTGCACTTACTACGAGCAAGATGAACTGACCCACCGCGACCTTCTCGGCGCGCTCATGGGCAGCGGCATTGCAAGAGAAACGGTGGGCGATATCTGCATAGATATTGGCTCCTGCGACCTTTTTGTAACACAAGACATCTGTGCATACCTGCTGCAGAATTTCACACAAGCCGGCAGAACGAAAATAAATCTCATGCGCATTCCCCTGGTGCAGGCACACATTCCTCAGGCGCAGGTCAAAGTTATTAAGGATACCGTTGCATCGCTGCGGCTGGACGGCATCGTCAGTTCCGGTTTTCGCATCAGCAGAGGGCTCGCCGCCCAGCACATTGCCGCCGGCAAAGTGCAAATTGACGGACTTCCCTGCGAAAAACCTGACAAGCAGGTATTCGAGGGCGCAAAGATCTCTCTGCGCGGCATGGGCAAAATGCTTCTTGCGCAAGTCAACGGACAAACGAAAAAAGGGCGGATCAGCATTGAGATCCACCGCTATTTGTGAGGTATAAACTATGAACATGGATGAAGTGATCGCCAGAATCAACGTTCTGGCAAAGAAAGCAAAAACCGAAGGTCTGACCGACCAGGAACTTCTTGAGCGTGACAAACTGCGCCGGATCTATATCGACTCGGTGAAAGCAAACCTTGTGGGGCAACTGGAAAACACCTATATTGTCCGCCCCGACGGAACGAAAGAAAAAGTCAAACATAAGCAGTAAAAAAGCACCACCCGAATGGGTGGTGTCTTTTGTTATTATTGTACACTTTATATTACCACTTTTTGTTATGTACATCCATCAACATCCATTCGGATGCAGCCGGATGCACATGGATTCTCCCACGGCCTAAAAACATGCCACCGGCATGTTTTCTTAGCGGCCTTTCGAATCCCCACACACCATTAATGAGAAATCCACCCACAAGGGGTGGATTCTCTCATTGGCGGAGAGTTAGGGATTCGAACCCTAGGTTCCTTTCGGAATCACTAGTTTTCAAGACTAGCTCCTTAAACCGCTCGGACAACTCTCCATATGGACTAAATGATAGCATCACACATACGAAAAGTCAAGTTATCCCATGGCAAATGATCATAATGATTATTTGCGAAATAACCTTGACAAACCATGACCTGTATGCTAGAATACTTTGGCAATCAAATATTGATTCTTTTATTCGGAGTGATACCCAAGAGGCCGAAGGGGCTCCCCTGCTAAGGGAGTAGGCGTCTAAAAAGCGCGCGAGGGTTCAAATCCCTCTCACTCCGCCATTAAAAAGGCATCCATCTTCTGATGGATGCCTTTTTAATAAGTTTGTATAGAGGGATTTGAAAGGCGGCTCTTAACAACATACCGGGAGCATGTTGCAACCGCCGCGGCTTTTCCGCAGAAGAGCAAATCCCTCTCACTCCGCCAATAAAAAGACCCATCCAATGGATGGGTCTTTTTATTGGCGAAAATGAAAATAGAGGGATTTGAAAAGGCGGCCTTGCGAAGCAAGGTAAGCAAGTGTCCGGGGGACATTTGCTTAGCCCGTGGGAGAATCCATTACCATCAAAAAACTATGAAGGACATCCTAACGGATGCCCTTCGTCTGGAGGTACCGCCCAGATTTGAACTGGGGAATGAGAGTTTTGCAGACTCTTGCCTTACCACTTGGCCACGGTACCATATGAAATAAGGAACGCATTGCGTTCCTTATCTTTTTGGAGCGGGTGACGAGGCTCGAACTCGCTACCTCCACCTTGGCAAGGTGGCGCTCTACCGGATGAGCTACACCCGCATATGGTGCCTCCGGTCGGAGTCGAACCAACGACACGCGGATTTTCAGTCCGCTGCTCTACCTACTGAGCTACAGAGGCATATTGAGCAGAGCATTCAGCTCTGCTCAGATGCTTTATATGGCGACCCGGAACGGGCTCGAACCGTCGACCTCCAGCGTGACAGGCTGGCGTGCTAACCGACTGCACCACCGGGCCAGAACAGTATGGATTATATCAGATAATCTTCCATTTGTAAAGAGGAAAAATATATTTTTTACAAAAAACTGTTCTTAAAGAATTCCCCAGTTCACCTGGGCTTCCGGCGCCAGCACCCGGATATAACGAATCAGTACCTCTATAGCATCCTCAATTACAGACACAGGCAGCTCCGGCGTACCAAAGACCGGATATAATACATGGCGGCTGTCCATCCTTGCGCAGGTTCTTGCGTCTGCACCAAGTCGGGGGCCAAGCGGGCTTTGGAAGACAATGTCATAAAACAAATCCTT
>JAZNTI010000046.1:0-46319 GCA_045591725.1 Faecousia sp.
GATAGGGTTCGTCCGTCATACTCAAACAGCTTCACACCGTAGTAGTTTTCCAGATAGTGAATATGCTGCGTGACACCCGGCTGGGTCATATTCAGCTTCTCCGCTGTCCTGCGGTAGTTCATTTCATCATAGAGAGTCAAAAAGGTCAGCACTCTGTAATCCAGCATAGTGGTCTCCTTATCATCTTGATTTATCAGGTGATAATAAATGATAATTTCATTTTATTATACTTTACTGGTATAATCAAGCACGAATGTAAAAATAAGGAGTGGTTCTATGAAGATCATTAAGCTGTTTCCCGGCATTGTACTGTCGGTAGCGATTGCGGCTCTTGCCTGCTGGCTGGAGAGTTTACTGCCCATCCATCTGATTGGCTCTGCAGTCATTGCCATGTTTATCGGTATGTTTTTGAATCAGTTTGTCCACAAAACTGATGTGTTTGCATCCGGACTGAAATTTACATCCAAAAAGATTTTGAAATTTGCCATCATCCTGCTGGGCCTGTCGCTGAATATTTCCACCATTCTCCATGTGGGCAAAATGTCTCTGACAGTCATGGTGTTCACTCTGTTGACCTGCTTTGGCGGTGGTTACTTCATCGGCAAGGCATTGGGGCTGAACTGGAAGTTGAGCAATCTCATTTCTGCCGGTACAGGAATCTGCGGCGGCTCTGCCATTGCCGCCATCGCACCTACCATCGACGCAGACGATAATGATGTGGCTTATGCCATGTCTGCCACCTTCCTGTTCGATATGGCCATGATCGTGCTGTTCCCCATTATGGGCAGAGCCTTGGGCATGACCGATGAAGCCTTTGGTATCTGGGCAGGCACAGCGGTGAATGACACTTCCTCTGTGGTAGCTACCGGCTATGCCTTCTCTGAGGGCGCAGGAGACTTTGCTACTATGGTGAAGCTGACCCGCACCTTAGCAATAATTCCTACTGTCATCACTTTCGCCTTCATTCAGTTGAATATCAAGCGTAAGGAAGCACTTGCTAATCAGAAGGATGGTAAAGAACTGAAAGCGAATTTCTCTATTGTAAAGATCTTCCCCTGGTTCATTTTGGGTTTCCTGGCTATGTCCATTGTAGCGAGCATCTTCCCCATTCCCGCAGAGGTAGTGTCCGGAACCAAGAGCGCCAGCAAATTCCTGATGGTCTGCGCATTGGCGGCCATTGGTCTGAATACCTCCTTTGCCAGCATGAAGAAGGCAGGCATCCGTCCCATGATCCACGGGTTTATCATTTCTGCCCTGGTGGTGATCGTCGCCCTGCTGGTGGAGATGGCTATGGGAATCGTGTAAATAATTGAC
This sequence comes from Faecousia sp., assembly GCA_045591725.1. Classification (GTDB taxonomy): domain Bacteria; phylum Bacillota; class Clostridia; order Oscillospirales; family Oscillospiraceae; genus Faecousia. Next base: position 1,315 of record JAZNTI010000046.1, read on the forward strand.
TGAAATAACACCGCCCCGGAGCATTACGCTTCAGGGCGGTTCTGTATATTCTGCCAATGGCAGGTATTTGCTCAAAGCAGGTATGGCATCAGCCGGGACAAAATGTTCTTTGCATGGTCAGCAATATCTTCAAATCCGGTCATGTACCAGTCTGCCATACAGCCTTTGGTAATGGTGCTGATGTCATAATATAGCATTAAGCCTCCTTTGTTCAGTTCTACAGTAACACACGAATCCTGAAATAGTTAAAAAATGAAACTGCTTTAGGAAATGCGTTATTTCTATTGAAAATAGCGGGGCAATGTGATACAATTTGGCGTATAAAAGGTGTATACGGAAACACCGGGGTGCCTAAAACCATTGCAAATAAAGGACTTTTAAGGAGATAGAAGAAAAAATGAAATTAGGTATCGTTGGTCTACCCAATGTGGGCAAGTCCACCCTCTTTAATGCAATCACCAACGCAGGTGTGCCTGCTGACAATTACGCATTCTGCACCATCGACCCCAATGTGGGCGTGGTCTCCGTGCCGGACGAGCGTCTTGACTGGCTCTCTGATTTCCATAAGCCCAAGAAAACCACACCGGCTGTTGTGGAATTTGTGGACATCGCCGGTCTTGTCAAAGGCGCAAGCAAGGGCGAAGGTCTTGGCAACAAATTCCTCAGCAACATCCGCACCACCGATGCCATCGTCCATGTGGTACGGTGCTTTGAAGACTCCAATGTCACCCACGTGGAAGGCAGCACCGATCCCCTGCGCGATATCGAGATCATCAACATGGAACTGGTGATGGCAGACATCGAAATGGTTGAACGCCGCATCGACAAGGCACAAAAAGCCATGAAAGGCGGCGACAAGAAGTTCGCCCGTGAGGCTGAACTCTTTACTTCCTTGCTGGAGCACCTGAACGAAGGTAAAGTGGCGCGGACCTTTACCGAGGATGCCGATGATCTGGCACTGCTCAACACCTCGGACCTGCTGACTCTGAAGAAGACGATTTATGTGGCAAATTTGGCAGAGGCAGAAATCAATGAGCCCGAAAATAACCGCCATTACATGGCAGTCAAGGCACTTGCCGAGGAAGAAGGCAGTCAGATCCTGCCCATCTGCGCCAAACTGGAAGCGGATATTGCAGAACTGGACGATCCCGACGAAAAGGCCATGTTCATGGAAGAACTGGGTGTCAAGGAATCCGGCCTTGACCGGCTGATCAAATGTTCTTATGCTCTACTGGGTCTTTGCTCCTTCCTCACTGCCGGCTCCGACGAGTGCCGCGCATGGACCATCAAACGCGGCACGAAAGCGCCCCAGGCTGCTGGCAAGATCCACACCGATTTCGAGCGCGGCTTCATTCGCGCGGAAGTCATTGCATTCGAGGATATGAAAGAATGCGGCACTATGGCCAACGCCAAATCTTTAGGCAAAGTCCGCAGCGAAGGCAAAGAATATGTAATGAAAGACGGCGACATCGTCAATTTCCTGTTCAATGTGTAATTTGAAGCGGCTGCCAAACGGCACCCGCTTTTACATTTTCCGGTTGCATTTTCCGAATTATTCATGTATAATCCAATTCGTATCCAGGTGTAGCGCAGTTGGGGAGCGACCCGAGCGCTGCCGGTGGCAGATACAGCGAGGGGAGCGAGTGGCCGCGGTCGGCAGATGACGATGGCGCTTTGCGCCAAGGAAGATGCCGGGCACCGCAACAGGAAGCGCGCCTGCTTTCCGCCATTTATTAATCGTATATGTTATCCAGGTGTAGCGCAGTTGGTAGCGCGCCTGCTTTGGGAGCAGGATGCCGCGAGTTCGAGTCTCGCCACTTGGACCAAAAAAGCCGAAAGAGCATTTGCTCTCTCGGCTTTTATCTTTTGAATGCGAGACTCGAAAAATCAAATGCAGCGCGGATGAGCGCCGCCGGCGAGGGCTCGACCGAGCCGATCCTCTATCTGCGCCTTTTGGCGCAGATGCAAACGAGTCTCGCCACTTGGACCAAAAAGCAGAGATGGTTTTTCCATCTCTGCTTTTTACTTTTTGCCGTTCAAGGCGGTAAATGCGCCTTTGGGGCAAAAACGCAACATTTTTTCCTTCCATGTGCTATAATAGCGGAAAGGAGGTGGGTACATGAAATTCAGACTCATCATCGACCCCGAAAAGGACGAGGAATTAATAGCGACCGTTCACAGCCGAAACGCCCTGACTGACGAGATCGAAGCGCTAATCAGCAGCCACAACGGCAGCGAGCGCATTACAGGTTATACAGAAGACGGAATCAAAATGCTGACAGTCTCCGAAATCGAATGCATAACCGTTCTCGACGGCAAAACCTACGCTATCGACGCTGAAAACCGCCGCTACAAGTTGAAACAGCGGCTGTTTGAACTGGAGAACCAACTCCCCTCTTCGTTCATCCGTATCAACAAAAGCACACTGGCAAACGAAAACGCGCTGGATCGCTTCGCTGTTACATACGCAGGCAGCGTAGACGCCGTGTTTAAATGCGGCTACACGGAATATGTATCCCGGCGCTGCTTTGCGCAAATCAAAAGGAGGTTATTTGAAAAATGAAAGCATTTTGGAAAGAATTTATACTGCGCGGATTGATCTGCGCCGCCGGTGGCCCCGTGGTGCTGGCCATCATATACGGCATTTTAGGCGCAACCGAAACGGTAACGCAACTGACACCCCACGAAGTTTGCATGGGCATTTTGAGCATCACGCTGCTCGCCTTCATCGCAGCCGGTATGACTGCAATTTATCAGGTTGAAAAACTCCCCCTGCCTACCATGATTCTGCTGCATGGAGGCGCGCTGTACATCGCGTATATCCTCACCTACCTGCTTAACGGATGGCTGCTAAACCAACTGACCCACATTCTGATCTTTACCGCCATTTTCATCGCCGGCTATGCCATCATCTGGCTCATTATCTACTTTGTTGAGAAAGCCAAGACTGAGAAGATCAATAAAATACTGAAGGGCTGAAAAAAACGCGTTGCAGTGATCTGCAACGCGTTTTTTATTGCTCATAATCGGTTTCGTAACTACCGGCAGGAAGAATATGACCGCAGGCGCAGGTTTCATCGGTGACCAGCGTGCCGGTCTGACCGATGGCACCACCCATCTTCACGAACACTTCCACATACTCACCGCATCGGGGACATTTGACCTCCGTAAGGCGGGGCGTACCCTTGCCTTCCTGGCATCCTTTAAGCAGCATCACGCACCTCCCAATCTCACCAAACAAAAGGAACGATCCTGTACTTGACTTTCTTCTTGTATTCTTCGTAACCGGGCAATTCTCGGGTTAACAACTCTTCCTCGTCTTTCAGCCGGACAATGATGATCACCGGGTAAAGCGCAAAAACGATCAGTGCATACCAGGAGCCAAGCACCAGCGGCATCATCAGAAACAGCAAAATCGTCACCGCATACATGGGATGCCGCACGATACCGTAAAGGCCGGTATCCACTACGGTCTGTCCCTCTTCCACCTTAACGGTGCGGCTGAGAAACGCATTTTCACGCATGACTTCAGCATAGAGCGCGTACGCCGCCACAAAAAGCACCGATGCGGTGATCACCACCCATGTGGGTACTGCGGACCAACCGAATCGAAAATCAAGACCCGCCACAACAAAGCCACCGACGAACATCAGTCCGGAAAAGGCTACAACGCCCTTTTGCGCACCTTGCTTTTCCTTGACATCCAGGCGCTTTTTCAGAAGATCCGGGGATTTTGCCAACATCACGAGTCCAGCGATGAACATGGGCACAAAAAGAAGTCCCATCAGCAGCCAGCCATACGCATAGCCAAGCGTGCCGGCAGGCAGAAAGATCAACGCTCCCACCAACAGCGCACCGCAGGTAAATTTCACCACCGCTTCCAAAAACAGTTTCATTACCTATCCTCCCGCACCGTAGACGGTACAGATCTAATAAGCAGCGCCGAATAAATAACAGCAAATACCGTCAGTACTCCGGCGAAAATTCCCTGCATCACAATATCCGACTGCACCGCAAAAGCACTCAAAGCGTTTACCAAACTATGGGCAGCGATGCAAGGAAGCAAACTGCCGCTGCGCAAAACGATGACCGTAAACAAAAAGCCCATGGCGGTGGCATAGATCACCTGCAAAAGCGTGGGGATAAAATCCGCGCCATTAAGCAAATTCACAATGTGACCCAGACCAAAGGTGACGCTGGAGACGATCACCGCCCACTTCATGCTCTGAGCGCTCATGGCACGCAGCAAAAAGCCGCGGAACAGCACTTCCTCGATAACGCCCACGCAGAGCATGGCCAGCACATAAAAAACCGTTTCCGGCACGGTCAAATTCAGTTGCACGCCGCACCATAGATTCATGGATACCGGCAAAATCAGCGGCAGAAAATACAAGAACCGCTTTGGATCCTGCACTTTCACGAGGCCAAATTTCTCCTGCAGGCCGCTGCGCATGATCCACACGATCAGCACCGCCGCCATCAAAATACCCAGCGGCGCTGTGAGGACTTTTTCAACGCCCAGCGTTTCAGAAATGCCATCGGCAAGGCTGAAAAGCACCACATACGCGCCGATCCAGCCAAGGGCAAAGCCAAGTTCACTTTTTTCGTACAGTTTTTTCATATTACAAATAGTCCTTCAACGCGTTCAGGATATGCTTTTTATAGATATCGTAACCATCCTGGTTGAAGTGCATCATATCTTCCACATAAAGTTCCTTACGCAGATGCTCGCGCTGACCCACATGCTCCGGGCTGTCGTAAAGTTCCGGGATCATGACTTCACTTAAGCAAACGCAGTCATCATGTTTGGAACAATAATCGTTCAGCAATTCATTATACTGCGCCATAAATCTGGGCGTGGACTGACTGCCGCCGGCAGAGGGCGTCACACGGCTGCTGCACAGCAAAAACTTAATACCGGGCATATCCTTACGGGCATAGGCAATCACCCGCTGCAGCAAGAAGAAAATCTCCGCCGGGCTGTAGCCGAAGCCGATATCATTGCTGCACACCCGCAACACCAGCACACGGGGCTTCCAGGGGCGCACGGCACGGGGATAAAAATACAACAATTCTTCCGCAGTGGAAGATCCGAAACCGTGGTTCACTGCGCCGGGAATATCGTCGCTCAACTCCCGATGCCCCCACTTGGACGACCAACGGGTAAACATGGAACTACCGTAGAAAAGGATCTTTCCGGTCTCGACCTGCTCCCGCTCGAATTCCTCAATTTCACTCTCCAAGCGACTCAGATCATCCAAACGAATATCAAACATTCCAATATACCTCCCAAATCGATTTGGAAATATTTTATCACCCTCAAAAAGAATTGTCAATTGATCAGAAATATGATATAATCACTAAATAGAAGCATCCTTCATAGGATGATGAGAAAGGAGCGCGTTATTATGGATATTCAGGCACTAACCGCCATGGCGCTGCCCTTTTTGGGTACCACCGTTGGCTCTGCCTTTGTTTACTTCCTGAGAGGTTCCATGAACCGGCGGCTGCAGCGCATGCTCACCGGCTTCGCAGCCGGCGTCATGGTGGCCGCGTCCATCTGGAGCTTGATCATTCCGGCTGTGGAGCAGTCGGAGCATATGGGTGTGTGGTCATTTATTCCGGCGCTGGTGGGCGTTTGGCTGGGATTTCTGTTCCTGCTATTATTGGATCATGTGATCCCCCACCTGCACATCGGCAGCCAGTGCCCCGAAGGTACGCCCTGCAATCTGGGCAAAAGCACCATGCTGGTGCTGGCTGTGGCACTGCACAATCTGCCGGAGGGCATGGCTGTGGGTGTGATCATCGCAGGCTACTTAAACGGTGCGGAGGGTATTTCAGCCGCGGCAATGCTTTCGCTGGCTATCGGCATCGCGCTGCAAAATCTGCCGGAGGGCGCCATTATCTCCATGCCCCTGAAATCCGAAGGCATGTGCCGGCACAAAGCCTTTGCCTACGGAATGATGTCCGGCATTGTTGAGCCCATCGGCGCGATTTTGACGATCTTGCTTGCATCGGTCGTCGTTCCTATTCTGCCCTACACCCTGTGCTTCGCAGCGGGTGCCATGCTGTATGTGGTGGTGGAAGAACTGATCCCGGAAATGTCCGAAGGCGAGCACTCGAATATCGGCACGATCTGCTTTGCTCTGGGCTTCACACTGATGATGGTACTGGACATCGCATTAGGCTGAAAATAAAAGACCCGGTGCTGATTTTGCACCGGGTCTTTCGCGCCCCAACATAATCACTATAACACAGGTTAAATTAAATGTCAACTGTTTTTATGTGTACTTTGCTGCAATTCTGCGTAATGCACGAAAACTTTTCGTGTATTTTGTACAATATTCCGTATTGCAAATTGCAAAAATGTGTGGTACTTTATAGTCAGAAAGGGTGATACCAATGTACAGGTAAATCCAAGTCTCAGAAATAAGATCTGAGCCCCTGCAGCCGGCTTTCTGATAGGAAATGTTTCCACAAGAAAGAGTCTCTGAAGCGATAGAGAGAATGAATGATGTGAAGTGAATGTAGAGAAACGGATTTCAAAAAGGCAGAAAGCAGACGGCTGAATATAAGAAAGCGAGGTTAACCAATGATGTTAGATAATAAGACAGAACAGAAATGACCCTTGACTGACAGAGAAACCGGTAGTCAGTCAAGGGTCATTTCTTTTTTGCGCCCACGGGGGCGCTTTACTTTTTATTTGACATTTGTTATACTGTAAAAAATCATCGAAAGGAGGTGCCGCCATGAATGACACAGAACTGGACTTTCTGATCAACGAGATCCACGAACTCGTTCAGGATGCGCCGCAGGAAAAAGCACCGCAAGTAAGACCCAACCTCGGAAGACGGATCTGGGGTATTATCGGCAAGGTGCTGCTTGTGATTCTGGAAACTGTTTTGCTGCTGGCAGTCAGCCTGTACGGCGTGATGTTCGTGCTGGCAAAAGGCCCCTCCCCCACCGCACGGAATCTTTTTCTGCTGTCTGTAAAAGAAACCAGCGCCGTTGGTTTCCTTGCAAATCTCTTCTACACCGATGCCGAGATCGAAGAAATGATCTCCGGTAACGGCGAAACGGAATTCAAAGAAACCGACACCTCCCTCATTGAAATCCCCACCCCCAAGCCGCCGGATGACGGCCAGGACCCTACCCCCGACGAATGGGGGCTCATTGACGAAGACGGCGACGGCATCATTCTTGACCATGTCCGCGGCGAGGGCTTCAACGGCTATATGCTGGTGATTTTAGACCCCTCACGGGTGATCATGGGCAGCGTACCGGCCGATTTCGGAAGCCGGGGCTACACCGTGGATAAAATGGCACAAAAATACGGTGCTGTAGCCGGCATCAATGCCGGTGGCTTCTACGACCCCAACGGCAAGGGCAACGGCAGTATTCCGGACACCATGGTGGTCTTTGACGGCCAGATCTACTACCCTGAATTCGGCTGTTCGGACGGTTTTGTGGGCATTGACAGCAACCACATCCTCCACGTTGGCAGATTCACCGCCCAGCAGATCAAGGACAAAAACATACAGTACGGCGTTGGCTTCGGTCCGGTGCTGGTGATCAACGGAGAGCCGGTGGACAATTACGCCAGCGGTGTCAACCCCCGTACTGCCATCGGTCAGCGCTCTGACGGCGCGATCTTAATGCTGGTCATCGACGGCCGGCAGGTGAACAGCCTTGGTGCCACCTACAACGATATGACCGATGTCTTCCTCTCCTACGGCGCAGTTAACGCCTGCAATTTGGACGGCGGATCCTCCTCCGTCATGTGGCTGGGCGATCAGTATATCAACTCCAGCGCTTCGCTTATCGGCGTGCGCCCCGTTCCCACCACCTTCCTGGTGCTGCCGAAGGAGGTGCAAGGCGATGACTAAGACCAAGCGCCGCTGGGTCTTCCCCTTGGCGCTGATCCTTTACGCGGTGATCTTCCTCACAGGCGCATTCTTCGGTCTGCGGTATTTCTGGGATTTCATCGACGCTTATGAGCTGTCCCGTCCCCACATGGCGGTAAATGCGTATACCCAGCAGTTAAATGCCGACTACATTTGTGACCACGCAGGCAGTTTAATCGCACAGATCGACCACGATATCCAAAGCGAGGACCACTGCAAAAGCGCCATCAAAGGCGCCATCGGCACCGAATTCACCCTTGCCAAAAAGAGCAGGGAATGCACTGAAACAAAACTGGTCTACGCCATCATGGCCGGCAAGAAAGCAGTTGGTACTGTAGAGTTTTCCCGCACCGGCAAGACCGTCCACGGTTTTACCCAATGGGAATTCTCAAAAGATGAATTTGACCTTTCCTACCTGCTTACCGACGGTCCGTCGGTCACCGTGCCTTACGGCTTTACGGTGTGCGTTAACGGTGCTGTGCTTGACGACGGTTACATCGTCGGTGACCCCATCCGCTACCCCCTGTTTGAAGAATTCTATGACGACCACACACTCCCCTATCGGGTCACCTATCAGACCGGAAAGTTTATTGGCGACGTGGAAATGACGGTTGCGGATTTTGACGGCAACACCGTCACCCGGGAGCAACTGGAAGATCCCGACCCCTATATCTCCAACTGCTCCGATGAGCAAATCGACATTCTCAATACCACCATTGAGAATTTCATCGATCACTATGTGGCTTTCACCACGGTTGCCGGCAACGACACCCCGGGTAACTATCAGCGGCTGCTGAAAGATCTTGTGCCCGGCGGCGAACTGGCGAAAAGAATGTATGCCGCGCTGGACGGCCTCGGCTGGGTTTCCGACCGCCGCGGCACACTGGACGATCTGCAGATCCACCACTACATAGATCTGGGCGGCGGACGATACCTCTGCGATCTGACCTATGTGGTGACCACGCGCTACTGGAGCGGTGACAGCCAAACCACCACCCACGTCAAGATGATCTTCCTGCAAACCGAAGACGGTCTGAAAGCAGAAAGCATGCTCAATTCCTGAATCAAAAGAAATCGTTGCGAAGGCAACGATTTCTTTTTGTCTTCCCTTGACTTCACAGTTACACAGTGGTAGAATTATGCTTTGCATAGTCCCATTTGGAGGTAGTCCATACATGGAATTAAACTTCGTGTTTTTCATAAACAGCATTCTCCTGGGTATCGGTCTTGCTGCTGACGCATTCTCCGTGTCCCTGGCAAACGGTCTGCACGAGCCTTGCATGCGCCGCAGAAAGATCTTCGCCACCGCAGGCACTTTTGGCATCATGCAGGGTCTGATGCCCCTGATCGGCTGGTTTTGCGTACATACCGCAGTGGAACATTTCAAAGGTTTTCAGCCTTTTATCCCCTGGATCGCGCTGATTCTGCTGTGCTTCCTCGGTGTCAAGATGATCCTCGATGCCCGACAGGAAGAAGCTGCCGTCTGCAAAGCCACCCCAGTAAGCATCAGCGGTCTGCTGATGCAGGGCATTGCCACCTCCATTGACGCACTAAGCGTCGGATTTACCATCGCAAACTACAACACGGTCATGGCGCTCATTTCCTCTGCCATCATCGGTGTTATCACATTCGGATTGTGCCTTGTGGGCCTTTACATCGGCAGAATCGCCGGCGACAAATTTTCCGGCAAGGCCGGCATTCTGGGCGGCACGATCCTGATCTTTATCGGTCTGGAAATTTTCATCACCAACCTGTTGGGTATATAAAAAGAAGGTGCTATAAATGGCATTGGCCAAAGCGCCCCGTTTGGGCGTAAACCGCAAAGATGTGGATATGACAGAAGGCGGCATCGTCAGGCATTTGATCGAATTTGCCCTGCCGCTGCTCATCGGCAACCTCTTTCAACAACTTTACAACACCGTGGACATGTGGGTACTGGGTCAGTACGCCACCAACGAAGCCTACGCAGCAGCCGGCTCCGTCGGCCCCATCATCAACACGCTCATTGGCTTTTTTATGGGACTTTCCTCCGGCGCAGGTGTCATCATCAGCCAGTATTACGGCGCAAGACAGTTTGACAAAGTCCACGATGCAGTGCACACCGCCATCGCCATGACCGCGGTGCTGAGCGTGTTTTTTACCGCCATCGGCGTGGGCATCGCGCCGCTGATGCTGAACTTTATGAACACTCCGGACAATGTGCGCCCGGAGTCCAATATGTACCTGACCATCTACTTCGCCGGTGTCGCCGGTCTGATGTTCTATAACATCGGCGCCGGTATCCTGCGGGCCGTGGGCGACAGTAAACGGCCGTTTTACTATCTGGTGGTCTGCGCCGTAATGAATATGGCGCTGGATCTTGTGTTCGTTATCGTATTCCACGCAGGCGTTTGGGGCGTAGCGCTGGCAACGGTCCTCTCCCAATGCGTTTCCGCGGTGCTGGTGATCCGCACACTGGTGCGCACCGACAACTGCGTCAAACTGACCTTCAAAGACATTAAATTCCACTGGGAAATGCTGAAAAAGATCTTCCGCGTGGGCATTCCTGCGGCACTGCAGATGGCCGTTACCGCATTTTCCAACGTATTTGTGCAGTCTTACATCAACTATTTCGGCGACGACTGTATGTCCGGCTGGACCACCTACGCAAAAGTCGATGCTCTGCTGTGGCTGCCCGCGCAATCCATCTCCCTGGCGACCACCACATTCGTGGGTCAAAATCTGGGCAAGAATCAACCCAAACGCGCCCGGAAAGGCGTAAGCGCCTCCATTTTACTGGCGCTGATCGCAACGATCATTCCTATGATCTTTGTGCTGATCTTCACAGCCCCCATTTCCGCGTTCTTTAACCCCAAACCGGAAGTGGTGGAGTACGCGGCTATGCTGCTGCGGCTGATGTCGCCATTCTACCTGCTGTGCGTTTTCAGCCAGATCTACTCCGCCGCCCTCCGGGGCGCAGGCAACAGCAAAGTGCCTATGATCATCATGCTCGGTTCGTATGTGGCATTCCGCCAGATCTATCTGTTCGCGGCATCGCGCATCTGCAACGAGATCCCCTACATTGCCATGAGTTACCCTGCCGGCTGGCTGGTATGCAGCCTGGCCACCGCCATTTATTACTACACCACCAAACTGGAACGCACCCGTTTGGTCGAAGACAAATAACCATTAACTGCCTGCATTTTTGCAGGCAGTTTTTGTTGCAATAAACACAATCCTCTGCTAAAATGAAAAGAAAACAGGAGGACGAATCGTGGACAAAAAGTTAAGAAGCCATGCGCAGTGCATAATCGAATCCGCAATCGCAGCCGTGCTGCCGGACGAAGCCGTCCGCAGGGCTTTAAAAACCGCCCACCTGGGCAGCAATGTCATCCTGGTCGCTGCCGGTAAGGCCGCATGGCAAATGGCGAAAACCGCCCGTGAATGCCTCGGAAGCGCCATTACGAAAGGCATCGTCATCACCAAATATGACCATGTCAAAGCGCCCATTGAGGGCATTGAATGCTATGAAGCCGGGCACCCCGTGCCCGACGAGAATTCCTTCGCCGCAACGGAAAAAGCCTTGGCTGCCGTTCAGGATCTTACGGAAAAGGATACCGTGCTGTTTCTCCTTTCCGGTGGCGGCAGCGCACTGTTTGAAAAGCCGCTAATTAGCGGCACCGAGTTGCAAAGCATCACCCAGCAACTTCTGGCCAGCGGCGCGGATATCACCAAGATCAACACCATCCGCAAGCGCCTTTCCGCTGTCAAAGGCGGCAAATTCGCACTTTCCTGCACGCCGGCGAAAGTATTTTCCATCGTTCTGAGCGACATCATTGGAGACCCGCTGGATATGATCGCCTCCGGTCCTGCTTATCCCGACAGTTCCACCTGCGCTGAGGCAATGGCCATTGCAAAACTGTATGACCTGAAAATCTCCGATCAAGCATGGGAACTACTGAATATCGAGACCCCCAAGGCCCTTGACAATGTGGTGAGCGTTGTCACCGGATCTGTTAGTGAACTTGCCGCCGCCGCGGCTGCGCAATGCAAAGCGCTGGGTTACGAAACCGAGATCCTCACCGACCGGCTGGACTGCCTCGCCAAAGATGCCGGTATTATGCTGGCGAAAAAGATAAGATCCTGCGCCGGTCAAGGCAAAAAGCGCACCTTCATCGCAGGCGGCGAGACCGTTGTGCAGATCACCGGCACAGGTCTGGGCGGCAGAAATCAGGAACTGGCGCTGTCCGCCGCGGAAGGCATAGACGGTATAGCGGGCGCAGCGATTTTCAGCGTAGGCAGCGACGGCACCGACGGTCCGACGGATGCCGCCGGCGGCTATGTGGATTACGAGAGCGCGGCACAACTTGCAGATAAAAACATCTCCATCAACGCAGTTTTGCAGGATAACGATTCTTACCACGCGCTAAAAGCCATCGACGCACTGATCTTCACCGGTCCCACCGGAACCAATGTCAACGATGTAGCCGTTGCGCTTTACGATCCTCCCTGCTGAAGGATTTCCATTTTTGCCGGTATTTTCCCTATAAAAGCCGGATTTGCACTTCCAAAATCCGAAATTGTATGCTATAATATTTTTTATGGAATTTTTACGCAACCTTGCGGCTCATTTTTTGTCTGTGCCGCATGGAAAGGAGTTGCTTATGGCTGATATTTCCAAGATCTCGGTGGTGCTCCCCTCGCTGGATCCGGACGAAAAACTGCTGGCGGTTATCGACGGTCTGCTGCAATACGGTTTTGGGGACATCATTTTGGTCAATGACGGCAGCAAACCCGAGAATATGCACTATTTTGAGACCGCCGCCACCCATCCCGAAGTACATCTTCTGCACCACGAAGTTAACCGCGGCAAGGGCGCTGCCCTGAAGACCGCCTTTGCCTGGTGCATGGAAAACCGTCCGGACTGCCTTGGCGTTGTCACCGTAGACGGCGACAATCAGCACCACCCTGCGGACACCCGGGCCTGCTCTGAAAAAATGCTGGAAACCGGCAGCATCGTGCTGGGCGTCCGGGATTTTGATCAGCCGGATGTGCCTTTCAAGAGCCGCAACGGCAACAAGATCACTTCCGCCGTATTCAAGATCTTCGTAAACATGATCATCTCCGATACGCAGACGGGTCTGCGTGCCATTCCGGCAAACCTTTTGCCGCTGATGAACGAGATCCACGGCGATCGGTTTGAATACGAGACCAACATGCTCCTTGTTATGAAAGACAAGGAACTCCCCTTTGAAGAAGTAAAGATCCGCACCGTCTACATTGAGGAAAACAAGAGTTCCCACTTCCGGGCATTCCGGGATTCCTGGCGGATCTACAAACTGATCCTGAAATTCTTCTTCGCCCGTATCTTTCGCTACGCGGCAAGTTCACTGATCTGCGCAGGCGTTGATGTTGTGCTTTACAACATCTTCTTCAGCATCTTACCGCTGCTGCTGCCCCGCGCTATTATCAGCACCGTCATCGCCCGGGCGATTTCATCGCTGCTGAATTTCTTCCTGAACAGAAATCTGGTCTTCCATGCCCACGGCTCCTGGGGCAGCGCCATCTGCAAGTACTACGCTTTGGCGATCCCCCAGATGCTGGCACAGGGTCTTCTGAATGAAGGCGCACTGCTGCTGTTTGGCATCGGCGACAACCCCGCCCTGCGCACGCTGATCTATCTGGCAGTGATGGGCGTGCTGTTCCTGGTAAGTTACGCGATCCAGCAGCGCTGGGTCTTTGCCCCCAAGAAAGACAAATAAGAGGTTAATTTTCCAATGCTAAATACAAAAACAACATCTAAAAAATCCACAGTACTGACCATTGTCCGGCGCAGTCTGCTGGTATTTTTCACATTGGTGCTGCTGATCGTGGTGGGCCTTTGCATGATCTGCAACCTGATTTTCAACGGCCCCAGCGAATCAGCGCGCAATGTGCTGACCATGTCCATGCTGGAATCCAGCGGCATGAAGTGGTTCCCTGCCCTGTTCATCGGTCAGGAAATGGTGGACAAGATCCAGCAAAATGTTACCGCGGAACTGCCCAATGATATTTCCAATTCCCAGCAGGTGGTGGTACGCCCCAACGATCCTGTTGCCAACAAGGAATGGGAAAATCACCCCGACGGCATCCGCATTGAATATGTCTACGGCGATACATACAACGCCTATGTCATGATCATCCGGGATCCGTCCGCGGTTTATATGTCCACTTCCTCGGACACCTTCGACAAGAGCATTCCCGGCGAGCGCATCCACAATCAGATCCTTAAAGAAAATGCTCTTGCTGCCATCAATGCCGGCGCATTTTTCGACAACGGTACTTCCAGCCCTATGGTTGGCAGCGTTCCGGAAGGTCTGGTCATCGCCGGCGGCGAAGTGGTATGGAGTTCCGGCAGCGCACCCGAAGAGGGCTTCGTCGGCTTCAACGAGGACAACATTCTGGTGGTCGCCAAGAACATGACCGCTGAACGCGCCATGGAACTGAAGATTCGCGACGGCTGCTGCTTCGGACCCGTTCTGATTATGGACGGCGTTGTGAATCAGGAAGCGTACAATGTCAACTCCGGTTGGAATCCCAGAACTGCCATCGGTCAGCGTGCCGACGGTGCTGTGATCTTCCTGTGCATCGACGGTCGTCAGGCCGGCTCTTTGGGCGGCTCTTATGCCGACATCATCGACATTATGGTGGAGTTCGGCGCGGTCAACGCCTGCAACCTGGACGGCGGTTCTTCCACCGTTATGCTTTACAAAGACACCCAGGGGCTTTACGATGATTCCCAAAAGCCCTGGGGCAATGACATCGCCATGATCAACAACTATTCGCTCCTGCAAAAGGAGCCCAGAAGAATGCCGACCTTCTTTATGGTCCGGCCCGGCAGCGAGGATTAAGATATGTATCAGGGAAAATATGAAAAAAGACCGGATGCACCTGCCAAAAGCGCCCCTCACGCCGCTGAAGCACCTGCAAAAGAAACCGTAATGCCGGAAATCGCTCCGGAATCTGCCGCTCCCGTCTTCCCCACAAGAAGACAGCCGGCAAGAAAGAACAAGGCAAATTCCAAGCGCGGCACCCTTATGTTCTACAGCGCCTACGCCGCCTTTATCCTCATCTTCCTGATCGTCATCGCCTGCCTGATGCAGCCGCTGAACGACTGGCTGATCAAGTATGAATCCTCCCAGCCCAATTACGCCCGGGATCAGGTCTTTGACCGTTTGTTTGCAGATCCCCAATGGGCAGAACTCTACGAACTGGCCGGCATTAAAGGCAACGATTTTGAAAAAGCCGCTGACTACGCCGCCTACATGGAGCGCCTGGTGGGCAACAGCGAACTGACCTGTCTGGAAACCTCCGCAGGCCTTTCCGGCGACAGAAAATACATTATCAAACTCGGCAGCGATAAGATCGCATCCTTCACCCTGGTGAACAAAGCCGCCGGAGAAGAGATCGCCCAGTGGGAACTGGGCAAGGTCGAACTCAATGTGGTTGCCAACAAGTCCGTGCTCATCGGCCGCGTGCCCGGTCAAAAAGTCTATATTAACGGCATTGAGGTCAACGACGCTCATATCGTCGGTTCTGTCCACACCATTGCAGAAGGATATCTGCCCGAGGGCATCCACGGTTACCGCATGGAATACCTGCGCGTGGAAAACCTGATGACCAATCCGGTAGTCACCGCAGTTAATCCCGACGGCTCTAAAGTTTCACTGATCCACGACGCGGAAAACAGCTCCTACACCGCACAGGTTTCCGCCCAGGATGATATGAGTGAAGACGAGAAACTGCTGGCAATGAATGCGACCCAGGCTTATGCCAAGTATATGATCGGCAAAGCCAGCCTGTGGAATGTGCAGCAGTACTACGAAACCTCCTCCCAGTTCTATAAGACCATCAGTTCCAGCGAGGTCGGCTGGGCACAGAATGCAGCCTCCTTTGACTTTACCGACCCCACTTTTACGGAATTCTACCGCTATAGCGACGAACTGTTCTCCGTGCGCATCGACATGAGCCTGCTGCAGACCCGTTTTGACGGCTCTGTGAAAGAGAACAGCCTCAACAACACCCTCTTCTTCCGCAAAAATGCCGCCGGCAAATGGATGATCATGGAAGCCACAAATGTGGCCGTGCAGGAGCGCGTTTCTCAGGTACGAATCACCTTCATGAACGGAGACGAAGTCCTGCAAAACAGCATGATCGATGCTGATGCCGCCTACATGGACCTTCCGCAGGTCACCGCCCCCGAGGGCATGGTCTTCGCCGGCTGGGCAACGGAGGAAACGGACGATAACGGCAATACCACGCTGACCATTCTCTACGGCGCTGCGGACGGCAACCGCGTCTACCTCAGCACCGATACGCTGCTGGAGCCTATGACGCTGCACGCATATTTTGAGGAGGCAAAGCAGTAATGGACATTTTTACCGCTTTGGCCAACGGTTTCGACCTGCCGATCCTGCGTTGGATCGCCACAAACATCGCAAACCCGGTACTGGACGTGATCATGCCCGTGATCACGGTACTGGGCGACGCAGGCATCTTCTGGATCGCCGTGGCAGTACTGCTGCTGTGCATTCCCAAATACCGGCGGACCGGTCTTGGAATGGGCATTGCGCTGATTTTGGGACTTGTGGTATGCAACATCACACTCAAGCCCCTGATCGGCCGCATCCGTCCCTACGATTACGAATTGCAGCAGTTTGGAAATCAGATCCACCTGCTCATAGCACCGCTGCACGACGGCTCTTTCCCCTCGGGTCACACGCTGGCCTCTTTCGAAGCCGCCACGGTGCTGCTGATGAACAGCAAAAAAATGGGCATCCCCGCTATGATCCTGGCGGTGCTGATCGCCTTTTCCCGGCTGTATCTGTATGTCCACTACCCCAGCGATGTGCTGGTGTCCGTGGCACTGGGCATCGGATTTGCATTCATCGGCAATCTGCTTGCACCCAAGGTGCTTGGCTGGCTGGAACCGAAGATCGCCAAATTGTTCTCTAAAAAAGCATAAAAAGAGCCACTCATCAGAGTGGCTCTTTTTGGTGGACCTGATCGGATTCGAACCGACGACCCCTACAATGCGAATGTAATGCGCTCCCAGCTGCGCTACAGGCCCGTTGCAATTTGCCTTTTGATTATACAGCCGGGGAATTTGTTTGTCAAGTGCAAAGCATGAACCTATACAAAGCAGAACATCTTGCATTTTTTTCCATATTACTATATAATATCTGCAAACAACGAAAGGCAGGGACTATCCATGGATGAATTTACCCCCCGTCCCCAAAATCCGCGCAGACGCCGGAAAACAAAATTGGAGATCTTTAAGGAAGCCTATCTTCCTACCATTATTCTGATCCTCACTGTGGTGCTGATCATTATCTTCGTTGCAGGATCGCTGATCCGCCGGAGCGCACAGGAGGACATCCCCTCCTCTTCCAGCAGCACCCAGCAGGAAGACCCCTATAAGGAAGAAGCCCTGGCGCTCTTGGCGCAGGCTGAGCAGTTAGCCGCCGTGCATGATTACCAAGGGGCCGCGGATCTGCTGAGCACCTTCTCCGGCGACATCAGCCTCTACCCTGCGCTCTCCGCCAAACTGGCAGAGTACCGCACCGAGGCAGCAAACATGGTCACATGGAGCGATCCCACGCAGGTTAAGATCCTCTCTTTCCACACGCTCATCGCCGATCCTGCACGGGCATTCACCAACGCCGCATTCGGCACGTCCTACAACCGCAATTTCGTCACTACCGCGGAGTTTGCCCAGATCCTGAATGAACTGTACAACAACAAGTACATTCTCGTCAGCCTTTCCGATTTTACGGAGATCGTCGAAAACGATGACGGCTCATTCACTGCAAAAAGCAAAGAACTGACCCTGCCCCTGGGCGTCAAGCCGCTGGTGCTGGTACAGACCAACGCCAACTACTACACCTACATGGTCGACAGCGACGGCGACGGTCTGGCAGACAAAAACGGCGCCGGTTTCGCTTCCAAATTGCTCCTAAACGAAAGCGGCAATTTCGTCAACGAAATGGTGGCCGCCGACGGTACTGTCCAACAGGGCAATTTTGATCTGATCCCCATTTTGGAACAATTCATCGCGGAGCATCCCGATTTCTCCCATAACGGCGCACGCGCCGTGATCGCCCCCTCCGGTTATGACGGAATCTTCGGTTACCGCATCGACGCGGCAACCAAAGACGAAAAGGGCGAAGCCTTCTACCAAAACGAGATCGAGAGCGCAAAGGCGGTCGTTTCCGCCCTCCGGGATAAAGGCTATGAACTGGCATGCTACACCTACAGCAACAGTGCCTACGGTGCCATCAGTTCTGTGGAAATTCAAAACGATCTTCGGGCCTGGGCAACGGAAATCACCCCCGTTTTCGGCAGTACGGATATTCTGGTCTACGCGCAAAACAGCGAGATCAGCGAGTATACCGGCAGTAAATTCAATGTTCTGCAAAATGCCGGCTTCCGCTACTATCTGGGCGTTGATGCCGCCATGGCCAACGTAGGCAGCAACTACATCGTTCTGTCGCGCATCTCGGTCACCGGCTCAGCCATGGCCCACAAACCCAGCCTCTTTACCGGCATGTTCAGCGCATCTTCCATTCTGAATCCCAACCGCGGCAGCGTACCCAACTAAAAACATTGCCCCGTTTCTCAAACGAGAAACGGGGCATTTTACGCTTATTTACAGAATAACGAAAGTACAACCGGCAGGTGCAACCTCAACAGTACCTGCTGCGACCTTCTCACCGCACAGGCAGGGCAGTTCATCGTTCTCGCCCAGGGTAAGTTCACGGCCGTTGAGCAGCATGGTGCGGCTGCGCAGTTTGCCGTTGCCGGTAAGGGCGTAGACCTCTGCCTCCTTGGGCAGTTCCACTGTGGTAGGCTCGGTGCTGTTGTTGATGATCAGGTAGGCGTAGCCATCCTTACCGTCCTTGCGGGAGTGGGCATAAACATGGGCGCCCTCGCGAATCGCCTCGCCGGATGCATAAACGGTGTGACCCATCAAGCGATTCCAAAGCAGAACGGCGAAATAGTTGGGTCGGGGCTCGAAAGTACCGTGCTTCAGGAAACCGTAGTCAGAAGATGCCAAAGTGTTGTGGAAGATCACACCGTCGGTAACGGTGCAGAACGCACCCAGTTCATTCAGTGTACGAGGCACATCTGCATAGGTGGATGCCCAGGTGTTGCCGCCGCAGCCGGCATCGCCGGACTCGGTGACCCACATCTGGCCGCCGGGAACATAGCGATCGCGGCGTGCCACATACTGGCGTGCGCAATTGGGCGCCACATCCAGATACATCTCCGTCAGGACCGCTTCATAAGGCCAATGACCGCCCATAGCAGCGCCACGCTCGGAAACGCCGTTATAATAGTGATAACTGAAAACGTCCATAGGACTCTTGTAATCGCCCAGCAACTGCTCTGTGGTGACCATCTCAAAGCCAGCAGCCATGCCGCCGCCTGCGCCCTGCAGGGAGCCAAAGAGATTAATATCACCCACCGTGCATGGACCGACAAACAGGCACTCAGGATAATTCTCCTTCAGCCATGCGCCAAAGAGGTCATGGTCCCTGGCGTGGTCAGCAGCGGTGTAGCCCTTAGGCAGACCGGACAGAGCGATGAGGTTCGGCTCATTGGTAAACTCCGCAGCGCTGATGGGCACGCCGTACTCCTTAGAGGTACGGAACAGAAGTTCTGCCTGCTCAAAGGGCATGGGCTCGTCCGCGGCATGAATGCCGGGGCAATTGGCGATAGAAACCAGGAGTTTGCCGTCAACAGCGCGGACAAAATCCAAAAGATTCAGCCACTGCTGCTTGGTCAGCACATTCTGGAAGCCTTCAGGAACAGTGCCGTCGGCATACTTTCCTTCAAAATCATAATAGGTCTTATTTGCCCATGTACCGGATACGCGAACCCACGCAGTGCCCAGGTCCTTAGCCAGTTTGATCAGGCGCGCATTGGTGGTATCGATGGGGTCATACCACTGCTGCAAATTGCCCATATTGGACCAATCCTTGATCACGGGGAACTCCTCAGTGCCATCCACCTGGGCTTCACTGTAGGCCTTCCAGAAAGTACCGCCGGTGACCTCAGTCATTTCCACATTGTAAGAAACCAGTCGCTCATCAACGGTGCGCAAAGCATCCAGACCGCTACCGGCCAATTTTACGAATTGTGCCATTTATGCCACACTCCTTCATTATAATTACAAGTATATTATAAGATATCTCCTGCACCGTTTGCAAGGAACAAATCGCCTCAAGTGTGACACTGCAACACAAAAAAACATCCCCGTTTTTGCACAAAATGGCAAGAAACGGGGCATTAAAGGAAGTTTTCAACATCCGGAAACAGTGGCTGCACCAGTAAGCGACGGGTGATCTGCGCCATTTCCTTGGGCGGCTGGGGATAACCGTCATGGTGCCACGCGACCACCATACTCATCATACCGCAAGCGCAGAACATAGTGACCTGACGCTGCATTTCGCTGCTTTCACCGGGTAAAAATCTCTTGGGAAGCACCGACTCGGACACACTGTGACCCACCGCACGCTCAATAAGCATACCGGTAAGACCGCTTTGCGCCAAAGCATCCAAAAGCGGTCTGTTGGTCAGCCAGAATTGGAAAAAATTCTCCATTTCGTTCAGCAGGGTACGCTTTTTACTGTGGTTACCGGGGGCAGCGAACAGTTCAAAACCCAAAAGGGTATGATCGATCAGGGCGTGCAGCGCGCCCTCCTTGCCGGTAAAGTAGCGGTAAAAGGATTTTCGGGGAATGGAAAGAAATTCGCAAAGATCGCTGACAGTGATCTCGTCATAGCGCCGCGTCAGCATCAAAGAAAGCAAGCCATCTTCGATTTGCCGTTGCCGGGCAGCAGACTGTTCTGTTTTGCAGAGTTTGTACATGCGTATTCCTCCCTTCTTCCTGATATTTCCATTATACCAAAGAATTGGATTTTTTCAACCATTTTGTTGATTTTCGCCAAAAATGCAGGTGCTTAAATTTGCATAGGGTGTCACAAAAGTACCATTCTGTCCACTATAAAAATTTGACTTTCCATTGTATAATGTGTATGATAACCGTGAGTATGTACTCACAAATATTAAGGAGGAAAAATCAATGGCAAAGAAACCCGTTACCCTTGACGAAAAGGGTTACCGCAAGTTTGGCATTCGGGACAAACTGTCCTACGCTGCCGGCGACGCCGGCTGTAACTGCAGCTTTGCTCTGGCCGGCGGTATCTTCACCGCTTACTGGACGCAGTACATGCAGATCGATTCTCTGCTCTTTGCAGCGCTGCTGATTGCCTTCAAGGTTTGGGATGCGATCAACGACACCCTTATCGGCTCCATTATGGACGCCAGCACCAAAGAATACAAGCGCGGCAAATTCCTGACCTACATCGCCTTTGGCTCCTTCATGCTGGCAGCTGCGGCATGCGTCTGCTTCCTGCCCATTCAGGATGCCGACATGATCGTCAAGGTCCTGGTCTGCACCATTGGTTATGTTGCATGGGACGCTGCTTACACCATCGTCAATGTTCCCTACGGTGCTATGCTTTCCAACATTACCGCCGTTCCCGGCGAGCGTGCTCAACTGGGTGCGTGGCGTAACCTGGGCTCCATGATCATTTCCCTGCCCGTAGGTGTGCTGCTGCCCGTTTTCCTGTATGACGCAAATCAGAATATCAAGGGCGAGATCCTGTTCCCCGTCGCTTTGGCACTGGGCGTTGTGGCGCTGGCTATGTTCTGGTTCATGATCAAGACCACCGTTTTCCGCGTCAAGGCAAATGTCACCGTTTCCGAAGAAAAGTTCAATCTGATCAAGTCCGCCGCCAAGTTCGCCAAGAACCGCGCCGCTGTGGGTGCTACCCTGATCCCCGTGGCAATGTTCCTGGGTCAGTACGGCGCACAGGTCTGCACCACCGTGGTCTTCCAGTCCTACTTTAAGCAGGCGCAGATGTCCGGTATCATGCAGATGATCGGCTTCCTGCCCATGATCTTCTTCATTCCCTTTGCCAAGCCTATTACCAATAAGTTTGGCAAGAAAGAGGCTTCCGCCTTCTGCTCCATCTTCTCCATCGTCGCCTGCGTGCTGATGAACATCGTGCCCATCACCCCCGATATAACCGGTGTTCTGGTCTATGTGGCACTGTCCTTCGTCCACGGCATCGGCCTGGGCTGCGGCATGATGATGGGCAACGCAATGATGGCCGACGCCATCGACTATAACGAGTGGAAATTCGGCAAGCGTGAAGAATCCATCACCTATGCGATCCACTCCTTCTTCCGTAAGCTGGCTCAGGGTGTCGGCCCCTCCATCGGCCTTGTTCTGATGGTCGCTGTGGGTTACGACGAGGTCCTCGGCGGTGCTCAGCCCATCGAGGTCGCCACCAACCTGCGTTATGTTATGACCGGCTTCACCCTGTTCTCCTCCATTCTGAACTTCATCGCTGTCAAGCTGATCTATCCTTTGGACAGAAAGACGCTGAACCAGATGAACACCGAACTGGGTCGCGATGTGTAATCCCATTTAATACAGCAACCCCCGGAGTTTTCACTCCGGGGGTTTTCTTATAAACCGCTTCCGCGCAGTTCGATGATCTGATCACGCAGCACCGCCGCGTACTCGTACTCCATCATTCGCGCCGCTTCCTTCATCTGCTTTTCCAAACGAGCAATCTCTTTTTCCTTCTCTGCCTTGGTCATCTTAATGCCGCTTCTGCCCTTGCGCTCAGCAGTGGGCGACGAGATCTCAATAAGGTCACGCACAGACTTAGTGATGGTCTTGGGCACGATGCCGTTGGCCTCGTTATAGGCGTTCTGAATCTCCCGACGGCGGGCAGTTTCGTCCATTGCCGCGCGCATAGAGGGCGTAATGCTATCGGCGTACATGATCACTTTGCCGTCGGCATTACGGGCCGCGCGGCCGATGGTCTGAATCAAACTGGTTTCGCTGCGCAGGAAACCCTCCTTATCCGCATCCAGGATTGCCACAAGACTCACCTCAGGCAAATCCAGACCTTCACGAAGCAGGTTGATACCCACCAGTACATCGAATTTTGCCATGCGCAGATCACGGATGATCTCCATGCGCTCCATGGCGCCGATATCCGAGTGCATATAGCGCACCTTGATGCCGGCCTTGAGCAAATACGCCGTCAGGTCCTCCGCCATCTTCTTGGTCAAGGTGGTCACTAGCACGCGTTCATTCCTGGCCGTTCTTGCGTTGATCTCCCCAATGAGGTCATCGATCTGCCCATCAATGGGTCTGACCTCCACCAATGGGTCCAAAAGACCCGTAGGACGGATCACTTGCTCCACTGTCTGTCCGGAGCGCGTGCGTTCATATTCCGCAGGCGTCGCCGAAACATAGATGGCCTGATGGATCTTGCTGTCGAATTCCTCAAAATTCAGCGGCCGGTTATCATAAGCCGAGGGCAGACGGAAACCGTAGTTTACCAGCGCATCCTTACGGCTGCGGTCACCGGCAAACATCGCCCGGCACTGAGGCAGCGTCACGTGGCTCTCGTCCACAAAAAGGAGGAAATCCTCAGGGAAATAATCCAAAAGTGTCGTCGGCGGTGTGCCCGGCGCGCGACCCTGAATGACCCGGGAATAGTTCTCAATGCCATTGCAGAAGCCGATCTCCGTTAGCATCTCCAAATCATAATTGGTGCGCTGAGCAATACGCTGCGCCTCAATAAGTTTGTCGTGGGCACGGAACCAGGCAACCTGCTCGTCACATTCCCGGCGGATCTCCGCCATGGCGCGCTCCAGTTTCTCCTTGGACGCCACATAGTGGCTGGCAGGATAGATGGCCACATGGTCGATATAGCGCTCCGTCATGCCGGTAACGGCATTGATCTCACTGATTCGGTCGATCTCATCACCGAAGAACTCAATGCGAATGGCCCTGCCGGACCAGTACGCAGGATATACCTCCAGCGTATCGCCCCGCAAGCGGAACTTGTTACGGGAAAAGTCCAGGTCATTGCGCTCGTAACGGATCTCCGCCAATTTGCGCAACACCGCATCCAGCGGATGCGTGTTGCCAACCCGCAGAGAAATGACCATACTTTTATAGTCGATGGGGTCACCCAAGCCGTAAAGACAACTGACGGAACTGACCACGATCACGTCCCGGCGCTCAAACAGCGCGGATGTGGCGCTGTGGCGCAGGCGGTCGATCTCCTCATTCACCGACGCATCCTTTTCGATGTAGGTATCCGTATGGGCAATGTAGGCCTCAGGCTGGTAATAATCGTAGTAAGAAATAAAATACTCCACCGCGTTATCCGGGAAAAATTCCCGAAACTCTGAGCACAATTGCGCCGCCAGCGTTTTATTGTGCGCCAACACCAAAGTCGGACGATTCAATTTTTCGATCACAGAAGCCATGGTAAAGGTCTTGCCCGAGCCGGTGACGCCCAAAAGCGTCTGCTCCCGCAGACCCCAGTAAACACCGTTTACCAGCGCTTCAATGGCAGCAGGCTGATCGCCGGAGGGGCGGTAGTCGCTGCGCAAAACAAATTTGTCCATACTTACTCCCGAATAGTTAATACCATCATTTTAGCACAGAGCGGCACCGCTGTAAACTGCCCACATCATACTTTTTGATGCTTTGAATACCGCTTTTCATAATCAGATAGCGCAGCCCCGGCGAGCAAAGCACCCTGCGCTTCCAAATCTTCAAATATAACTTCAGCCGCAGCGATTGGATATTACGGCTATAAGCACGCAGGCGCTGCTGGGGATCATCATAACGGGCAAAGGCATCCGCAAGATGCTTTCCGCTTAAAATAGCGCTGCTGATGCCCTCAAAAGAACTGGCGCTTATAAGGCCTGCTGCCTCACCAATGAGAAACAGCCGCCCTGCACCGGCACAAAAATCCCGCATTTTCGACGGAGCGACCACAAGGCAGGCCTCTGTCAGCATTGGCTCTCCCAACGAAACGCCCATAAAGTTCTCAAAACGCGCCTTTTGCAACTCAAATGCCTTGCGGCAATCTTTGCGCCGGAAAGCACCGCCGAAAATGAAACAGCCCTCCTTGCGGATCGTCCACGAGCAGCGGTCGCTGGTTGCGGCATCGAAAATGCAGGAATAAGGCGGCAGCGTAGGATCGCAAATGTCAAAATGCTGCTGGATGGCCACATATTTTTCCGGTGCAGTGCAACCGCAACTGCGGCGTACAACGGAATTGGCACCATCTGCGCCCACCACCACACCGGCGCTGACGCACTCCTGCCGGTCGCCGACACGCAGAGTCAAAATCACTTTTGACGCCTCCTGCCGGATGCTGATGCAGCGGCCTTCAAGAATCAGTACACCCTCACCTACCTGCGAAAGCAAAAATCTATCGAAGGCATAGCGATCCATATTCAGATAGTGGCGCTGGTAATAACGGACGCAGCGACTTCCCAAATCCATAGTCATCACATCAAAGATCTGCGGATCTGAAAGGACAGCGCGCGGCACCGTCAGATCGAACATAGAAAGCACCTTCTGCGCATCCGGCGCCAAAAGACCACCGCAAACCTTTTTGCGGTTTTCTGTTTGCCCGTCAATAAGCAGCACCTTCAGATCCGGACGCAACTTGGAAAGGCAAGAAGCAAAAACCGCGCCCGCCGGCCCTGCGCCGATCACCGCAACATCATAATGCTCCACTGCCGTCACCGTCCTCCACATACTCTATAATATCCCCCGGCTGGCACTCCAACACACGGCACAACTTATCCAGCGTTGAGATTTTCAGTGCCTTGATCTTACCATTTTTCAGCAAGGATACATTGGCCATAGTAAAGCCCACTTTTTCGGCAAATTCGCCCAGACTCATTTTCCGCTTTGCAAGCATTACATCAACGTTGATCACGATCATAAGGTGTACTGCGCCTCCTCTTTCAGCGTCGCAGCCTCACGGATATAGCGCGACAGCAGGAAAAGCATCACCGCGATCGCAATACCCACCGCGTCAAAAAGACCCATGGCAGGCGCAAGCACGCCCTCCCCCAGGGAAAGAAGCATAGCGGCAACTGCACCAAAGACCACGCAATCGGCAACGATCAGCCATGCAACGACCTGCAGCCGATGGGCAACCACCGCGCTGAAAACGGTGCAATGCTCCACTGCATAGGCAAACTGAAATGCTAGTAAAAACACAGTTATGGACAAACAGGTGATCACCATGGACAGCAAATTCATTGCCGTCAGCATCCCCCCGTCAGCGCCCTGTTGCCCGGCATAGGATAGCACATTTGGCACCCAAAAAATCTCCAGCAGTACCATGCTGACCGCTAACGCACCGAGGATCGCCCGTATAATATTGGAAGCCATCTTTAACATATAAAGCACTCCTTTCATTTCTGCTCCGATCATAACACATAACGAAGCAAATTACAATAAAAATTTATCGCAATACGATAAATTCTCCCGTATAAAACGCCCGAGTGGAATGCACTCGGGCGTTAATATTATTTGATAATGGGATAAAGTTGGATGGTGTTGCCGCCGTCGACCACCAGTTCTGCGCCGGTGGTATTGCGCGCGTTATAGGCGAAATACCAAACCGCGTCGGCAACATCCGCGCCGTCCGCCACATCACCCAAAGGTGTAAACCGCGAAGGCACATTCTTATAAAACTCCGGATTGTCGATCCAGCGTTGGGTGCGGATCATTCCGGGCAGCACCGCGTTGACGCGGATATTGTACTGACCGAGATCCATGGCCAGCGCACGCATCAGACCCAACTGGCCGCCCTTGGAAGAAACATAAGCGATACGGTTGGGAATGGCTCTGTAAGCAGTATTGGAATTGACGAAAACGATACTGCCGCCGCCATTTTCCTTCATGCGCTCAGCCGCATGCTCACACAGGCAGAAGTTCCACGCCACATTGATGTTCATAACGCGCATAAAGTCTGTCATAGGACTCTTGAAAATCTCCATTCCCAGACCCTGATCCGCAGCGTTCAGCACCAAGGTGTCAATAAAAATATCCTTTTCATCCAAGAACGCAAACAACGCGTCCACGGAAGCCTCATCCACCGTACGTTCATCCAGCAGCGAATTAATGGTGTAGCCAATGATCTGCACATTGGGGAACTTCTCACGGTAAGCCTTTTCCGCGGCGGCGACCTTTTGGGCAGACCTTCCGGTGAAGACCACATTACAGCCCTCGGCTGCAAATTTTTCAACGATGGCAACACCGGTGTTGATGCAAGCACCGGTAATCAATACACCTTTCATATCTGCACCTCTCAGAAATAGAATTCCGTCTTGGCAGGTCGGATGTCCGTCAGCGCGCCGGTATAGTGGCGCAGCGTGTGGGTCTCGTAAGGATGCGCAAGGCAAGCCTCCTCATCGATCTCGATACCAAGACCCGGCTTATTGGGAATGGTGATGTAGCCGTCCTTATACTCCAAAGACTCGTTGGTGACATCCTTGCGCCAATCCACATCACTGTACATGATCTCAAGAATCTCAAAATTGGGGCAGCAGGCAGCCAGTTGCAGCGTTGCCGCATTGGCAATGGGGCCGGAGGGATTGTGAGGCGCAAAGGGAATATAGTAAGCCTCGGCAACAGCAGCGATCTTCTTCAGTTCCATAATGCCGCCGGCATGAGAGATATCCGGCTGGATATAATCCGCCGCACGCATCTCAAACATATCCTTGTAAGACTTCAGGGTGTACAGGCGCTCACCGGCGGAAATGGCCACAGGCGACTTATCGCGCACAGCCTTCAGTGCTTCCAGATTGTCGGGAGGAGTGGGCTCTTCAAAGAACATGGGCTTAAACTGCTCCAGTTCCTTGGCAATCTTGATGCCGGTGGGGACATTGAAACGGCCGTGGCCTTCAATGAGCAGGTCCACCTCATTGCCAACTGCCTCACGGACAGCAGCAACGCACCTCAGTGCGGTATCCAGATCCTTGTTGGAGATATTCAGATAATTCTTTCCAAAGGGATCCCACTTCATAGCAGTAACACCGCGCTGCACAGCGATCTTCGCCTTCTCGCCGAACTCCTCAGGAGTCTTGGCGCCGGCAAACCAGCCATTGACATAAATGCGCACCTTGTCGTTGATGCGGCCGCCCAGCAACTGGTAAACGGGCACGCCCAGGCTCTTGCCCAGAATATCCCAAAGCGCCATCTCCACGCCGGAAAGCGCACTCATCAGCACAGCGCCGCCGCGCCAGTATGCATCGCGGTAAATATCATGGAAATGCTTTTCGATATCCAGCGGATTTTTGCCCACCAGATATTCCTTAATATGCTCGATAGCGCCCACCAGCGCTTTTTCCTTGTACTCCAGCGTTGCTTCACCTACGCCGGTGATTCCCTCATCGGTATAGACTTTGACAAAGACCCAGTTGGTGCGGAAACAATCCACTACAAATGTTTTGATATCTGTTACTTTCATAATTCCATCTCCTTATAAATTTCCGGAATGATTTTGTTTTCAAAGGGAAACGCACTGGGATCAAGGTCATCAAAAAGACCGGTGTGAATGGGAACGGCAGTCTTAGCGCCGATATCCCGGGCAAAACGCGCCGCATCCGCCATATTCATGTTGTTGCCAACGCCGTTGACGGGCAGGAACACGATATCGATATTCTCGGGCAGATCCGCAAAGATCTCCGTGCTGTAAAGAGTGTCACCGGTGATATAGAGGGTCTTCCCTTCCGCCTCAATGATCACACCAATGGCATGGTCATCGCTGTGGGCGGCCTTGACCGCGCTAAAGCGCACAGTACCCTCCGTCCACTGGGTATGGCGGTCGAAAAGCACATAATTATTTTTGCCGCCAAGTTTGCGCACCGCATACCAAACACTGCCCGGAGCCAAAACTATGATCTGCGTATTGGGGGTAATGATGCGCTCCACGGTATCCGGATCAAAATGGTCCAAATGGTTATGGGTAAAAAGCATCACATCCGGCTGTGCTTCGAAAAAACGTTCATCCACCGGCACCCGGCGGTGTTTCTCCGGGTCGCGCTGACCCACGCTGTCGGAAAGGTAGGGATCGACCATGATCTTCAGACCGGCAATTTCAAAAAGCAGACCAGCCTGACCGAGAAATGTCACTTTCATATTAACCTCTCAAAAATGAACATTCACTTGAATTGTTTATCAGTATACATCTACAAGCAAAATTTGTAAAGACCGATTTTAAAAATCAGAGTAATCCACATCCGGCATGTAAAGTTTGGAATGGACCATGGAAACAAAGTCGCCATCAGCCACTACAATATGGTCCACTAGTTCCACATCCACCGCCCGCAGGGCTCTGGCCAGACGCTTGGTAGTCAAAACATCGTCATCAGACGGCAGCGCGATCCCACTGGGGTGATTATGCGCCAGCACCACGCTGGAAGCATTCAGCGACAGCGCCAGTTCCACAATGCGGCGAATGGGCACAGCGGCAGAATTAACACTGCCTTCGCCCATATTTCTGCAGTGGATCATTTTGCACTTAGCGTCCAGAAACAAGACAAATACCGTTTCGTTTCTTCTGCCGACGAACTGCCTTGCAAGATACTCATTGCACTCTGCAAGAGATGTCATGGGTCTGCCCTCTTCAAATTCCTTGACTTGATAGTAGCGGGCATACTGATTCATCAAAGAAAGAAACAGCGCTGCTTTAT
The DNA here is from genome assembly GCA_045591725.1 of Faecousia sp. Taxonomy (GTDB): domain Bacteria; phylum Bacillota; class Clostridia; order Oscillospirales; family Oscillospiraceae; genus Faecousia. The sequence goes on from JAZNTI010000046.1 coordinate 30,846, forward strand.
CGCCCAGTCCATCCACAGTTTTCAGTACATCAACCGGCGCTTCCACCACCTGCCGGAAACCGCCAAAATGCTCCAGCAACCGTCCGGCTAATTCATTTGTATCTTTTCGGGGAATGCAGAAAAACAAAAGCAGTTCCAAAACCTGCTTCGGCTCGAAATGATCCAGGCCTTCTTCAATAAAACGCTGACGCAATCTTTCCCGATGGCCGTCGTGACCGGACATATTTTTCACCTCTTTACGGATTTTCCTTGCTATTTTTGCCATTTTTCGCTAGAATATGGAAAAGGGCTAATTTCGTCGAACTTTGTCGGCGAAATTTTCCCAAGAAACTGCGCATGATATGCCATGAGGAGGAACGCTATGGAACAAATAAACGATACCATCAATATGCTGAAACTGATGGATCGAGCCGCATTCTGCGTCAAAGACGGCACTGTTGTCGGTGTCAATGACGCTGCTACTAAATACGGCATCGTCATCGGTCAAAGCATGGATGCCCTTCTCTTCACCGGCGCGCAAGAATACGCGGAGTTTACCGGCGGCTGTCTGCACCTGGCGCTGAAGATCGCCGATCTTCCCCATGAAGCATCCGTCACACAGGTAAACGGCCTGCATCTTTTTCGTCTGGAGCAAGAAGAAGTCCGGCAGGATCTGCAGGTCATGGCGCTGGCAGCGCAGGAATTGCGTCAGCCGCTTTCCAATGTTATGACGGTGGCAGACCGGCTCTTCCCTATGGAAAGTGAAGACTCCGATCCGGAACTTCAGGATCAACTCTCACGCATCAACCGCGGCCTTTATCAAATGCTGCGCATCGTCAGCAACATGTCTGACGGTTATCGCTACTGCCTCGAACAAAATCCTTCCATGCAGATCCACAATGTCAGCAGCATTATCAGAGAATGCGTTGGCAAAGCCGCGGCATTGATGGCGCACGCAGGATTGAAACTTCAGTTTACCGAGCCGGATAACGATGTTTACTGCCTTGCAAACACCGAAAAGATCGAGCGTGCTGTGAACAATCTGCTCTCCAACACTCTGAAATTTGCCCCCAAGGAAAGTACTGTAGACGTTTGCCTAAGCCGCAAAAAGCAGATGTTATATCTGACCGTCAAAAACGAAAACGGCGGGGCACAGATCCAGCGCAACGGCTTCTACAACCGCTATCACCGCCAGCCGGGTATTGAAGACAGCCGATTCGGTATCGGGCTGGGCATGGTGCTCATTCGCAGCGCTGCTACCGCCCACGGCGGTACAGTGCTCATGGAGCAATCCGAGGAATGCGGCACGAAGATCACCATGACCATGCAGATCAAACAAAACACCGACAATGTGGTCCGCAACAACCCCCTGCGCGTGGATTACGCCGGCGAAAGAGACCACCTGCTTTTGGAATTCTCCGAATCCCTGCCTGCGGAACTCTATAAAAAATAAGTACTTCTCACCCGGAACTGCAATGCAGTTCCGGGTTTTATTTTAGTTCAGACACTTTTTAAGGTACTGACCGGTGTAACTTGCCGCAACTTGCGCCACCTGCTCCGGCGTACCCGCGGCAACCACTGTGCCGCCACCGTCGCCGCCCTCAGGACCAAGATCAATAATATAATCCGCCGTTTTGATCACGTCCAAATTATGCTCGATCACCAGCACCGTATTGCCTGCATCCACCAACGTCTGCAGCACATCGATCAGTTTGTGCACATCCGCCGCATGCAGGCCGGTGGTGGGCTCATCCAGAATATAGATGGTGCGTCCGGTGGAGGAACGGGCAAGTTCCGTGGCCAATTTCACGCGCTGGGCTTCGCCGCCGGAAAGCGTTGTGCTGGACTGCCCCAGCCGCACATAGCCGAGGCCAACATCCACCATGGTTTGAATCTTTTTTTGAATCTTGGGCAGATTTTCAAAAAATACCAGCGCCTCATCGGCGGTCATGTCCAAAATCTGTGAAATATTCTTACCCTTGTACTGCACTTCCAGCGTCTCGCGGTTATACCGGGCGCCGTGGCACACATCACAAGGGACATACACATCCGCAAGGAAGTGCATCTCGATCTTCACAAGACCGTCGCCGCAGCAAGCCTCGCAACGTCCGCCCTTGACATTGAAACTGAATCTTCCCGGTCCGTAGCCGCGGATCTTGGCGTCGGTAGTAGACGCAAAAAGGTCACGGATATCATTGAAAAGACCGGTATAGGTGGCAGGATTGGAACGGGGCGTTCTGCCGATCGGGCTTTGGTCGATGTCGATGACCTTGTCCAAATGCTCCAAGCCGCCAACACATCTGCATGCACCGGGGCGGGTGCGAGCGCGGTTCAATTTGCTCAGCAAAGTCTTATTCAGCACCTCGTCCACAAGGCTGGACTTGCCCGAGCCGGACACACCGGTAACGCAAGTCATGGTGCCCAAAGGAATGGAAACATCCACATCCTTCAAATTGTTCTCACTGGCACCCTCTACGGTCAAAAATGCACCGCTGCCGGTCCTTCTGGCTGAAGGAACGGGGATCTTCTTCACACCGGAAAGATACTGACCCGTAACGCTGCGCTGGCAGGCAATGATCTCATCCAGGCTTCCCTGGGCCACGATCTCGCCACCTCGGCTGCCTGCGCCGGGACCTACGTCCACGATATAATCCGCCGCGCGCATGGTATCCTCGTCATGCTCCACCACGATCAGGGTATTGCCGATGTCACGCAAGTGATTTAAGGTCGCCAGCAATTTTTCGTTATCACGCTGATGCAGACCGATGGACGGCTCATCCAAAATATACAGCACACCCATCAGCGACGAACCGATCTGTGTCGCCAAGCGGATACGCTGACTCTCGCCGCCGGAAAGTGTACCGGCGCTGCGGGTCAAAGTCAGATAAGAAAGACCCACATCCACCAAAAAACGCAGACGGGAACGGATCTCGCGCACGATCTGATCCGCTACGACCGCCATGCTGCCGGTAAGTTTCAGATTGTCCAGGAATTTCAGTTCTTTTTCCACGCTCATAGCGCAGAAATCCATAATGCCGATGCCGCCCACGGTCACCGCCCGTGCGATATCCGAAAGGCGCTGTCCGTTGCAGTGCGAGCATGGTGCAGTGGACATGCACTCTTCCAGTTCTTTGCGGGCAGCGTCGGACTGGGTCTCCCGGTAGCGCCGGGAAACATTGTTCATAATGCCCTCAAAAGGCTGTTCCAGCACACCCATACCATTTCCGCGGTTATAGGTCATGCGCAGTTTTTCGCCGCCGGTGCCGTAAAGGATCACATTTTTGGCGTTTTCGGAGAGATCCTTAAATGGCGTATTCAGCGAGAAACGATATTTCTGCGCCAACGCCTCAAAATACATTCTGAACACACTGTCCGTCCGGGCGCTCTGCCAGCCGGAAACCTGAATGGCTCCGTCAAGAATGCTTTTATTGGGATCAGGGATCACCAAGTGCGGGTCGGCCATAAGTTGGAAACCCAGGCCGGTGCAATGAGGACAGGCACCGGAGGGATTGTTGAATGAGAACATTCTCGGCTCCAGTTCCGTAAGACTGATGCCGCAATCCTCGCAGGCGTAATTCTGTGAAAAACTCAATTCCTCATCCCGGTCAGGCAGATGGATGATCACCAAGCCGCCGGAATGGCTGCAGGCAGTTTCAACAGAATCGGTCAAACGCCGGCGGATGCCCTCTTTCAGCACCAAACGGTCGACGATCAGTTCGATGGAATGCTTGTTATTCTTTTCCAGGGTGATCTGTTCCGTCAGGTCATACTGCAGGCCGTCCACACGGACGCGAACAAAGCCAGACTTTCGGGCATCCTCAAAAACTTTCTGATGCTCGCCTTTTTTGCCGCGCACCACCGGAGAAAGCACCAAAAACCGTGTACCCTCACCCAGTTGCTCCACACGGTCCACGATCTGATCAATGGTCTGTCGACTGATCTCCTTACCGCATTTAGGACAATGCGGCACACCCACCCGTGCCCACAGAAGACGCAGATAATCATAGATCTCCGTCACCGTACCAACGGTGGAACGGGGGTTGTTGGAAGTGGTTTTCTGATCAATGGAGATGGCCGGAGATAAGCCGTCAATGGCGTCCACGTCAGGCTTGTCCATTTGCCCTAGAAACTGTCGGGCATAAGAACTCAGACTCTCCACATACCGCCGCTGACCTTCTGCGAAAATCGTATCAAAGGCAAGGCTGGATTTTCCCGAACCGGAAAGGCCCGTGAATACGATGAGTTTATCTCTGGGGAGGGTCAGATTTACATTCTTCAAATTGTTTTCTCTGGCACCCCGAATAATGATCTTATCGCTCATAATACACCCCTAAAGTGTAAAATCTTCCCGAATATTATACCACAGCGCACTGCTCTCTACAAGTATATTTTCACGGGAAATTCTGCAGTTTTGCCCAGTCTCGACATTATGACCGAAGGCAAAAGATAAAACAGCCTCTTTTTGTGAGAATTTTTATCATGTTTGGTGTTGCAATTCCAATATTAGGGATGCTATAATACAATTGGTATTTTATGAGACCGCAATTTAACATTAAATAAAAAGAGAGGTTATTTTCTGATGATTGCGTACGGTGAAAACATCAAAGTATTCTGCGGCAATTCCAACCCCGAATTTGCCAAGACCATCTGCAAAGAACTGGGTATTGAACTGGGCAACAGTGAAGTGCGTACCTTTGCCGACGGCGAAGTCTCCGTTTCTCTGAACGAGACCGTCCGCGGTGCCGACGTATTTCTGATCCAGTCCACCTGCAAGCCCGTCAACGATCACCTGATGGAACTGCTGATCATGATCGACGCATGCCGCCGCGCTTCCGCCGGCCGTATCACTGCCGTCGTTCCCTACTTCGGTTATGCCCGCCAGGACCGCAAGGCCAAAAGCCGCGACCCCATTTCTTCCAAACTGGTGGCCAATATGCTCACCGCCGCAGGCGCAAACCGCATCCTGACCATGGACCTGCACGCAGCGCAGATCCAGGGTTTCTTTGATATCCCCGTGGATCATCTGCTGGGTAACCCCACTTTCGTGAAATACTATATGGAAAAGTTCCCCGAAGACCAGTACAATCATGACGAATTTGTCGTTGTTTCTCCTGACGTTGGCTCCGTCGGCCGCGCCCGTGCTTTCGCCGCGAAAGTTCATATGGGTCTGGCCATCGTAGATAAGCGCCGCCAAAAGGCCAACGAATGCGAAGTTATGAATGTCATCGGTGATGTCAAGGGCAAGACCTGCATCCTCTATGATGATATGGTGGATACCGCCGGTTCTCTGTGCAACGCCGCCAAGGCGTTGGTGGAAGTGGGCGGTGCTAAGGAAGTATACGCCTGCGCTACCCACGGCGTGCTTTCCGGTCCGGCTTTCGACCGCATCGAAGCCAGCCCCATCAAGGAAATGGTCTTCCACAACACCATTCCCATTGTCGAAAACACGCCCAGCCACAAGATCAAATCTCTGGATGTCGCCCCCATCTTCGCCAGGGCCATCGCCCACGTCCATGGCGGTACATCCATCGCCGACTTGTTCTAAATGTTTGGAAGAAGTAGTGAGGCGTGGCTCATCGTTGGCCTGGGAAACCCCGGTAAAGAATACGAAAAGACGCGGCACAACTGCGGTTTTCGTGCCTTGGATATCCTCGCCGGAAAACTTGGCTGTAAGGTAGACAAGGGCAAATTTCAAGGCCTTTACGGTGTGGTCAACCACGCAGGTAAAAAACTTTTGCTGCTCAAACCACTGACCTATATGAACCTCTCCGGCAAGTCAGTTTTGCAGTTAAGTGCCTATTTCCAAATACCGCCCCAGCGGATCATCGTTTTGTTTGACGATGTTTCACTGGAAGTCGGCCGGCTTCGCATTCGCGCGGAGGGTTCCGCCGGCGGACACAACGGGATCAAATCCATCATCGCCGAACTCGGCGCGCAGGATTTCCCCAGAGTCAAGATCGGCGTGGGAGGAAAGGCCCATCCGGAGCAGGATCTGGCGGATCATGTGCTGTCTGCATTCAGCGCCAGTGAGGAAAAAGCACTGCAAACTGCTTTGGAGCGTGCCGCAGATGCCGCCCTGTGCATCATGGAGCACGGCACCGGCGAAGCAGCCAACCGCTATAACGCAGCACAAACTTAATATGTCGAATAACCACGGAAAGGGGGGCTATATCCCCCTTTCCGCATTGTCACGTGGAGGAAAAACATGAAAAAGATGCTCAGTGTCCTGAATAATATGCCTGAATACGGCGCGCTGCTCTCCGGCCTTAAGGACCGGCAAAGCGTCGCGGTCACCGGCATCGGGCAGATCAACCGCGCCCATATTATCGCCGGGCTGCGGCAGGATCTTTCTGCGCCCATGGTACTTGTTTGTCAGGATGATGCATCCGCCAAGCGGCTGCAGGAAGACCTGCAGGCTTTTCTGGGCGAAACTGCGCCCATACTCCCCTCGCGTGAACTGACCCTTTACGATACCGGCGTTGTATCCCGCGCCTGGGAGCAGCGCCGGCTGCGGCAACTATATGACCTGCGCTGCGGCAATACCCCTGTACAGATCTTTACATGGGATTCTCTGAGCCAGCGCACCATGCCTCCTCAAGTTCTTGAAAACGCCGCCTTTGCTCTGAAAGTCGGCACAGAATATGACATTTCCGCTCTGGCAAACCGTCTTTCCGCCTGCGGCTACAGCCGCTGCAGCATGGTAGAAGGTCCGGGTCAATTCGCCATTCGCGGTGGAATCTTAGATGTGTTCTCCCCTGCCGCCGACCGGCCGTTCCGAGCGGAATTCTTCGGCGAAGAACTGGATACCATGGGATACTTTGATCCCGATACCCAGCGGCGCACAGAAAATGTGGATGCCGTAACCGTGCTGCCCGTGGGCGAAACCCAGCCCCACCTGCACCCCGGTGGCATAGCCGGTCTTTGCGAAGACCTGAAACGGCTCATCGCCCACCAACGCCGCCGCAAAACGCCCAACGAGGATCTGATCCGCACACTGGAAAAGGACCTGAATAAATACGAAAACGGTCTAAATAATCCCGCATCCGACCGCTATATGGCGCTCATTTACCCAGAAATGGCCACCGCTGTGGACTATCTCCCGGCAAGCACACTTATGGTCATCTGCGATCAGGGAAGTCTGAAACGCACCGCACGCACGCGGACCGAAGCCATGGGTATGCAACTGGACACCATGCTGGAAGGCGGCATTCTTGCCGGCGAAAACTGCGACTATGTGATCCAATGGGAAGATTTCTGCAGCGCGCTGAAAGACAAAACCTGTGTTTACTTTGACGCTTTCGGCGGCACATCTTATCCGGAAGAATGTCCCCCAAAATTGCTCCTGCCTATGGCCGCAAAACAACTTCCCGGTTACGGCGGCAGCATGGACACCGCGGCCACGGACCTTGCGCATTATCAAAAACTGGAATTCTCTTCGCTGGTGCTGTGCGGTACGCGCCGCAGGGCGGAACTTCTGCAGGAAATGCTCACCGCCCGGGGACTGGTTTCCTCCATCAGCATTCCTTTGGAGCAGATCCCGCCCAAAGGTGCCATCTACCTGACCGAGGGAACCCTGCCTTTCGGCATGGAATATCCGGAAGCACGGCTGGCCATCCTCAGCGAAGGCCAACTCACTGCCAGGGCATTGCCCAAAAAACGCGCCCAAAAAAGCGCCACCAACCGCCAAAAACTCAATTCCTTCACCGACCTGACGCCCGGCGATCTGGTGGTCCACGAAAACTACGGCATCGGCCGTTTCGTCGCCATGGAGCAGATCAAGGTGGACGGCGCAGTCAAGGACTATATCAAGATCGCCTATCAGGGCTCGGATACCCTCTTCGTGCCGGCAACGCAACTGGACCTTGTGGGCAAATATATTGGCGGCGGCAACGACGACGGCAATGTCCGACTCAATAAGATCGGCTCCGATGCATGGCAACGCACCAAGACCAAGGCCCGGAAAGCCGCCAAAGACATGGCCGGCGAACTGATCAAACTTTACGCCGCGCGAAAAAGGCAGGAAGGCTTTGCTTTCGCTGCGGATTCCCCGTGGCAGAAGGAATTTGAAGAAAATTTCCCTTACCCGGAAACCGAAGACCAACTGCGCTGTATCGCTGAGATCAAAAATGATATGGAATCCCCCACCCCCATGGACCGCCTGCTCTGCGGTGATGTGGGTTTCGGCAAAACAGAAGTCGCTCTGCGCGCGGTAATGAAAGCCATCATGGACGGCAAACAGGTTGCGATTCTGGTGCCCACCACGGTGCTGGCGCAGCAGCATTATCAGACCGCCATCACGCGTTTTCGCGGTTTCCCCGTAAATATCGATGTCCTCAGCCGTTTCCGCACCCCTACCCAGCAAAAGCGCACTCTGCAAAGCCTGCGCAGCGGCGGAGTGGATCTGATCATCGGCACGCATAAACTGCTGCAAAAGACTGTAGAATTTAAAGACCTCGGCCTGCTCATTGTGGACGAAGAGCAGCGATTCGGTGTCAGCCATAAGGAGCGCTTGAAAGAGATTTCCAAGGGCGTGGATGTGCTGACCCTGTCTGCCACGCCCATACCCAGGACGCTGAATATGGCGCTGTCCGGTATCCGGGATATGTCCACCATTGAAGAGCCCCCTGCCGACCGTTACCCTGTGCAGACCTTTGTCATGGAGCACAGCAACGCCATCATCGACAACGCCATCCGCAAGGAGATCGAGCGCGGCGGACAGGTCTACTACCTGCACAACCGCACCGAGACCATCGACCAATGCGCAGGTGCTCTGCGTCGGCGTATTCCCGGTCTGAATGTGGCTGTGGCACACGGACAGATGGGCGAAGAACAACTGGGCGATGTGATGCACGCCATGGCAGACGGTGAGATCCAGGTGCTGGTCTGCACCACCATCATTGAGACCGGTCTGGATATTCCCAACGCCAACACCCTCATTATCGAGAACGCCGACCGGTTCGGTCTTTCCCAGTTGCACCAACTCCGCGGACGCGTCGGCCGTTCCACCCGCCATGCCTACGCCTATTTCACCTACCGGCCGGACAAAAATCTTACGGAAGTGGCCGAAAAACGTCTCACCGCCATCCGGGACTTCGCAGAATTCGGCTCCGGTTTCAAAATCGCCATGCGCGATCTGGAGATCCGCGGCGCAGGCAACCTGCTGGGCGCGGAGCAATCCGGTCACATGATGAGCGTCGGTTATGATATGTACCTGAAACTGCTGGACGAAGCGGTCTTGGAAGAGCGCGGTGAGAAACCCAAAGCACCGGATTGCACCGCAGACCTCAATGTCACCGCCAATGTGGACAAAGAATATGTCGCCCGCGGCGAGGAGCGCATGGATCTTTACCGCCGCATGGCCGCCATCCGCTGTCAGGAGGATGCCGACGATCTGCTGGACGAGATCATCGACCGCTACGGCGATCCTCCCAAGGGCGTGCTGAACCTCATAGACATCGCTCTGATGCGTGCCGAGGCGCAAAAATGCGGCATTCAGGACATTCGCCAGAAAGCAGGCGATGTGCTCTTTACCTTGAGCAATATGAATTTCGAAGCAGTCAGCCGTCTGTGCAGCGATCCCGATTATAAAAACCGGTTGATGTTTGTTGCTACCGCGAAATTGCCCACACTGCGACTGAAACTTGCCAGCGGCGTGGACAGTTTGCGGCAAAGCAAAGTCTTCATTAGCCGTTATCAAAATTGCTGCGAAATTGAGCCGGCACCCTAATTCACAGTATTTTCATGCAATGGTAACGAAATGTCATTGCTTTTATTGGAAAATATGGTACAATAACGGTGTATGATGCAAGATTTTACCCGCGGTGAAACCGCTGAAAGATTGGAGATGTTTACCATCAGTAACGGAATTAACGAGGGCAAGCGTCCCGAGAACGCACAGCATACTGCCCCCATTACCGCTAATAAAAACGAGGCTGTCTCCCCTCGTGCCCCCAAGGTCGACGCCACCCAGCGGGTCAGCGTCAATCCTTCTGCGCCCGTCCGGCGCAATGCTGCACCCCCCGCACGCAGCACACAGCCTCCCAAGAAGAATAACAAACGCAGAAATCTCATCATTGCGCTGTGCGTAGTGGCCGCGCTGCTGGTGGGCGCCATCATCTTTACCTGCTCGCTGATCTTCGCAGAGCCGGCTGATGACGGTCTGATCCTCAATAATGTATACGCCGCAGGCATCAATCTCGGCGGCAAGACTCCGGAAGAAGCAGAAAAAATGCTTCAAGATGCCACGGACAGCACCTATTCCAAACTCCCCATGACAGTCACCGTCCATGACACCACCATCACTTTAGATCCTACGGATACCCACGCTGAACTGGATGTTAAAAGTGTGGTGCAGGCAGCCTATAACTACGGCCGCACCGGCACCCGTTCTCAACGGCAGGCCGCACGGCTGCAGTCGCTGACCTCCTCCCATGTGATCAACATCACGCCCTACCTGCATCTGGACACCACCTATATTCAAGTTCAGGTAAACGAACTGGGCAATATCTACAGTTCAATCCTTACCCAATCAGTATACAGCGTTGATGGTTCACGCCCGGATCTGACCGTTCCGGAAGCCGAGATCGACACTTCCCGAATTTATCAGACCCTGCACATCACTTTGGGCACTCCCGAATACGGTCTGAATACCACCGAACTGTATGAGCAGATCATGGACGCCTACAACACCAATATCTTCCAGGTTTCCGGCAACATCTCTGTGGTCTCGCCCGACCATTTTGATCTGGATGCGGTGTTCGCAGAACTCTGCGTTGCGCCTGTGGATGCACAATTGAACGAAGTCACCTACGAGGTTACAGAGGGCAGTTACGGTTACGGTTTTGATCTGACACAGGTCAAAAATCAACTGCTCAATGCTGCATACGGCGAAACCGTTTCCATTCCTTTGACATTCATTCGCCCTGACATTACGGCTGAAGATCTGAACGACGGTCTGTTTGAAACCAGACTGGCGCTGCTAAATCTGCCCCTTTCCTCTGCTGAAAAAGACCGCATCATCAACATCAAACTGGCCTGCCGCGCCATCAACGGCACCCTGGGCGGTCTGATCCTCCGTAACGGCGATGTGTTCTCCTGGAACGAGATCGTCGGTGCACCCACCGAAAACGAAGGCTATAAGGAAGTTTCCGCCTATGTGGGCAGAGTCCAGCAGAATGTACTGGGCGGTGGAATTTCTCAGGTCGCCAGCGCGCTGTACTTCTGTGCGCTGAAGGCCGATATGGAGATCCTTGAGCGCACCGGTCACACTTTTGCGCCGGACTTTATCGAACCGGGTCTTGACGCTTATGTGGAATACGGCGTTGCCGATCTGCAGTTTATGAACACCACCGGCCGTCCCGTCCGCATCGAAGCCACTGTCAATGACAACAACTCCCTGCAGATCTGCATTTGGGGTACTGCCAACAAAGAATACAGCGTCGACATCATTTACGAGCAGGTGGAAGTCTACAAACCCGGTCAATTGGTCAATACCATGCTTCCCGACAACCCCGGCGAATATAAAGATGGCGATGTGCTTGTTAACGGCATCACCGGTTATGATATCGCCAGTTACCGTGTCTACCGTTACTTTGACGAGGAACTTGAACCGGTCATGACCCTGATCGCCAACACCCATTATGAGGCCCAGGATGAAGTCATTGTACATATCAAGGGCGAAGAAACTGTTCCTCCTGATGGTCCCACCGACGAGCCTACCGATGAGCCTACCGACGAGCCTACCGATGAGCCTACCGATGAGCCCACCAACGAGCCTACCGACGAGCCGGAGGATCAACCTGAAGATCAGCCGGAGGACAACACCACAGAAGGCGAAGAAAACAACCAATAAGCAAAAGACCTGCAAAGCAAATGCTTTGCAGGTCTTTTTATTAATCTTCCAACTTCCGGATCAGCAAATGATAGTCGATCTGTCCGGCCTCCGTATTTTCGATCTCGATGGAATACACAAGATCCACCACACCGCCTTCGGGGGTAATATCAAAAAACAAGTGCGATGCACACACCCGAAGCATCAACGCCCCGAACTCCATCTGATAAAGTGAGTCGTGCGGCTGGCCCAACTTGAAGACCATGCAGGAGTTCAGCGCGCCCGTTCTTGTGAGCGTCACTTGATCCTTTTCAATGCGAAACGCCGTATGCACGCCCTCCAGGCCCGTCAGATCGCTCTCTTCATAACGGATGTCCCAACCGCCGTCGCAAAACTCCATTTCACCCTCGGTAATGAGTTCAATGACCTGCGGCTCCTGATCCCGGTAAGCCTGCGTTCCCCGGAGGGAAAGCATTACTTTTTGCTTCATCTGCCGGCCTCCAGTGCCAATTCCAGCAGTCGGTCGATGAGCGCACCGAAGGAAATGCCGCTGGCAGCAAAGAGTTTGGGATACATAGAGATGGAAGTAAATCCGGGCAGCGTATTAATTTCATTAAACACCACGCGGCTATCGTCGTAGGTCACAAAGAAATCCACGCGGCTCATACCCTGGCAACCGATAGCGCTGTAGATCTTCACTGCGCGGTCGCGCACCTGCTCTGCTACCTCGTCATCGATGCGGGCAGGAATATAGGCAACGGAAGTATCGGTAACATACTTGGCATCATAATCATAAAAGTCCGCACCGGAATCGATCTCGCCGCAGATGGATGCCACGGGATTTTCGTTGCCCATAACAGCCACTTCCACCTCACGGCCGGCGATATACTCCTCCACGAGGATCTTGCTGTCATACAAACCGGCAGTCTGCAGCGCCTTGCCCAGCGCCTCACGGTCGGCAGCCTTAGAAACGCCCACAGAAGAGCCCGTTCCAGCAGGCTTGACGAACACCGGGTAATCAAAGCGCTCCTCCACCTGCTCAAGTATGGCATCCATGTGACCGGCCAGTTCATTGGCGCGCACCAGCAGCCATTGTGCTTGCGTCACACCGGCCTGATCTGCCACCAGTTTGGTCAGTGTCTTATCCATAGAAACGGCAGAGGCGGACACATGGGGGCCCACATAAGGAATTCCTGCCAATTGCAGCAGACCCTGCATAGCGCCATCCTCACCGTTCTCGCCATGCAGCACCGGGAACACCACATCGATGCGCTCGCGCACCACACAGTCACCCTCGAAAGTCAGCAGGCCCTGGCCACGCACGGGAGAAATGGCTGCTCTGCGGTTATCCGGATGCTCCAGCCACTGATCACCGGGGAGCATAGAATAATCCGTACCGCCGAACAGCACCCAATCACCGCTCTTGGTAATGCCCACAGGAAAAATATTGTACTTTTCATGATCGATATTGCTAAGCACCGCCTCGGCAGAACGCAAAGAAACATCATGCTCCGGGCTCATACCACCAAACAAAACGCATACGCTCAACTTTTTCAAACAAATCGCCTCATTTCAAACCTGATCAACAAAATATTTACATTTCCGCTATGGAAATATTGTTTCAAAATGCTATAATAGAACAAACATCTTTCAGGAGGACGCTTCCTTGGACATCCAACTTTCCAAAAAAGAATTCCGTCGGCTGCTGGACATGGTCTATATCGGCAACTGGGTCTTGAATTCCACCCGGGGCGACGACCGTTTCGCAGACTACGATAATATTGAGAGCAAACTGTTCGCCCTCTGCCGCGATCACGGCATGGACCTACTTGCCGAAGACTGGAATGATACCGTCATCCCCTCCAAAGCCTATGAAGAGGGCGGCATTCATGAAGCCATCGCCTTTTACGAGGATAATATCTTTTACCAGATCCTTGCCGAGGAACTATCCCGCCGGGACATGGGCTATGCCGAGATCAGCGATGAAAACTACGACGAGATCGTGGGCCGCATGACCCGATATATGGATGAATTCCAGTTATCCGGCGTGGATCATTTGATATTGGACGAAAACTAAGCGCTTCGGGCTGCAATGCAGCCCGTTTTTTCATTTCAGCAGTGCCTCACCGGCGCGGTAAATGTCACCTGCGCCCACCGTGAGGATCACATCGCCGGGCTGTGCAAGACTGCGCAGCACCTGCGTGACCTCCGGGAGCGTGGCGCAGTAGTAGCCGCCATCCAAATGATCCAGCAAATCTTTGGAAGAAATGCCGATGGTATTGCGCTCACGGGCGGCGTAGATCTCCGCCAGCACCACAACATCCGGCTTTTTCAGTTGCTCCACGAAGTCGTCAAACAGCGCCTTGGTACGGGTGTAGGTGTGGGGCTGGAAGGCAAAGATCACACGCTTATAGCCCATGGAACGGACAGAGTCCATGGTCGCCGCCAACTCACCGGGATGATGAGCGTAATCGTCATAAATATCCGCGCCGTTGATGCTGCCCTTATATTCCATACGCCGGCCTGCGCCGCGGAATTCCGCCAGCCCCTGCTCCGCAGCATTGGGATCAAGTCCCAGCATCCAGGCCGCACCGGCGGCCGCCAGCGCATTGAGGGTGTTGTGGCGGCCGTGCACTGCCAAAGAAACATGGCAGTATTTCTTGCCGTCGCAGATCACATCAAAATCACGCCAGTCAGCGGAAATATTGTCCGCATGCACGCGATTGCGCTTGTCAATGCCGAAAGACACATACGCAAGTCCTGCCAGCGTGTCCACCGTATTGGGGTCATCGCCGTTGGCCAGTACGCCGCCGGTGGACAACTGCGCAAACGCGCGGAAGGATTTCTCCACATCCGCAAGATCCTTGAAATAATCCAAATGATCCGCTTCAATATTCAAAATAATAGCCAAAGTGGGGAAGAAATTCAAAAACGAGTCACAGTACTCGCAACTTTCCAGCAAAATGGTATCGCCCTCACCTACCCGGTGGCCGGCACGCAGCAGCGGCAGATAGCCGCCGATCATCACCGTGGGGTCAGTCTGCGCCGCCATAAGGATATGCGCCACCATGGAAGTGGTGGTGGTCTTACCGTGCGTGCCGGAAACGCAGATGGCATTCTTGTATTCCTGCATAATAACGCCCCACGCCTGCGCACGCTCAAAAACAGGAATGCCCCTTGCTCTGGCGCAAGCGATCTCTGGGTTGTCATTATGTACCGCGGCGGTGCGGATAATGCAATCGGCATCGCCGATATTCTCCGCCCGATGACCGATATCCACCCGGATCCCCTGGGCAATCAGTTCGTCAGTGGAAACGGAGGCATTCATATCAGATCCGGTAACGATCATGCCCATACCCTGCAGCACAAGGCCAAGAGGACGCATGGATACGCCGCCAATACCAACCAAATGCACATGCTTGCCGGGCACCAGATACTGCTTCAGTTCTTCATTTGTGTTAAACATGGGTTTTCCTCCCAAAGAATTATTCACATAACCGTAACATTATACTATACATTTTACGAATTTACAACTATTATTTTGTAGATTATCCGCCATTTCAGCCTTTTTACAAACAAATTCCCCGGAAATCGGCTGTAAACCCATGCCGATCTCCGGGGAATTTCCTTAATCGCAGGTACTGACACTGATCTCCCCTGTCAAT
>JAZNTI010000047.1:0-11530 GCA_045591725.1 Faecousia sp.
GACCTTACGCACCAGGGAGAAGCCGTTGGAGTGCACGCCGGTCGAGGGCAGCGCGATGATCACGTCACCCGCCTTGGTGGTCTTGGGGTCGATGATCTTTGCCTTGTCCACGATGCCCACGGTGAAGCCTGCGAGGTCGTAATCGTCCTCGGGCATCATGCCGGGATGCTCAGCGGTTTCGCCGCCAATGAGCGCCGCGCCGGACTGCACACAGCCCTCCGCCACACCGGAAACAATTTCAGCAATCTTTTCAGGCACATTCTTGCCGCAGGCAATATAGTCCAGGAAGAACAGGGGCCGGGCACCGCAGCAGATGATGTCGTTGACGCACATGGCCACGGCGTCGATGCCGATGGTGTCGTGCTTATCCATGAGGATCGCCAGTTTGACCTTGGTGCCGCAGCCGTCAGTACCGGAGACCAGAACGGGCTCTTCCATGCCCTGGATGGGCAGGCCAAAGCAGCCGCCAAAGCCGCCTACATCGTCAAGGCACCCTTCGTTACGGGTGCGGGCAATGTGCTTTTTCATCAGTTCCACAGCGCGGTAGCCGGCGGTGATGTCCACGCCTGCGGCTGCGTAACTGGCGGAGTAGGAATTCTTGTGGTCCATGATAACGCTCCTTTGGAAATCAGTCTTGCCTCTCCCCTTGGGAGAGGTGCCCAGTGCGCACACTGGGCGGGGAGGGCCGATCTACATACCCTCTCCGTCAAAAATCAAAGATTTTTGCCGGCTCTCCCTCCGGGAGAGCCAAGGGGGCGCTTATTCCTTGCCGTTCCAGCAGTAGGTACAGAGTTTGCATTTGTCGATGCCGATGGCGTTGCATACGCCGTCTACGGTCTGGAAACCCAGAGAATCAAACTTGAACTTGTCGCGAATAGCTTTTCGCATGGCCTTGCCGCGCTCGGTATCGCCGTTGGCGTATTCCTCAATGTGCTTGAGACCTTCTTCGCCTTCCAGTTCCATGATCACCCGGCGGGACAGCAGGTCCATATCGCTGGTGGAACGGGAGAAGTTCAGATATTTGCAGGCATACATGATGGGCGGACAGGCAGAGCGCATATGCACGCTCTTGGCGCGGTTTTCATAGAGAAAGTCCACGGTTTCCTGCAACTGGGTGCCCCGGACGATGGAATCGTCCACAAACAGAAGGTGCTTATCCTGGATCAGTTCGTGGACCGGGATCTGTTTCATTTTTGCCACCTTTTTCCGCTCGGACTGGCGGGCAGGCGTAAACGAGCGCGACCAGGTGGGGGTGTACTTAATGAATGCCCGGGCAAAGGGTTTTCCGGTGCGGTTGGCGTAGCCGATGGCGTGGGGTGTGCCGGAATCGGGCACACCCACCACATAATCAACGTCCATGGTGCGGCCCTGCTTCATATCGCGCTCGGCAATGGCGGCGCCGTTGCGATAGCGCATGGCTTCCACATTCACGCCCTCGTAATTGGAGGTGGGGTAGCCGTAGTAGGACCATAAGAACGCACACATCCGCATTTCCTCCCCGGGAGGATTCAACTGGGTCATACCGTCGGGGCTCAGTTCCACGATCTCGCCGGGACCTAACTCGCAGACCTTCTCGTAGCCCAATTTGGTGAAGGCGAATTCTTCGAAAGAGGCGCAGTAGCCGTTGTCGTCCTTGCCGATCAGCACGGGAATGCGGCCCAATCGGTCACGGGCGGTGATGAGTTTGCCCTCGTCGGTCAGGATCAGAATGTTGGCCGTTCCGTCGATGACACGCTGGACAAACCGGATGCCTTCCACGAAATTGTCCGTCAGGCAGATCAGCGCGGCGATGAGTTCGTTGGCGTTGACCTTGCCACCGGTCATGGCGTCAAAATGACCGCCTTGCGCCAGGTATTCCTTGATCAGTTCGTCGGTGTTGTTGACAATGCCGACGGTGGTGATGGCGAAGGTGCCCAGTTTGGAACGGATCAGCAGGGGCTGCGGGTCGGAATCGCTGATGCAGCCGATGACTGAAGTGCCCTGCATTTCCTCAAAGATGTGCTCAAACTTGGTGCGGAACGGGGAATTTTCAATGTTGTGGATCTTCCGCTGCAGACCGATCTCGGGATCCCATGCGGCCATGCCGCCGCGGCGGGTGCCCAGATGGGAATGGTAGTCTACGCCGAAGAATACGTCCGCCATGCAGTCATGACGGGATGCAATGCCAAAAAATCCTCCCATGAGGTTTTCTCCTTTGGATTGAGATAAAATGAGGTGAGCGCCCATCTCCAGGCTCCCCTTGCCAGGGGAGCAGTCACGCGAATAGCATGACTGAGGGGTAGTTCTCTCCCTCCGTCTCGCCTTGCGGCGAGCCACCTCCCTCGTCAGAGGGAGGTGTTGGCGTGGTGGAAATTAAGCGAAGAACAGTTTGTTGAGGGTCATGGGATCGACATATTCGCCGTCCTTGTAGACGCGCATGTTGCCGGAGGCAACTTCGTCGATGAGCATGACATTGCCCTGAGGATCATAGCCGAACTCAAACTTGATGTCATACAGTTCCATGCCCTTGGCGGCCAGATCGTCTGCAACGATCTTGGTGATGGCCTGGGTCTGGGCCTTTAGGTCTTCGTACTGCTCGTCGGTCATGACGCCGATGGCCACCAGCGCGTCCTTGGTGATCAGCGGATCGCCCTTGGCATCGTCTTTCAGCGTGGTCTCCACATAGGACGGCAGGTCAGCGCCGCTTTCGATCAGTGCGCCGTAGCGGCGGATGAAAGAGCCCACAGCTTTCTTGCGGCAGATGACTTCCAGACCCTGGCCGAAGACCTTGGCAGGAAGAACTTCCATGGTGGTATTGTTGAGGTCGGCGGAAACATAATGGGTGCGGATGCCGGCTGCATTGATCTTCTCGAAGAAGTAGATGCTCATGCGCAGGTTCACATCGCCCACGCCTTCAATGGTCAGGCCGACGCTGTTTTCGCCGGGATCGAATACGCCGTCCTTGCCGGTGCAGTCGTCCTTGAATTTCAGCAGGCAGTTGCCGTTGGGCAGGGCGTAAACGTTTTTGGTCTTGCCGGTGTAGAGAAGTTTCAGATTTTCCATAGTTAAATACCCCTTTTTTGTATATTATTAATGTTTTTATCGCTTCTCCCGGGGAGAAGCTGTCGCCGCCTTCGGGCGGTGACTGAAGAGGAATGCGGGCGGGAAACGGAACGCTTTTGCTATGTAACAGACTTTGTTCTGTGTTTAAGCGGTCGCCGTTCCTCTTCCGACCTCGCTACGCTCGGCCACCTTCCCCCCGGGGGAAGGCATAGGCGTGCGGTGTTTTATGGGAGTGCGTCTTTATTGCAGCGCGGCGTCTTTATCCAATACCTTTTGGGTGTCGGCGGCGCGCTTGGCGTCCAGTTTTGCTGCCAGTTCCGGCTCGGAAACAGCCAGGATCTGAGCGGCAAGCAAAGCGGCATTGACCGCGCCGTTTACTGCAACAGTAGCCACCGGGATGCCGGAGGGCATCTGCACGGTGGACAGAAGCGCATCAATGCCGTTTGTGAAGGTAGATGAACTCATGGGGATGCCGATGACCGGCAGAGTGGTGTTGGCAGCCAGAGCGCCTGCCAAATGTGCAGCCATACCTGCCGCGGCGATGATCACGCCGAAGCCGTTATTGCGTGCGCTGAGGCAGAAAGAGCGTGCCTGCTCGGGGGTGCGGTGGGCAGAATAGATGTGCATTTCATAGGGTACATCCAAAGACTGCAGCATGTCTGCGGCCTTTTGCACCACAGGCAGATCGCTGTCAGAGCCCATGATGATGGCAACTTTTTTCATAGCATTCCCTCCAAAAATTAAAATGGGCGCACTCTGCCTCAGTCGAAGCAAAGTGTGCCCAGACGGTCGGCATTCGCGGCGTCCTTACTCCCATGTGGTGCTCCACTTTTCCGTCAGTCATAAGGGCCAATATTCGTACAGTAACATTATAATAGAAATGATACGATTAGTCAATTCACGGATAAGACAGTTTCCGGCAAATTTTGGCTTATTCTCATGTGAAAGTTGCCAAATTTGCCCGGCTTCAGTCGAATGCGATGCCGAAATAGGAGGGCGCAGGGACATGCTTGAAAGCGCGGAACATTGCAAAGCGCCCGTTTCCGGGAATGCGGAATTCACCCTCAGTGCAGCCCAGTGCAGATACGATTCCGGGTGCCTGGGTCTTGTCGCCCAGAAGTTCCATGCCGAGAACTTTTCCGTCTTCGGTTTCGGTACAGATGAGGGTGAAATTTTCCCCTTCATAGAGGCTGGCGTAGCCGGAAAGGTAGGTGAGATCTTCCTGCGTCACGCCGCACCGGGGCAGGTATTTCTGCCGGGCGGCGGAGAATTCTTCCGGTGTGCGTTTTTGGAGCAATGTGTTGCCCCCGGCGGTGCAGCGCAGCGTATCCATGCAGGGGAGTTCCTCGTAGCCGAATTTGCTGTAGAGAGCAAAAAGTTCTTCGTTTGCCGGTACAAGCACAGCGCCGGCATAGCCTTGGTTTTTGAGTATTTCGTGGGCCTTTTCGGTGAGCATGCGGCAAAGTCCCTTGCCCCGGTGGGCTTTTGAAGTTGCCACGGCGTAGATGTAGGCCAGCCGCCCGTGGGGATAGGTGCAGTCCATCCAGTAAAGGGCCGCGGTAACAGTACCGTTTTCCGTGATGCAAAGGCATCTTTCGGGAGCGAAAGATGTGGCGAAAAAGAGGCTTACCTGCGTGTCGGTATCGCCGAAAGCCTCGCCCCACAGTGTTTTCAGGCCGGGTATATTACCGGCGCGGGGATGGTTAATGTTCATCGTCATCCTCCCAAAGCCGTGCCCAGTATTTTTCCACCAAATGGTCCGGATGGTAGGAAAGTTTTGCCTGCCGCAGGCCGGGAATGCCCATATCGTCCTCCCGGTCCAGGTAGGCGAGGGCGGGGTATTTATTCTGCAGGTAAGAGGCGAAGGCCTGGTTGATGGCGGCATAGGCGCCGGGATAGGCGGAAAGGGCTTTCTCAAAATGGATATCGAAGGTGTTTTCCGTCATGGGGCTGCCCACGGTCATGGCCAGAGGCTTGCCGTTTTCCAGCGCCACCATGCCTTCTAAGCGCAGGGCGTCAAAATGCCGGAAAGCCCGCTCCAGTGCGATCTTTTCCAGTTGCAGGTCGGCGTGGGGATCGGCCTGCTCGCGCTCAGCAAACCACTGCTGTGCCAAATCCCAGGCAAGGCTTATATTGCGCTCGGTGAGCGGCTCGAAAACGCAGTCCGGATGCGCCAAACGGAAGCGGTTGACGAAATTGCGTTTGCTCTGATAGCGCTTGCCTTTCAGGGCGGCAAGGTCTTCAATGCGGTAGATGTAGTCGCAGTAATCCCGGTCGGGGTGGAACTGGAATCTGCCGGGGTACAGGCGCTCCACGGTGGCGCATTCTTCTGCGTTCATGGAACTTAAGCGGCAGGGGATGCCGCGCATTTTGGCATCGTGGATGATAAGATCCAGCACCTGCTTTAGGTCTCCCTGCCCAAGGGGGAAGGGGTAGATGCTGATGCGGTCAAACTGGGAGAAAAAGACGGCAAAACCGTCCACAAAAGCCACTTTTTGCCGGCCCCAGATCCGCAGATTGGGGAAAGAGTATTCGCAGCCTTTATTTGCCCGGAAACGGTCAAATTCCGCGTAGTGTGGGGCATCTTCGTTGGTCAGCCGATGAAAATCGAGCACGGTATCACATCCTTATGTATTCAGTATAACACGAAACCGGCGTTTTTCAACATTTTTGGGAAAAGAACCCGTGTTTTTGTGTATATTGAAATTTTTATATCGATAAAAGTGTACTTTTTAACGCGTATGGGGTGAAATTTCCGATTAAGTAATGGACAAACAGGGGTAGATGCGTTATGATATAAAGGTAAAAATACTGAAAAAAGCAAGAGGTGATCGGTTAATGGCTTTTTCGTTCTTTGGCGGTATTCACCCCAATGAAAACAAACATTATGCTTGCGAAGTCCCGGTACGCGATTTCCCCGAGCCGGATATTCTGGTGATCCCCATGAGTCAGCATATCGGCGCGCCCTGCAAACCCCTGGTCAAGAAGGGGGATCGGGTGCTGGTGGGTCAGAAACTGGGCGACAACGAGGGCCTGTGCGTTCCGGTACATTCATCCGTGTCCGGCACGGTCAAGGCTGTGGAAATGCGCGCCCACTCCAACGGCACCACCATGATGAGTGTGGTCATCGAAAATGATCATCAGGACGAATTGGCACCCGAGATTCAGCCCCGCAGCCGTGAGGAAGTGGCGAAGATGGATGCCCAGGAACTGATGGGCATCATCCGCGAGGCCGGCATTGTGGGCATGGGCGGTGCGACTTTCCCCACCCATGTAAAACTCAGTTCCGGTATTGGCAAGGTGGATACCATCATCGTCAATGCCTCGGAATGTGAGCCGTACATCACTGCGGATGATCGGCTGTGCCGGGAGTATCCCGGTGAACTGATCTCCGGTCTTTACATCATTATGAAGATCCTGGATCTGAAGGGCGCGGTCATCGTTTTGGAAAACAACAAGCCCGAAGCGGCGAAATCTTTGAAGTCCTCCATTGACCCGCAGTCCGGCATCCGGGTGCAGTTGATGCCCACCAAATATCCCCAGGGCGCGGAAAAACAACTGATCTATGCCGTTACCGGCAGAGAAGTGCCCTCTGGCGGTTTGCCTGCGGCGGTGGGCTGCGCGGTGTTCAATGCCGCTACCTGCAAAGCCATTCACGACGCTGTGTTCAAGGGCATGCCGCTGATCCGCCGCATTATCACCGTTTCCGGTGACGTGGTTATGGAACCTAAAAACCTGATGGTGCCCATCGGCACCAGTTTCAATGACCTTATTGAAGCGGTCGGTTACCGGGAGAATCCTTACAAGGTGCTTTCCGGCGGACCTATGATGGGTACATCCCTTTATGATCTGAATGTGCCCGTGATCAAGGGCACCAACGCCGTTACCGTGCTGGGTCGCTCTAATAAGTACAGCGTGGACCATCCCAAGTGCATCCGCTGCGGTAAGTGCGTGGATGTCTGCCCCATGCATTTGATGCCGGTTTTGATGTTCAAGTCGCTGTACTCCGGCTCTATCGAGGAAATGAAGTCCACTCACATGATGGATTGTATCGAATGCGGCTGCTGCTCGTACACCTGCCCGGCCTGCGTGCCGCTGGTGCTGGCGTTCCGCTCCGGCAAGAGCAAGATCCGCGAAGCCGCTGCCGCGGCTAAAAAGTAAGGAGGTGAGCGAAGTATGGCACCTATGAAATATTACTATGAACTGACCATCTCCTGCTCTCCTCATGTGCATTCTCCCGTGAAGACCGATACCATCATGCGCGATGTGATCATCGCTCTGATGCCGGCGCTGGTTGGCTCTATCTACTTCTTTGGCTTCCGTGCGCTGATGGTGACGCTGGTGAGCGTGGCGGCATGCGTGCTGTTTGAGTGGGCCTGGTGCAAACTCATGAAGCAGGAATGCCATGTGCACGACTGCTCCGCTATTGTTACCGGCATCCTGCTGGCTTTCGTCTGCCCGGTCACCATTCCTTACTGGACCATTATTTTGGGCGATTTCTTCGCTATCATCGTGGTGAAGATGCTTTTTGGCGGCGTGGGCAAGAACATCGTTAACCCTGCGCTGGCGGGCAGAGCGTTCCTGTTCAGTTGGCCTGCCATTATGAACACCTGGGTCAAGGTTGGTTTTGATAACGCCGCCGGTCTGCTGGATACTACAGACGCCGTTACTGCGGCAACCCCTATGGCTTCTCTGCACGCAGGTGTGCTGCCCCAGGAAAGCGTCATGGATCTGTTCCTTGGCAATGTGGGCGGCAGTTTGGGCGAGACTTCCGCACTGCTGCTTTTGATCGGCTTTGTTTATCTTCTCATTCGCAAGGTGGTCACTTTGCGCATCAGCCTGCCCTACATCGCAACGGTTGCGGTGCTGGCGCTGCTGCTGCCCATGGGCAATGATCCTCTGACCTGGATGGGCGCGCAGGTCTTCGGCGGCGGCTTGATGCTGGGCGCGCTGTTTATGGCAACGGACTATGTTACCAGCCCGCTGACCCGGCTGGGTCAGATCCTCTACGGCATCGGCTGCGGCGTGATCACCATCTTGATCCGCTATTTCGGCGGCTATTCCGAGGGCGTTTCCTTTGCTATTTTGGTGATGAATTGCTGCGTGGTGCTGTTTGACCGCATTGGCCGTCCCAAGAAATTCGGCGCTCCCAAGAAGGAGGTGGCCGCAAAATGAAAACTTCTCTGACAAAATACATTTTGCGTCTGGTAGGCACACTTTTCGCCATTACTGCATGCGTAGCGCTGGCGCTGGCCGCGGTGAATATGGTCACCGCACCGCTGATCGCGCAGCACAAGGCAGAAAAGACCCAAGCGGCTATGGAGCAGGTGCTTCCCGGTGCGCTGGGACTGAAAGAAGTGGAATTTACCGACGCCACCGGCCTTGTGAAGAAGGCCTATAAGTCCGAAGACGGTTGCGTTTTTGAGGTCGTGCCCTCCGGTTTCGGCGGCGGCATCACCATGATGGTGGGCGTTTTGCCGGACGGAACGGTCAGCGGCATCTCCATCGTTTCCCATACGGAAACGGCAGGTTTGGGCTCTGTCGCTGCTGCGGATAATGCCGCAGGCGAGGCTTTCCGCGGTCAGTTTATCGGTCTTTCCGGTATTCTGGAGGTGGATAAAGATGGCGGTCAGATCGATTCTATCACCAGCGCCACCATTACTTCCCGTGCGGTGACCCGAGGCGTCAATGCCGCGCTGGAATGCTGGAAGAATTTGGGTTAAGGAGGCGGTCTTATGAAAATTAAAAGAATGTTCAAAGAAGGCCTGCTGACCAAAAATCCCGTGTTCGTTCAGTTGCTGGGCATGTGCTCTACACTGGCCATTTCCACCAGTTTGTTCAACGGTTTGGGCATGGGCATCAGCGTTACCATTATTCTGATCTGCTCCAATGTGCTGATTTCTGCGCTGCGGAAAGTGATTCCCAGCCAGATCCGTATTGCGGCGTACATCGTTATTATTGCTGGTTTCGTCACCATTGTGGATCTGGCGCTGCAGGCGTTTTTGCCGGCGCTGTCGGAGAGCCTGGGCGTGTTTATTCCGCTGATCGTGGTCAACTGCATTATTCTTGGCCGGGCGGAGTCTTTTGCATCTAAAAACAGTGTGGTGGATTCTGCGCTGGACGGCTTGTTCCAGGGCATCGGCTACACCGTGGCGCTGGTGGTGGTGTGCGTGATCCGCGAATTGCTGGGCTCCGGCACTTTCGGCGGCGGCCTCTTAAACGGCGGTGAGGGCATTCGCATTATTCCCGAGGGTTATCCGGCCATGCAGATGGTCATGCCCGTGGGCGGTTTTCTGACGCTGGGCTTCGTTATCGCCGGCTTCCAGTGGCTGATGAAAGTCCTGCGCAACAGATCCATTAAGAAGGAGGCGGCGAAGAGATGAGTTACATGCAAGAAGTGCTGGGCATCCTGCTGGCTGCCATCCTTACTGAAAACTTCATTCTGGTGAAGTTCTACGGCATCTGCCCCTTTATGGGCGTTTCCAAGAAGATCGACACCGCGCTGGGCATGGGCATGGCGGTCACCTTCGTTATGGCCCTGGCCTCCGCTGCATGCTGGGCAGTGAACCTGGCGTTGGTAGCGCTGAATCTGCAGTATATGCAGACGGTGGTGTTCATTCTGGTCATCGCCTCCATCGTGCAGGTGGTGGAGATGTTCCTGAAAAAGTCCGTGCCTGCGCTTTACAAGGCGCTGGGCGTGTTTCTGCCTCTGATCACTACCAACTGCGCCGTTTTGGGCGTGGCGCTGGTAAATGTGCAGAACGGCTACGACTTCCTGAAGAGCGTTATTAACGGTGCTGCCGGCGGCATCGGTTTTACCATCGCAATCGTGCTGTTTGCGTCCTTGCGCGAGCGCGTGGACAAGGCAGAAAGCCCTGCTGCGTTTAAAGGCTACCCGCTGACCCTCATTGCTGCAGGTCTGCTGGCACTGGCGTTCATGGGCTTTTCCGGCCTGAAGATCTTTTAAGGAGGGCGGAACATGGATATTTTGATTGCAATCGCGATTTTAGGCGGTTTGGGACTGGTCTTCGGTCTGGTGCTGGCGGCTGCGTCCAAGGTCTTCCATGTGGAGACAGACCCCCGACTGGATGCGCTGAATGAGGCTTTGCCCGGCGCCAACTGTGGCGGCTGCGGCTTTGCAGGCTGTGGCGCTTACGCCGAGGCTGTGCTCAATGGCGAGGCGGAGATCGGCAAATGCGCTGCCGGCGGCAATGAATGCGCCCAGGCTATGGCGCAGATCATGGGCGTGCAGGCCCAGGAAGTCACCCGGAAGGTGGCAATGGTGCGCTGCTCCGGTGGAAAGACCTATGATAAAGACGGCAACCTGATCACCGGCTCAAAACTCAAGGGTGAGTACGAAGGCCTTAAGGACTGCCACAGCGCTGCCCGTGTGGGCGGCAACGGCCCACTGGCCTGTAAGTATGGCTGCCTGGGTTTTGGCACTTGCACCAAGGCCTGCAAGTATGATGCCATTCACATCGTCGATGGCGTTGCGGTGGTGGATGAGGAGAAGTGCGTCGGCTGTATGGCTTGTGCCGTTTCCTGCCCCAGAAATCTGATCATCCCCGTAGAGCCTTACCGGAATGTGGTCATCGCCTGCGCGTCCGTGGCAAAGGGCGCGGTCACTACCCGCAGTTGCACCGTCGGCTGCATCGGCTGCTGTCTGTGCAAGAAGATCTGCCCCAACGATGCCATTACCGTGGAGCATAATCTGGCGGTCATTGACTACAGCAAGTGCGATAACTGCGGCTTGTGCGCTACGATTTGCCCCAAGAAACTCATTAAGGATTCCAATGTGGAAAATCTGGCGGATCCCAAGGTGAAAGTAAATTAATAAACGGGGGCTATGCCCCCGTTTTTCTTTGCAGAAAATTGCTTGCCGCCCGGTATAAGAGGATCGCTCCAAGGCTCACCGGAATCCACAGCAGGGAATAATTCAGGCAGATCTGCCCAAGATAGTTGTAGCGCAGATTCCGGTAATCCCAGACGCTGTAGTTTTGATTGACCAAAAGTCCGGTGAGCAGTTCCAAAGCGGTGATGATACCGGCGCTCAGCAACAGTCGCGCGTAGAGAGGCACGCGTTGCAAACGGTTGCCCAGATAACCGACCAGCAGAAAGCAGGCACCGCCCAGCAAGAACATGCTCCAGTGACTTCGTCCGCGCCAAATGAATTCGATAATCATGTAGGCTAATCCGCCGGTGTAAAACAGGATGATTTTCTTCAAAATATGCATAAATGGCACCTCCTGGGTTATTATGTCCAAAAAAAGATGATTTTTTACTTGACAAACGGTAGGTCCTTGGATATAATAACAAAGCCGTTTCGGCGAAAGCGATTCTGGCGAATATATGGCGGCGTAACTCAGTTGGTAGAGTACCCGGTTCATACCCGGTCTGTCACCTGTTCAAGTCAGGTCGCCGCTACCAGGCCCGTTGGTCAAGCGGTTAAGACACCGCCCTTTCACGGCGGTAACATGGGTTCGATTCC
>JAZNTI010000048.1:0-18918 GCA_045591725.1 Faecousia sp.
ATTCCCCGCCGGGGAAGCCAGCAAAAATGGCGCAACCTTTTTGGAATTGCTGAACTTTTTGGCTGAAAACCATCTGTCCCGGTCCGACATGCTCGTAGCCCTGGGCGGCGGCGTGGTGGGCGATCTGGCGGGCTTTGCCGCCGCCTGCTATCAGCGGGGCGTGCGATTCGTCCAGGTGCCCACCACCCTTTTGGCGGCGGTGGATTCCAGCGTCGGCGGCAAGACCGCCATCGACCTGCCCACCGGCAAAAACCTTTGCGGCGCATTTTACCAGCCGAAACTGGTGCTGTGCGATACGGATACTTTGGACTCCCTGCCGGATGATATTTTCCGGGACGGCTGCGCCGAAGTGATCAAGTATGGCATTTTATTTGACCCGGCTCTTTTCGACACTCTGTGCGATAAGGGTTTGGATTTCGACCGGGAAAATGTTATTTCGCGCTGCGTGGAACTGAAAAGAGATACTGTCACCCAAGACGAATTTGACCGGGGCATGCGGATGCTCTTAAATTTGGGTCATACCGTGGGGCATGCTGTCGAAAAATGCAGCAATTTTGCAGTTTCCCACGGGCAGGCGGTGGCCATTGGAACAGCCATCGTCTCCCGGGCAGCCGGCTGCGCTGATGCGCAAAGGATCATCGCCTGTCTGGAAAAATTCGGCCTGCCGACCAAAACCGACTTCCCTTCCGATCTGCTGGCAGACTGCGCCCTTACTGACAAAAAGCGCAGCGGTGACACCGTAAATCTCATTATCCCCACAAGAATCGGCAAATGCTACATCGTTCCGACTGCCGTGGAGGCACTGAAATCCTTTATTGAAGAAGGCCTTTAATATGATCCTGACCATCCAGCCCCGGCTGCTAAGCGGGCAAGTCCGGGTGATCCCCTCCAAATCCATGGCCCACCGCATGCTGGTCTGTGCGGCCCTTTGGGGTAAAAATACGCAGATCGAATGCCCGGAAACCAACAACGATATAAATGCGACCGTAGACTGTCTTACCGCGCTGGGCGCAGATATTCGACGCGATACGCGGGGTTTCAATGTCATTTCCGCGTGCAACTCGCGTGCAACTGCTACCCTAAATTGTGGTGAAAGTGGGTCAACTTTACGCTTTATGTTGCCCATTGCGGGCGCATTGGGCGTGGATGCCACCTTCCAAATGTCAGGACGCCTGCCCAGCCGTCCCCTCAGTCCCCTGTGGGAAGAGATGGAGCGCATGGGCTGCCGTCTGAGCCGTCCTACCCCGAACACCCTGCGCTGCCAGGGTCAGTTGCGCCCCGGCGCATACACGATCAGCGGCAGCGTCAGCAGTCAGTTTATCACAGGCCTGATGTTCGCCCACAAAATCACCGGCGGCTGCACGCTGGAGATCACCGGAAAAGTAGAATCTGCCCCCTATATCCGCATGACGGAGCAGGTTTTGGCACTTTTTGAAGGTAAACCGCACAAAATTGCCGTAGAGGGCGACTGGTCAAACGGCGCTTTCTGGCTGGCAGCCAAGGCCCTGGGCAGCGATCTGACTGTCACCGGGCTGGACGAAAATTCCTGCCAGGGCGACCGCATGATCACTTCGCTGCTCCCGCTGCTTGCCGGCGGCACACCGGTCATCGACGCTGCGGATATCCCGGATCTTGTGCCCATATTATCCGTAATTGCTGCCTGTCAAAATGGCGCGAAATTTATAAATATCGCCCGATTGCGGCTGAAAGAATCCGACCGGGTGGCCGCCATCATCGCCATGCTGGAAAATTTGGGCGGCAAGGCTGCCGCCACCGAGGATACCCTCACCATTTACGGCACGGGGCTCAAAGGCGGCACAGTAGACGCCTTCGGTGACCACCGCATTGCCATGTCCGCCGCCATTGCGGCGACCCGTTGCAGAGGTGCTGTGACCGTTTTGGGCGCAGAGGCCGTTAGCAAATCCTATCCCAAATTCTGGGACGAATACAAACGTTTAGGAGGGGCTGTATGAGCACCATCGGTGAAAATTTCAAATTAACTATATACGGTCAATCCCACGACGAAGTGATCGGCATGAAACTAGCCGGCATTCCTGCCGGATTTCCGGTGAATGAAGAAGCCCTGCAGACATTTATGGAGCGCAGAGCGCCCGGCCGCAACGAATGGTCC
The DNA here is from genome assembly GCA_045591725.1 of Faecousia sp. GTDB lineage: Bacteria > Bacillota > Clostridia > Oscillospirales > Oscillospiraceae > Faecousia. The sequence continues at coordinate 2,132 of JAZNTI010000048.1, forward strand.
ACCCCCCGGAAAGAACCCGACAAAGTAGAATTTATCAGCGGCATCGCAAACGGCTTAACCGACGGCAATACCATCGAGGCCATCATCCGCAATGTTAACACCCGTTCCAAAGACTACGCTGACCTGCAAAACCGCCCCCGGCCCGGGCACGCGGACTACACCGCCTATATAAAATACGGCACGGGTAATGTCGGCGGCGGTCAGTTTTCCGGACGGCTCACCGCACCTGTCTGCATTGCAGGCGGTATGTGCAGGCAGTGGCTGGAAAACATGGGTATACGGATCGGCGCGCATATTCGCTCCATTGCAGATATAGAAGACACCCCATTTGATCCCCTCCGTCCGGAACTTGACAAAGTGGACCCCTTCTTCCCCACACTGGACACCGGAATCGGCGGCAAAATGCGCACCCTCATTGCTGAAACCCACAAAAAAGGCGACAGCGTCGGCGGGTCCGTCGAATGCGCCGTCACCGGTCTGCCGGCTGGCATTGGCGGTGCGCTGTTCGACGGCATAGAAGGCAAAATCAGCCAGTATATTTTCGGCATCCCGGCAGTCAAGGGCATACAGTTTGGCGATACGCAGCCTTTTGGCAGCCAAAACAATGATCCTTTTACTGTGGAAAACGGGCAGATACGCACCGCCACCAACCACTGCGGCGGCATTTTGGGCGGTATCAGCAACGGCATGAGCATTCTGTTCACCGCCCAACTGAAACCAACCCCTTCCATCGCCCTGCCACAGCAGACGGTGGATCTGACTACCGGACAAATTACCAACATTGAAGTCAAGGGCCGCCATGACCCCTGCATCGTGCCAAGGGCTGTGCCGGTGGTAGAAGCCGCAGCGGCGCTGGCACTTTACGACTTGATTCTTGAAAGAAGGCAGTAACTATGGACATGCAAAACCTGCGCGGACAGATTGATATGATCGACAAGGAACTGGTGGAACTTTTCACCAAACGCATGGAAGTTTCCTCCCGGATCGCCGCGTGCAAAAAAGAAAACAATCTGCCCATTTACGATCCTGCACGCGAGCGCATCAAACTGGCAGATGTCGCAGAAAAAGCCGGCAGCGAAATGGCAAACTACACCCGGGTGCTCTACTCCATGCTTTTCGAACTCAGCCGCAGTTATCAGACCAAATGCTCGCTGGAGCGCACGCCCCTTTACGAAAGCATTACCAGCGCCATTGAATCCACCCCCCAACTTTTCCCCCGTGATGCCATGGTGGCCTGTCAGGGCGTGGAGGGCGCATACTCCCAGATCGCCTGCGAAAAGATCTTCAAAAACCCCTTCATCATGTATTTCAAGAACTTTGACGGTGTTTTTTCCGCCATTGACAAGGGACTGTGCCGCTACGGCATCCTGCCCATCGAAAACTCCACTGCAGGCTCTGTCAAGCAGGTCTACGATCTGATGATCCGCTACAATTTCTCCATCATCCGCAGTTTCCGCCTGAAGATCGACCACAACCTCATGGCCAACCCCGGCGCTACGCTGGAAAGCATCAAAGAAGTCTACTCCCACGAGCAGGCCATCAATCAATGCAGCGCTTTCCTGGAAAAGCACCCCGGAATCAAAGTCATCACCGTGGAAAATCCCGCCGCAGCGGCAGAAATGATCGCTGCCTCCGGACGAACCGATGCTGCTGCCCTGTGCAGCCGCAGTTGCGCGGATCTTTACGGGCTGAAATGTCTTGCGCCGGCGGTACAGAACAACAGCAACAACCACACCCGTTTTATCTGTATCAGCAAAAATCTGGAGATCTACCCCGGCTCGGACAAGACCAGCATCATGATGGTGCTCAATCACCGGCCCGGCGCACTGTACAAGGTGCTGGCGCGGCTTTACACTTTGGGCATCAATGTGACCAAACTGGAATCCCGCCCGCTGCCGGACCGGGAATTCGAATTCATGTTCTACTTTGATCTGGAGACCTCCATCTATTCGGAGGAATTCGTGCAACTGATGTGCGAATTGGAAGATCTTTGTGAAGAATTTAAGTATTTGGGCAGTTACTGCGAGGTCGTATAATGAAAGCAGGTCTTTTAGGCAGAAAACTGGGACACAGTTACTCGCCGCTGATCCATAAGGAATTGGGCGATTACTCTTACAATCTCTTTGAAAAAGAACCGGAAGAACTGGAAAACTTCGTAAAATATGGGGATTATGACGGTATCAATGTTACTGTGCCCTACAAAAAAGCCGTGATCCCCTATCTGGACGAACTGAGCCCCATCGCTCAAAAATTAGGTGCGGTGAATGTGATCGTCCGCAGAAACGGCCGGCTCATCGGTCACAACTCCGATTTCTTCGGTTTTAAAGAAATGCTGCGCCGCAGCGGTGCAAAAGTCGCAGGCAAGAAAGTGCTGGTTTTGGGCAGCGGCGGCGCATCCGCCACCGTGTGCGCAGTGCTGCGCGAAGAAAACGCAAAAGTCGTGGTCATCTCCCGAAGCGGTGAAAACAACTACGGCAATCTGCACGAACATAAAGATGCATCCTACATCGTCAACACGACCCCCGTGGGCATGAGCCCCAACAACGGTCAATCCCCCATTGAACTGAGTATCCTCCCCCAACTTGAGGGCGTACTGGATGTGATCTACAATCCGGCGCGCACTAAACTGCTGCTGGATGCCGAAAAACGCGGTCTTATGACAGAAAACGGCATTGCCATGCTGGCAGCACAGGCGGTGGAAGCATCCTGCTGGTTCACCGGCAAGGAATTTCAGCCGGAAAAAGTGGACGGAATCGTAAAATTACTGGAAAACGAGACCCGAAACATCGTTCTTATCGGTATGCCCGGCTGCGGCAAAACCACCGTGGGCAGGGCTCTGGCGGAAAAACTGGGTCGGGAATTCGTGGATGCGGACGAGGAACTGGTGAAGCGATTCGGGCCCATCCCTGCCATCTTTGAAACCGAAGGCGAAGCGGGTTTCCGCAAAAAAGAAACCGCCATACTCGCGGAACTTGGCAAGCGCAGCGGTATTGTTCTGGCAACCGGCGGCGGCTGCGTAACGAAAGAAGAAAACGATCCCCTGCTGCATCAAAACGGCACGATCATTTGGCTGCAGCGGCCCATTGCACAGTTGCCCACGGACGGGCGGCCGCTTTCGAAGGGCAATCTGAACGAAATGTACGAGATTCGAAAGCCGCTGTATGAAAAATTCAGCGATTACAGCGTCGAAAGCAACAACGCCTGTGCGGATATCATCCGTATACTGGAGGAAATGACATGAAAATTCTTGTGATCAACGGACCAAACATCAATATGTTAGGCATCCGGGAGCCGGATGTCTATGGCAGCCGCACCTACGCGCAACTGCTGGCGCTGATCGGAGAAACCGCAGAGCAGGAACATCTGACCGTGGAGACCTTTCAGTCCAACCACGAGGGCGCCATTGTAGACAAAATCCAGGCGGCCTATGGCGTTTTCGACGGTATCGTTATCAATCCGGCGGCATACACCCACACTTCCGTGGCGATTTTGGACGCGCTGAAGGCGGTGGCACTGCCTGCTGTGGAAGTACACATCTCGGACGTGGATTCCAGAGAGCCGTTCCGCAAGATCTCTTATGCCGGAATGTACTGCGAAAAAACCATTAAAGGCTGCGGCTTTGACGGCTACTGTCAGGCCCTGCGCTACTTAAAGAAAAAGTATGAAAAGTAACATCTCCATCCGCCCACTGCAAAGCGGTGACGGTGCATTCCTTTGCTCTATTTTTAAAGATAACCGACAGTATTATCAGATCTTTCACGATCCTGAAGCACGGGTATCTGCGTGGGAACAAAGGGTGAACCGATTTATACAGCAGGATCAGATCAATCACTGCATTATTACATCGAATGACACCTCGGTCGGCTGGCTGTCTTACTATGACGCAGAGGCAGACGAGCGGGAGATCGGCATTTTGGTTATCAAGGCGGAATTTCTCAGCCTCGGATACGGCGCCGCAGCACTATGCTGGCTCATAGAAAAGAGCCGGAAAGAACACAAAAGCTGCCTGGTATTAAATGTTAATCAGGACAACAAAAGAGCGATCCGCTTTTACAGGCAATTCGGTTTTGTAATCATTGGGCAGGAGATCATCCCCCAATGCAACGATGCAATTGATCTTGCCCAGTATAAAATGAAACTGGATCTATAAAAAGGCCCCGGCATCCAAAAACGGATGCCGGGGAAGATTTTACTTCAGTAACTTTTCCAAAGCGGCGAGGCGGATGCTGGTGCACAGCACGCGCATGGCCTTTTCCAGTTCTTCCACGGGGGGGAGGCTGGGCGCAATGCGGATCATGGAGTCCTGCGGATCAACCCCGTAAGGATAAGTCGCGCCGGCAGGAGTCAATGTCACGCCCGCCTGGCGGCACAGTTCCAAAGCACGCTTGGCCGTGCCGGGCATGGACGCGACACATACGAAATACCCGCCCTTGGGATGATGCCAGTGGGCAATGCCCTTGTTGGTCAGTTCCTTGCGGAGCAGGCGCAGCACCATTTCGAATTTGGGCGCCATGATGGCAGCATGTTTTTTCATTAGTTCCAGGGTATGCTCCTTATCCTTCAGGAACTTGATATGGCGCAGTTGATTGACCTTATCGTAAGAAATGGTCTGCACGCCGATATATTTCAGGTGGTACTGAATGTTTTCCTCAGAAGTGGCAAGCACAGAAATACCTGCGCCCGGGAAAGTGATCTTGGAAGTGGAGGCAAATTCATAGACCATATTGGGTCTTCCGGCAGCAGCACAGAGGGAAATAATATCCCGGAAAGGCTCAAATTCGCCGTCAAACTCATGGACGCAGTAAGCATTATCCCACATAATGGCAAAGTCCGGGGCGGCCGGCTTCAAATTGGCAAAGCGGTCAACAGTCTCCTCGGAATAAGTATAGCCCTGAGGGTTTGAATACTTAGGAACGCACCAAATGCCTTTGACCTGGGGATCTTTCACCAGATCCTCCACCATATCCATATCCGGGCCGTCGGGAGTCATGGGAACAACGATCATTTCACAGCCAAAGGTCTCGGTAATGCGGAAATGACGGTCATAGCCGGGAGAAGGGCACAAAAATTTTACCTTCTCCTCTTTGCACCAGGGTCGGGGGCTATCCTTCATGCCAAAAGAAAAAGCGCGGGCGATGAGATCGTACATAAGGCTCAGGCTGGCATTGCCGCCGACAAAAGTCTGCTCCGGTTTGCAGCCAAGCACGTCTGCCCAGTATTCACGGGCGGTCTTAAGACCGGCAAGGTCACCGTAGTTACGGCAATCATTGCCGCCGATGATGAAATCTTCATTGATATGCAGTTTTTCAACAATGTCGCTGACCATATCCAGTTGCATTTTGCTGGGTTTGCCCCGGGACATATCCAGATTCAAACCCTCGGCCTTAAGGTCTGCGTAGCGCTGGAGGAGTTTCTCCTGTTCCGCCAACAATTCCTCTTTGCTTCTGCTGGAGTAAGATGCCATTTCAGCAACCCTCCCTTTCATTTTTTCTTACAATATTGGGGTTATTATATCCAATTGAGTCAAAAAATGCAAGATGTATACATACGGAATTTCATTTTTACGGTACAGAATGAAATTTTTGTCCGCTTTGCACAAAACGCACCCCCTGGGAAGGGTATTTTCATGTATAATCCCTCTTGCATTTTTCCTCCCGTTCACATAGAATTGAAAGAAATCAGTTCATTTCCTTCCATCTTATTCCAAACGGAAAGGTTGCGTTAACATGAGCGAGATCCTGAATGTACCCGAAATTTTCGGCACAGATGTATTCAACGAAGCAACCATGCGCGATCGACTGGATGCCAAGACCTTCAACGCGTGGAAAGAATGCGTCGGCAGCGGCACACCGCTGCAACTGGATGTTGCCAACAACATCGCCGAGGCCATGAAGGTCTGGGCCATCGAAAAAGGCGCCACCCACTACACCCACTGGTTCCAGCCCATGACGGGCATCACCGCGGAAAAACACGACTCTTTCATCACCCCCACCGGCGACGGTCGGGTCATCATGGAATTTTCCGGCAAGGAACTTGTGCGCGGTGAGCCGGATGCCAGCAGTTTCCCCTCCGGCGGTCTGCGTGCCACCTTTGAAGCCCGCGGCTACACCGCATGGGATCCCGCCGCCTTTGCATTCGTCAAGGACGGCAGTTTGTACATCCCCACCTGCTTTTTCTCCTACACCGGAGAAGCGCTGGACAAAAAGACGCCTCTGCTGCGATCCTTAGATGTGATCTCCAGAGAGGCCCTGCGCATCTTGCGGCTCTTTGGCGATGATCAAACCAAACGCGTAAAGGTCTGCGTGGGCGCAGAGCAGGAGTATTTCCTCATCCCCAAGAGTTTATATGCCCAGCGCGAAGACCTGCGTCTGACCGGCAGAACGCTTTTCGGCGCACGGCCACCCAAAGGTCAGGAACTGGGTGACCACTATTTCGGCACCATCCGCACCAGAGTTTCCACCTTTATGAAGGATCTGGACGAGCAACTCTGGCGGCTGGGTGTGCTGAGCAAAACCAAGCATAACGAAGGCGCGCCCTGTCAGCACGAACTGGCGCCCATCTACTCCGATGTTTCCGACGCCTGCGACTCCAACCAACTCATCATGGAGATCCTGAAAAAGTGCGCAGCAAAACACGACCTGGTGTGTCTGCTCCACGAGAAGCCTTTCAAGGGCGTCAACGGCTCGGGCAAGCACAACAACTGGAGTCTCAGCACCGACACCGGCAGGAATCTCTTTCAGCCCGGGAAAACGCCCCGGCAGAACGCCCAGTTTTTGGTGTTTCTGGCGGCATTCATTCAGGGCGTGGACGAATATCAGGATTTTCTGCGCTCCACAGTGGCCATCGCAGGTAACGACCACCGTCTGGGCGGTCACGAGGCGCCCCCGGCCATTATCTCCATCTTCCTTGGCGATGAACTGAACGCCGTGGTGCGCTCCATCATTGACGGCACCAACTACACCGACCCCGAGAAGAGCCTGATGCGCATCGGCGTGGACGGAATGCCCGCCATTCCCAAGGACACCACCGACCGCAACCGCACCAGTCCCCTGGCATTTACCGGCAACAAATTTGAATTCCGCATGCCCGGCTCCTCCCAGTCCATCGCCGGTCCTAACATTGCCCTGAACACCATCATGGCAGAAGAACTTTCCCGTTTCGCCGACATTTTGGAAAAGGCTGAGGATTTCGAAACCGCACTGCAAAAACTGGTGTGCGATGCGTTTACCGATCATCAGCGCATTCTCTTCAACGGCAACGGATACTCCGAAGAATGGACCATGGAAGCAAAAAAGCGGGGACTGAGCAATCTGCCCTCCACCGCCGAAGCACTTCCCAAATATATCAGCCAAAAGAACATCGACCTGGTGACCAAGCACGGCATTTACACCGAGGCGGAGTTCTATGCCCGGTACGAAATCCATTTGGACACCTACTGCAAGCACATTGCCATTGAAGCGCGTACCAGCGTGGATATGCTGATGCAGCAGATCCTGCCGGCGGCGCTGCACTACAGCAGCGACCTTGCCAAGGCAGTGGAAAGAAAGCAGGGTCTCGGCATCTCTGCCGCCGCAGAACGCGACCTGCTAAGACGGCTCAGCGCCCTCACGGACGCCGTTTATGTCAAATGCGAGAAATTACGCCAGGATCTGCACCATGTGCCCACAGCCAGCCACCAGGCCGCTGCGGACTACTACCACGGCACCATCGTGGCAGATCTGAACACCCTGCGCGCCGACGCTGACGAACTGGAACTGATCACCGACGAATCCTACTGGCCCTACCCCACCTACTCGGATCTTCTATTTTATTAAGTCGCGACCAACGAAGGATCCATTTCTGATTTCTAAAACTCGTCCCCCTCAGTATGAGGGGGACGAGTTTTTACAGCAAAAGTTGGAGAAGTTAACTCCCTCCGTCACGGCTGCGCCGTGCCACCTCCCTCAACGTAAGGGAGGCATGCCGCTGCAGCAGGAATAAGCATACCAAAACTTTTTTAAATTGCCGGCAATGCCGGTGATTTTCTTTACGCAATAAAAAGTCCCCGACTTCGGTCGGGGACTTTTTCCATTTTTTACAACTGGATCTCATTAAGGGGCAGAATGTACTGCACACGGCGGCTTTCCAATGCCGCACGGTAGCCTTCATCGCTGCCGGCATGGATCTGTTTCAGGTAATCATGGTGGTTCTGCAGGATCTTCTTATCGTTTCTTGCCAACATCAGCACAGCGATGGAAGAACACTGGTCAGATGCACGCTCCAGATACGTCAGCACTTCCATGAACACCAGGCCGGTATTGACGGAGCAGGCGCCGGTCTTCAGACGCTTGGTATGGCGGTCTTTCAGGATCATGACCATGTCGTCGATGGTCTCTTCCAGCGGTTCGATGGCCTTGGCTTTCTCATTGTCACCGGTCTGATAGGCATCGACGGTAATGGAAAGGATCTCATCCAAAGCAGAGAAGATGATCTCCAGTTCCTTGCGTGCGCCCTCGGAGAACGCATTCTTCTCCTCTTTCAGTTTCTGTGCCAGTTCCACAAAGTTGGTGGCATAGTCGCCCACACGCTCAAAGTCCGGCACGGACTGCATCAGCATATCCAAATGGCGGTCTTCCTCTTCTGTTTCAACGATCTTGGAAAGACCGATAAGGAAATGGTCGGCATTGTCCGCGAACTGGTCCAGATACTCTTCGTCCGCGTTGACCTGATCGGCAATTTTTTCATCGTACTCCAGCAGCATTTTGCAGCCCTTGCGGAAGTTCTGCTGCGCCAGCGCGCCCATGGCGGCAACGGCTTTTGTCGCCTCAGCCAGCGCAACGGCAGGAGAAATATAGAGCTTTTCGTTGAGAGTCGCCAGTTCCGGATGGGGATTCTCCTTAGCAGGATCGTCTTTGACCAGAAACAGCGACAGTTTTACCAACTGATTGGTAAGAGGCAGCAGCAACACGCAGGTAAAGACATTGAAAAGAGTTTGGAAAATGGCGATGACCGTGGAAGTAGCCTCCATTCGCCAGAAATCCGCGCCGAATACCTGATAATGCTGCATCACGCTCAGAACGATCATAAAGATCACTGTGCCAACGGAATTGAAGACCACATGCACAAGTCCGGTACGGCGGGAATCCTTATGAGATTTGCCCACGAAACAATAGAACGCAGTGACCAGCGTCGTACCAATATTGATACCCATGATGATGGGATAGACACCGGAAAAGTCCATAGCACCGGTGGCGGTCAAAGACTGGAGCATTGCCACGGTGGCGGAAGAACTCTGAACGATGACCGTCAGCACCATGCCGGCGATAATGCCCAAAACAGGAGAATCGGAGAAACCGGCCAGGATCTCCATAAACGCCGGAGAATTGGCAAAGCCTTTCACCGCGCCGGTCATGTTCATCAAACCAATAAAGAGAATACCGAAGCCCATGGAGATATCGCCCACGATCTTCGCTTTCTTGCTCTTGACGAACATAATAAGCACAATGCCCAAAAACAGCGCGATAGGTGCCAGAGTATCAGTGTCAAAAAGCCACAGGAAGAAATTGCCGCCGCCCTCCATGAAGGCAAGGTTTGTGATCCATGCGGTTACAGTAGTGCCGATATTGGCACCCATGACGATGGACACAGCCTGCTTCAGCGTCAGCACGCCAGCGCCGATCAAAGCAACCGCCAAAACAATGGTAGCGGTGGAACTTTGGATCACCGCAGTGACCAAAGTACCGGTAAGAACGCCGGTGATCAGATTGCCGGAAACTTTTTCCAGTACGTTTTTCAAGGCAGCGCCGCTGCTGTTCTTCAAACCGTCGCCCATGACCTCAATGCCGTAAAGGAACATGGCAAGGCCGCCAAGCATTTGCACGATAGCAGTTACGATTTCCATAAGGTCCTCCCTACTAATGTTTATGGGAATATTATACAGACTATTTTTTCCTTTGTACAGTAATAATCACTTGCCGGTGGAACCGAAACCGCCGGTCCCACGGGCGGTATCGTCCAGTTCATCCACAAGAATGTATTCCGGAGTCAGCACCGGTGTGATCACCATTTGCGCAACCCGCTCGCCATGCGCAACAGTCTGGGGATCTTTCCCGTGATTAAAAAGCACCACCCGGATCTCGCCCCGGTAATCACTGTCAATAACACCCACTTTATTGGCCGGGGCAAGGCCGCGCTTGACGCCCAGACTGCTGCGGGCATAGATCAGGCCGGCACAGCCTTTGGGCACTTCCATGGCGATGCCCGTGGGGATCCAGGCTGTCTCGCCGGGAGCAACGGTCACCGGCTGCTCAAGGCAGGCGTAAAGATCCGCACCTGCCGCCTCAGCGCTGCCGTAGGTGGGCAATATGGCATTGGGGGATAATTTCTTAACATGAATACCGCTCATCGTATATCCTCACTTCTTTCCCAGTTTGGCGAAGAATTTAAAACTCATAGGCCAAAGAATGCCTGCGGTAAGCACCAGCAGAAAATAGCGGATGCCGCGGCTGATAAGATGACCGCCGCACAGCGCCTCCAGCGGTGCGCGCAGTCCCTCCTTAACTGCCAAAGCAAGGAGCAGGCCCAATGCGACTTTCAAAATTTGCGCCCACCAAACGGCCTTCACGGGAAAATGCAATTTCTTCTCATCGAACCAATAAACCAGCGGCAGAGCGCACAATGTGCCTGCCACGGTATAGGCATTTTTCAATGCGGAGGCATAATTGGATGCATCCAGCCCTGCCGGGAAATTATTGGTTTCCACATAAATGACATAGACGATGCTCAAAACCAGCATCACAAGAAAAGTAAGCGGTGCAAAACGCTTATGCTTTCCAACGATCAGCGGACGCAGCGCAAAAATCAGCACACCGGAGATCAGCGCACCCACCAGCACATCTTCAGGGGTATGTACGCCCAGATACATTCTGGAAAAACCCACCAAAATAAAGGCTGCGATGCATACGCTCTGCACCAGCCGGTGCTTGGCGGATGCGGCGATAGAACCGAAAGTGCCCACCGCAGACTGGGTATGACCGCTGGGGAAAGAATAGCCACCGGCTGCTTCCCGTGCCTGCTCGACAATGGTAAAATTCGGATCACGCACCCAAGGTCTGGGAATGCGGCAAAGGATCTTCATGAACTGGCTGGTGAGCGTGCCTAAAAGGCCGACGCTCATAACATAATAACCGCGATCTTTATCCACGCACCAGAACACGATCAGCGCGAGAATCAAAAAAGGCAGTTCCTCGCCCAGTACGGTCACCGCAAGCATAAGCGTATTGCCAAACTCCGTGCGGATACCCTCCAGTAAATACAAAAACTCCATAAGTTCCTCCGAAAATCAGGGAATCAGAGCAAGGATCTGATCTTTGGATCTTGCGCCCAGCGCCTGTTTCACCACCTGACCGTCTTTCATGACTACCAGCAAGGGAATGCTGGTGACCTTGAAGCGAATGGCCAGTTCCATCTGCTCGTCCACGTTGATCTTGCCAACGGTCAGGTGTTCATTTTCTTCTGCGATCTCCTCCACGGTGGGCGCGACCATGCGGCAAGGACCGCACCAGTCTGCGTAAAAGTCCAGCAGAACGGTGTTTTTATTGTTCAAAACTTCCTGGTCGAAATTCTCCTTGGTAATCTTAATGACTGCCATAAATATACGCTCCTTTGTAATTTTGTATTTCTAAAAATACTATACACCATTTTTCACCGTTTGACCACAAATTTTTCAAAAAAAGGACGCCATAAGGCGTCCTTTTTTAAACTCTATGCAGTTTTTCCAGCGCCGCGCGGGCAGCGTCCTGCTCGGCACGCTTTTTGCTGGTGCCTACGCCGCAGCCCAAAACTTCACCGTTTAAGATCAATTCCACCCGGAACTGCTTATCGTGATCCGGACCGGACTCGCTGACAAGATTATAGCAAAGGGTCTGATCCTTCTTTTGCTGCACCAATTCCTGCAGGGCAGTCTTATAGTCGACATTCTGCATCTTCATCTCCGGCACATGGCACAGCACGAACCGGGAAATAAACGCCTTGGCAGCACCCATACCGCCATCCAAATAGCAGGCGGCAATTACAGACTCCACAGCATCAGCCAAAATCGACTCCCGGCTGCGGCCGCCCAAACGCTCCTCGCCCTTGCCCAGCAGCAGATGATCACCCAATTCGATCTGGGCAGCGATCAGCGCCAGGGTTTTTTCGCAAACCATATCCGCACGCATACGGGTCAGTTCGCCCTCGGGACGGTCCGGATAATTGCGGTAAAGATGATCCGCCACCACCATACCCAAAATGCTGTCGCCCAAAAATTCCAGTCGCTCATTACTCATGAGGCTGTTGTGCCAGCGCTCATTGGCAAAAGAGGAATGGGTCAGAGCGTTCTGCAGATAGGAAATATTCTGAAAACGGTAGCCAATGGCCTCTTCCAAACGGTTAATCATCGCTTTTCTCCTTGATCTCAGCCAGTGCGGCGAGGCCTCTCTCCAGCTCTTCGGAAATATCCGCGCCGGCGGCGATCTGCGCCTGGCGAAGCGCGTTGGTGAATGCCAGAGCATCGGAAGAGCCGTGGGCCTTGATCACCGGCTTGCGAATGCCCAAAAACTCGGTGCCGCCGATGGTACGGTAATCCAGCATACCCATGACTTCATTAACGCCGGCTTTGCACAAAAGGTAACCCAGCATGGAAAAAATGTTGCGCTTGAAGATCTTGTGTTTCATCAGGCTGCCCATGAACATGGCAGTACCCTCGATGGATTTAAGCAGCACATTGCCGGAAAAACCGTCGCAGACCACCACATCCACCGCGCCCAGCGGCACATCGCGAGCCTCCACATTGCCGACAAAATTGATAAGACCCCGGTTGCCGGCTTCCGTCAGCAGCCCATAGGCATCCTTTTGCAACTGTGTACCCTTGGAATCTTCTGTGCCAATGTTAAGTAAGCCCACCTTGGGATTCTCAACCCCGAAGGTCTTTCTGGCATACAGCGTGCCGATCAGGCCAAACTGCAGCAGAAATTCAGGGGTGCACTCGGCGTTGGCGCCGCAGTCCAGAATAACCGTCTTGCCACCCGCCTTATTGGGCATAGCAGGCCCCATGGCCGCACGGCGAACTCCCTTGACGCGCTTGACCACCAAAGTCGCGCCGGTAAGCAGCGCACCGGTGCTGCCGGCAGAAACAAAGGCATCACCCAAGCCGTCAGCCAACATCTTAAGGCCCATGACCATGGAAGAATTCTTACGCTTTTGGATAACCTTTGCAGGGTCATCATGCATATCCACCACATCGTCAGCATGGGAGATCTCAATACCCTTGGGCAGGTCGTTGATGCCGTTTTTACGCAGCACCTCCAGGATCTGCTCCCCACGGCCTACCAGAGTGATCTGACAATCATAGCGTTTTGCCGCCTCAACGGCGCCCATAACAGTTGCCTGAGGCGCGTTATCGCCGCCCATGGCGTCCAAAATGATCTTCATTGCGTACCTCTCAAATTCCCTCCGCCACCAGCCGGTCGATCACCTCAAGAGATCGCATGGCGATGGCAAGATTTTTCTCTGCTTTTTTACGGATCCGCTTCTCCAGCGGAGCAATAATGCTGAAATTGATATTCATCGGCTGGAAATTTTCCACCGATTCATCACTGATGTAATAACCCAGCGCGCCAATGGCGGTAGTTTTGGGGAAATCGGGCAGGGATCTTCCCTGCACCTTGGCAGCCATGGCAACGGCAGCCAAATAGCCGGAGGCGGCACTCTCCACATACCCCTCCACGCCGGTCATCTGCCCGGCAAAAGCAACCATAGGGTCACGCAGATCAGAATAGTACCGATCCAGGCGGCCGGGACTCTGAAGGAACGTGTTGCGGTGCATGACACCGTAACGGACAAACTCGGCATTTGCAAGTGCAGGGATCATGGAAAAGACCCGCTTCTGCTCACCGAATTTCAGATGGGTCTGGAAACCCACAAGGTTAAAGACCGTTTTCTCCGCATTATCCTGCCGCAACTGCACCACAGCATAAGGCTCTTTACCGGTACTGGGATCGGTAAGACCCACAGGCTTTAAAGGACCGTAGCGCAGCGTATCAATGCCCCGGCGGGCCATAACCTCCACAGGCATACAGCCTTCAAAGACATTCTTATCCTCAAACCCATGGACCTCGGCTTCCTGCGCGCCGATGAGTTCCGCCACAAAAGCCTCATACTGTGCTCTGTCCATGGCGCAGTTAATATAGTCCGGCGTGCCGCGGTCATAGCGGCTCTGCCACCAGGCCTTTTCCATGTCCACCGACTCCGCTGTGACCAGCGGTGCGGCTGCATCGAAAAAGTGCAGATGGGTGCTGCCGAAGTAATTACCGATGGCTTCGGACAACGCATCGGAAGTCAGCGGGCCGGTTGCGATGATCACCGGACCTTGAGGGACTTCGGTGACTTCTTCAGAAATGACCGTAATATTGGGGTGGGTATTCAGTTTTTCGGTGACCATGCGGGCAAAACCCTCCCGGTCCACCGCCAGACAGCCACCGGCTTCCACCCGGGTGGCATCGGCGCAGGAAAGGATCAGGCTTCCACAGCGGCGCAGTTCCTCTTTCAGCAGGCCCACGGCATTTTCCAGCCGGACGCCACGCAGGGAATTGGAACAAACCAGTTACCCAAAAACGTCACTGTGGTGCGCAGGTGTTTTCTTTTGAGGTTTCATCTCCACAAGATCCACACCGATGCCGCGCTGCGCCAATTGCCACGCAGCCTCCGCACCGGCAAGACCGGCACCGATCACTTTAACCCTCAGCATGCTTATTTCTCCTTTGTTTTCTTCGCCGCAGTCTTTCTGCCAGCCTTTTTGGCAGGCTTCTTTTCGGCTTCAGCGTCCGGCTTCTTATAATATCCGCGCTGATCTTCCGGCAGGAAGCGGCTGCACTGCTCATTGATGCAGAACGGCTTATTGCGACCTTTGCCGGATTTTTTGAACATGGTCTGTCCGCACTCCGGGCAATCCTGATCGGTGGGAACATCCCAGGTCATGAAGCCGCACTCGGCGCCCTTTTCACAGCCATAATAGGCATAGCCGCGCTTACTCTTGCGTTTCAAGATGGTACTGCCGCATTTGGGACAGCGACCGGGCATCTTCTCCACGATGGGCTTGGTATTCTTGCACTCCGGCCAGCCGGGACAGGCAAGGAATTTACCAAAACGGCCAACCTTGACCACCATCTTTCTGCCGCAGATCTCGCAGACTTCCTCAGACTCCTCTTCCGGCACCTTCAGGCGCGTGCCCTGCAAGGCTTCCTCAGCGTCCAAAATCTGCTGATGGAACGGGCCATAGAAATCCGTGAGAACATCCTTCCAATGGCGCTTACCGGCTTCCACATCATCCAGTTTCGTTTCCATATTGGCGGTGAACTCCACATCGATAATGTCCACAAAGCGGTCCATCATCAAGGAATTGACCACCTCGCCCAAACCGGTGGGCATCAAACGCTTCTCATTTTTAACCACATATTCCCGATCCTGAATGATCGAAACCGTAGCGGCATAGGTGGAAGGACGGCCGACGCCCTTTTCCTCCATGGCCTTGACCAGTGTCGCCTCGGTATAACGGGCAGGCGGCTGCGTAAAATGCTGTTCCTTCTCGATCTTGGATGCGGTGGCCTTCTCCCCCACGCTAAGATCCGGCAGGGCTGCGCCCACAGTCTCCGCCTCATCATCGCGGCCTTCCTCGTAAACGGCGATAAAGCCCGGGAAGTGCATGCTCTGATGGCTGCAGCGGAAGATATGGCCGGCACACTCGGTATCGATAGCCACGGTATCATAGACGGCATTTGCCATCTGAGATGCCAGGAAACGGCCCCAGATGAGTTTATAGAGTTTATACTGTTCCTTGGTCAGGCTGCCCTGGATACGCTCAGGATCCAGTTCCACATGGGTCGGACGGATGGCTTCATGGGCATCCTGCGCGCCGGACTTGGTCTTGAACACATGGAACTTGCCATAGTAATAAGACTTGCCGTAACGCTCCTTAATGAAGTCCGCGGCGGCAGCCATGGCTTCATCAGAAAGGCGCAGCGAATCCGTACGCATATAGGTAATCAGACCCAAAGTGCCCTCGCCGGCAATGTCAACGCCTTCATAAAGTTGCTGCGCCACCGCCATGGTGCGCTTAGGCGTCATGTTCAGTTTCCGGGATGCCTCCTGCTGAAGGGTGGAAGTGGTAAAGGGAGGCGCGGCAGTACGCTTTTTCTGCGCCTTCTTCACATTGGTGACGGTGAAAGTCTTGCCGGTGATGTCCGCAATGACGCGCTGCACCTGCTCCTCATTTTCCAGTTCCTTTTTATTCTCGCCGCCGAAATAGCGGACGGTGAACGAACCTTCCTTATCCAAGCGATCCAAAGTGACATCCAGCGACCAGTACTCCCGGGGCTGGAAGGCGCGGATCTCATTCTCGCGATCCACCACCAGGCGGGTGGCTACAGACTGGACTCGTCCGGCGCTGAGACCCCGGCGGACTTTCTTCCACAGCAGCGGAGAAAGTTGGTAACCCACGATGCGGTCAAGAATGCGGCGCGCCTGCTGGGCATCCACCAGATCATAGTCGATGTCCCGGGGGGAAGCGATGGACTGGCGGACCACCTTCTGGGTGATCTCATTGAAGGTGACCCGCTGGGCTTTGCTGTCGGGCAGCTTCAGCAGTTCCTTCAGGTGCCAGGAGATGGCTTCGCCTTCCCGGTCAGGGTCCGTTGCCAGATATACGGTATCCGCCTGGGCTGCCGCTTTCGTCAGCTCCCGGATCAGTTCTTCCTTGCCCCGGACGGCCTGAT
>JAZNTI010000049.1:0-16284 GCA_045591725.1 Faecousia sp.
GGTTCAAATCCCGTCGGCTCCACCAAAAATAGCAGCCACCCAAATGGGTGGCTGCTATTTTTGCCGACGGGATTTGAAGATCCAAATGCGACGCGAATGAGCGTCGCCGGCGAGGGCTCGACCGAGCCGCTCCTTGATTAACTCGATTCCCTCGGCGGCCGAGGGGAATCGAAAGGGCGTAATAAAACATGCCGGGGGCATGTTTTATAGCCCGTGGGAGAATCCATTGATTGCAGGGTGCAAGCCATCGGCTTGTAAACTGTAATCAATCGTAAAACACTAGTCAATACTAACGGTTGCGTGTCTTTTTTGCGCCGACGGGATTTGAAGATCCAAATGCGACGCGAATGAGCGTCGCCGGCGAGGGCTCGACCGAGCCGCACCTTGATTAACTCGATTCCCTCGGCGGCCGAGGGGAATCGAAAGGGCGTAATAAAACATTTGTCAGCACCACGTAAAATGCCACCCTTTCGGGTGGCATTAACCTTATTGCGTTGAAGCCTTACAGCCTTTAAAGGAGTCTAATTCTTCCTTGTTGATGGCCGCTTTCATATATGCAGTGGCGAATTCGCCTTCATTGCGGAAATTGCTGACCGCAATAGGAGGTCTTGCCTCAATGCGCCGATGCTCATCATCCAGCACAAGCGGAACAAATTCCAGTTTTTTACCGGTCTTGCGGTAATACAGATCACCCAGCAAAAAGAATCCGCTATACAACTGCGTATCGCTGCCATATCCGCCGGTATAGTTCACATCCGGGAAAACGATCACATCTTCGCCCTTAAGCAGATATCGCAGACCGTGCTTCAAAGTCGACATAGACGCGCTGTCGCGGTGCGTCGGAATTGCCTGCAGCGAACCAATCACCGGAACAGTAATATTGCTCATGATCAGCGCAGCGATGCTGAATGCCTTAGCATCTTTGCCTCTTCGAACTGTGAAAGTATATTTATTATACTGCTCCGCTGCCAGTTTTCTGTCGAAGAACACATGCAGCACCATGGGGTGCACATGAAACGGCAGCCACTTAATGGTGGTGTACGGACCATGCATATTCAGATGCCTGCAGACGTATACTTTCGGCTCTTCCGTTTTTCGCAGGTCGGTATCATACATTTTGGAAAAGATCCGCAGAATATTCCGGGCAATTCTTGCGATCGGGCCGTAAAAGCCCTTGACAGGTTTAAACACCCAGCGTCCCTGGATCTGATAACTGACGAAACCAAGGGCAAGATCACCGCAAGCCTTTGCGACAGTCAGATTGGTCTTCAGTCCGTGGCCGATCAGGTTGACCAACAAACACGATGCCGCCAACTGAACGGCCCACAGCGTATAGTATCGCAGTACCGCTGTTCTTTTCTGTCCGTGAAAAACATATCGGCAGTTAATGAGGAAATTGATCACAGAAGACACCACACGGGCAATGACCGCGGCAAGGGTTGTAAAAAGCGGCTCTGCCGGAAATACCTTTGCTGTCAAAAGCGAAAATAAACCGATATCCGCAAGACCGGCCGCACCGGCGGAGACGGTATATGCAATCAGCCTTTTAAAATTGTAGGGTAATTTTAAACTCATGAACTCACCTTCTGATTAATTGGATCAGTCAAGATACCCCTTATCCCTGATCCACTGAACACTGGCGCGGAGGGCTTGAACGGTTTTCGTTTCCAGCACCACACTGCAGTTGTGCTCATCCGCAATATCAAGATAACGCGCAAGGTCGATCTCGCCGTCACCCAGCGCCAAATGATCCTTTTTGCTATCTCTGGCGTCATGCAGATGCATATGCTCCAGCCGGGCAGCCCGGTCGAGAATGTACGATTCATCCACAAAATTTGTGCAGTAATTGTGACCCACATCCAGCGTCAAACCGAAGCAATCCAGGCACAGCAGTTCCCCAATGGCGTTCTTCTGAAATTCGTGGAAAGGTGTTACGTTTTCAACACAGATCAGCAATTCCTCATCCACCGCAGCGCAGGCGCATGCATCCCGGAAATCCCGGATGCGCTCCAAATACTTGTCCTCATAAGCCTCGTAAAACTGTACGATCCGGTCGGGCATCGTATAGTGTGCGCCCTCGCTCAAATGCATATTGATCTTCTTTGCACCGATAGATCCGGCAAAATCAATGGCATCGAGTACCGCGTCCACATTGCCCTTTGCCACATAGGGATTAAAGTCCGCAACGGGCATCTCGTCATTAAGATGGATGGTGTAGTAAATGTTATACTTGCGCGCCAATGCCCGAAGTTTTTCCGGTTCCATATTATAGGTCTGAAAATTCGGGAAATTGGTATTCAGTTCCAGAAAATGAAGACCCAGTTCGCCGCAAAGGGCCGCAGCCTGTTCCACATTTGCGGTCTCGATCAATGTAGGCATGCCGAAAGAAAGCATAATAACACCTCCGATTTCTACTTATGATAACATATTTACCCGGGAAACTCAACGGATTTTGTGTACACAAAATCAATAATTTATGATATAATTGTTAAAAATTAGGGAGGTAAGCGGATGAAACGGTTTCGCAAGGTCTATGTAGAGATCTCCAATATTTGCAATATGCGCTGCGCGTTTTGTCCGGGTACTTCGCGCAAACCCCAGGTTATGGGCAGCAGCAAATTCAAAATGATCATCGAAAAACTGCGCCCGTATACGGATTTTTTGTACTTTCACCTTATGGGAGAGCCGCTTTGTCATCCAAATTTGGGCGAATATCTAACTTTTGCGCAGGAAATGGGATTTAAGGTGATCATCACCACCAACGGCACGCTGCTGAAAAAGCAGCATGATTTGCTGCTAAACAGCCCGGCGCTGCACAAGGTCAACATCTCCCTGCACGCCTTTGAGGCCAACGAAATATCGATGCCATTCGACGAATATATTGAAAACTGTGTAGATTTCGCGGCAAATAGCGGCGAAAAGATCGTCTGCCTGCGACTTTGGAACGGCGGCGGCGCGGATAAACTCAACAATCGAATCAAAGAAAAACTGCTGGAGCACTTCCCTGCCCCCTGGATCAACGAGCCCCGGGGCATCCGCATCGGGCACAAAGTCTACCTTGAACACGGTGAAAAATTTGACTGGCCGGATCTAAACGCCACGGATCTGGGCAAAAACTGTCGTTGCTACGGTCTCAACGATCAGATCGGCATCCTCTGCGACGGCAGCGTCGTTCCCTGCTGTTTGGATCACAACGGCGACATCACCCTTGGAAATCTGCTGACACAAGAAATGACCGAAATCCTGGAAAGTCCACGGGCAAAAGCCATTATGGAAGGTTTCCAAAAAAGCCTTGCCAGCGAAGAACTCTGCCGCAAATGCGGCTATGCACGGCGCTTTACAAGATAATTGCGACAAAAACCGGCAACTTTCGTTGCCGGTTTTTTCTGTTTTTTGGATTAATACATGGGAAATTTCTGACAGATCCTGTCGACTGTTGCACGCACCTCATTCTGAGTGCCCTCAAAATCGCGGGCGGTCAAAGCGATGCAATGCGCGATCTGCTTCATCTCCTGTGCGCCCAGGCCACGAGTGGTCACCGCGGCAGTACCGATACGCACACCGCTGGTAACGGAGGGCTTCTGCGGATCGTTGGGAATGGCGTTCTTGTTGAGCGTCATATGGTTGGCATCGCAGCGGTGCTGCAATTCCATACCGGTAATGCCCATAGGCCGCAGATCCGCCAGCATCAGATGGTTATCCGTACCGCCGGTAACAAGGTCAAAGCCTTCATCCAGCAACGCATCTGCCAAAACTTTGGCATTGGCTACCACATTGTGGGCATAGGTCTTAAATTCGGGCTGCATGGCTTCTTTCAGGCAAACTGCTTTGGCAGCAATGATATGCTCCAGAGGACCGCCCTGGGTGCCGGGGAATACGCCGGAATTGATTCTCTTGGCAAACTCTTCCTTGCCCATGATCAAACCGCCGCGAGGGCCGCGGAGGGTCTTATGGGTGGTAGTAGTGACGATATCGGCATAAGGAACAGGACTTTCGTGGGCACCGCCTGCCACAAGACCGGCAATATGCGCCATATCCACCATCAAAACAGCGCCGACTTCGTGGGCGATGTCCGCAAAGACCTTGAAATCAATGGCACGCGGATACGCAGAAGCACCGGCAATCACCAATTTTGGCTGAGCCTTCTTGGCCATTTCCCGGATCTGATCATAATCGATCAGACCGGTTTCGGCATTCACATCGTAAGAAACAACATTATAGTACTTACCGGAAATATTGGCAGGACTGCCGTGAGAAAGGTGGCCGCCGTTGGCAAGGCTCATGCCCATAATGGTATCGCCGGGCTGCAGCAGCGCCAGTTGCACCGCCATATTGGCCTGAGCGCCGGAGTGGGGCTGGACATTGGCAAACTCAGCGCCAAAGAGCGCCTTAGCACGGTCAATACACAGTTGCTCCAGTTCATCCACATGCTGACAGCCGCCGTAATAGCGCTTGCCGGGCAGACCCTCGGCATACTTGTTGGTAAGCACAGAGCCCATTGCGGCAATCACCGCGGGAGAAGCAAAATTTTCAGAAGCGATAAGTTCCAGACCGTCGCGTTGACGCTCCAGTTCCTTTTGCATCAGTGCACCGATCTCTGGATCGTAATTTGACACAAAGCCGATTGAATCAATGGGTTTACCGTACATAGCAAGATCTTCCTTTTCAATGTAATAAAAATAGCAGTCCACCGAGGACTGCTCAAAATAGCACAGCGCTTCCCTGTCCTTTTGCCTGAGAGATTCGGCTTACGCCTTGCACCTTCGGCACACAACTGAATGTGTTCTCCAGAGAGTCCTCTTCTTTTCGGTCTTTTTAGATCCCGAAAAGCATCACCGGAATATTATTTTCTAATGACAAGTATACACATAAAATCCCTTTTGTCAACCATTACAGACACTTTCCAATTAGAAAATTCCGGCAAGAAAGAAGAATTCACCCCAGCCATATAAAAAGGACGCACAAAGTGCGTCCTTTTCAATGTTATCCGCCGAGATTTTTCAGAAACTCATGCAATTTTTCCTGACCGTAAGGTGCATATTCACCGGCACGGAATTTGCCGTAAGCAACCTCAACGGCTTCATGCCAACTGTCTTTTTCCCGGTTAACGAGGATGGGATAATAATGCACACCATTCTTCTGCGCAGCATCCCGATCTCCGGGTGCGTCACCGATCATCAGCACCTTATCGGGGTCATAGCCAAATTCCAGCATGCGCCCAATGCATGCGGCTTTAGAACCTACATCCTGGGCAAGCACGATATCCGTATACTCCAGCAGACCGAATTTGCCCCACTCTTCCTCCACCGCGTCGCGGTTGGCGCTGGAAACCATGGCCACATCCGCAAATTCATGGGCGGCTGCAAGGCCTTCCTTTGCGCCGGCAAAGGGGATCTTTACTTCCTCGGGCAATTTCACAATGGCGGCATTGACCGCCTTGGACCAGACAAGTGCCTTGGAGAAGATCAACTTTGCATCCGGGTCGGAAGCAGCCTCTGCCGCTGCAGCAACACCGTCATTGCTCAGCGCAGGAGCGGTATCCACCCAATGATTCAGCACGTCGATTCCGGGAATGGGGGTATAAAGTGAATGGATCTCCGTCAGTGCCACAGCCAGACCCTTAAAGCGGTTGATACCGCGGGTCATGGTAAAAAGATTCACTTCATTCCAGCGCTGCAAAATGGAATCACGCCACTGCTCAAGACCCCACTCGTCCACCATACAAGGACCGAAACAGTTAAAATGTTTGCAGTTCATAGTGTCCATTACGCAACCGTCGGAATCAACGCAGATCAAATAATCATGCTTTTTCTCAAAAGTATCAAAATAAGACATGATGCCTCCAAATTACATGTAGGTATCCCACATACCGCAGTAAGAGTCGATAGGATCGGTACCCTTGAACGCTTCAGGACCTGTCACAAGTGCATCCACCAGTGCGTCCATGGTATCGTCATTGGAGTCATAAGCGTTAATATAGGTACGCAGCATGGGCACATCAGCCAGCATGGTGGGTTTGGTAACAGAAATGCCCACAACCGGAATCTCATGGACATACCAGGGGATCTCACCGCCGCCCTTAGCCATACCGAACACAGGATGACCGTTAGGCACATCGAACAAAGAGATCACCAGATCCTGACCGGCGACGAACTCGCTGATGGCATTCTTACCGGCAAAATACATATTCAGGTTGAAAGGCTTGCCCTCCTGAGCCTCCTTGATCATCTTTGCCAAGGGGCTCTCATAAATGAACGCATCGAATCCCTTTGCAATCAAGCGCTCGCAGAGTTTCTCAGCAGGAGTCTTCTTGGCGCCGCCCATGCCCATAGCCTTCATCGCCATGGCCATCATGGGATTCTCATTGCCCTTGACATGCACGATCATAACACGCTTGTGCTTGGCAGGATCCAGCGGCAAAGCGCCCTCATCTTTATACTTTACAAGTGTCAGGCAGTCCTTGGAGATGGCGGGCGCAACAGCCTTGAATTCAGGATTTTGCAGCGCTGCGGCAAGATCTTCATCACTGCCGCACAGTTGCTCCAGCGTCATCTTGTGCATGCCCTTGGCAGCCTTCAGGCCCAGAATGCGGGTCAGGGCCTCCACCATACGCTCCTCGGAAATGACGCCGCTTCTATAGGCATTGAGCATGGTGGCAAAGTCTTCCTCGGGATCATTGAAGAACAGGAACATATCGCAGCCGGCATTGATAGCAGCAGGCAGCATGTCCGCACGCTTCATGCGGTTGGTCATTGCAACCATGTGAGATGCGTCGGTGACGACCATACCGTTAAAGCCCAGTTTGTCACGCAGTAAGCCCGTCATGATCTCGGGGCAAAGGGTGGCAGGCATCATCTCATCCATGGTAATGTCGGGATCAATCTCCTGCATAAAGGTCGGCATCATGATATGACCGCCCATGATGGCATCCAAACCGTTGTCGATAAGGGTCTTGTAAACATAGCCGTAGGAAGCCATCCAGTCGGCTTCGCCAAAGTGGTTGATGTTATTGGACAGGTGGGCATCGCGATAGTCCTGACCGTTGCCGGGGAAATGCTTGGCACAGCAGTAGACACCGTCGGTCTCATGCAGACCGTTCATAAATGCAGTGCCCATTTCAGCAACCAGTTTAGGATCGCTACCATAAGCGCGCATGAGCACCTCCTCGCACTCCCAGTTGTATGTAATGTCCACAACGGGCGCAAACGCCATATTACAGCCGGCTGCCTTGATCTGCGCGCCGGAAACGCGGCCCATGGCTTTGGCATACTCGGTCTTGCCGGTTGCGCCGATCTTGATCTGATTGGCAACAAATGTGCCGTCAGCGCAAACGCCGTTACCGCCCTGCTCCGGATTGCAGGCAATAAAGACAGGAATCTTGGCAAATTTCTGCAGATTACGATTCTGGTTTAATACCATCTGACCGGGCATACCGTTATAGCGGCAGCCGCCAAGGTGGTATTTCTCCATCAATTCACGGTGGTGCTCCTCAGTAGGTGCGCCGGTGAGTTGCCAGAAAAGTTGACCGACTTTCTCTTCATCAGTCATGGAGGCAATGGTTTTCTCCACCCATGCGATATCCTCGTCACAAAGATTATAGGGTTTTGCACGTAAATCAACCATACATGTTCAATCCTTTCCTAAATCCCATATAATGGGAATGCTTTACAATGTTATAGTACCAAATTTTCACCCAATTCGCAATAGAAAATTTTAGATTTGGATATCCTTATCGACGCTAAGCAACAGCCTCACCGGACACTTGCTTGCCCCGCTGCGCTTGGCCGTCCTTTTCAAGTCCCGTATACCAAAAGAAACGGACATCCTCCCACTTTTATTGCTTCATTTATCATCCTACATGCTTTATTTCATTTCACAGTCCTGTGGACTGCGCTCTGAAATAAAGGGACTTTCCCACGGTCTAACCAACAGTCCACTGGACTGTTGGTTGCGCCAGTCTTCGACTGTCGCCGCCCTTTTCAAGTCCCGTATACCAAAAGAAACGGACATCCTTTCGGATGTCCGTTTCTTTTGGTGGGCGAGGCGGGACTTGAACCCGCACGTCCGCAGTGAACACTAGAACCTGAATCTAGCGAGTCTACCAATTCCACCACTCGCCCATATGTAATTGAGGTCAGGTTTTCCCAACCGCTTGGCTATAATACCACGCAGAAAACCTTTTGTCAACACATTTTTTAGGTGTTTGGCAAAAATTTTTCAGTCCTTATAATACAGCAAACAATGGCAATAACCTTTAAAGTCGGGATCTGCAATCTGCTCGCGGAATTCTTTACAGATACATTTATTGTCCTCAGTACGCTGCAAGCGGCAGGGACAATAGCCACCGGTGCGCTTGAGGCCTTCTTTAATGCTGTCGACGATCTCTTTGTTCTCGTTCAGGCGAACTGCCATAGATAACACATCCTTTCGTCACTATTATGAATTAATTTTTCCCGGCTGTCAAGAAATGCTTTTTGCTCTTCCCTTTTACCGGCTTTTATGATATACTTTACGAAGAATTTTCACGGAGGGGTATTATGGCATTTCTACCGGTCAAAAAACAGGATATGATCGACCGCGGCTGGGATGGTTGCGATTTTGTCTATGTCATCGGTGACGCGTATGTGGATCATCCGTCCTTCGGACATGCCATTATCAGCCGCATCCTTGAGCATAACGGCTACAGTGTGGGCATCATATCGCAGCCGGATTGGAAAGACCCCAGATCCATTGATGTTTTCGGCAGGCCCAGACTTGGTTTCCTGGTCAGCGGCGGCAATATGGACTCCATGGTCAACCACTACTCCGTTACAAAGCACAAGCGCAAGGTAGACGCCTACACGCCCGGCGGTGTCATGGGCAAGCGACCGGATTACGCCGCGGTAGTCTACTGCAATCTCATCCGGCGCACTTACAAAGATGTTCCGATCCTCGTGGGCGGTATCGAGGCCAGTCTGCGGCGGCTGGGTCATTACGACTACTGGTCGGAGAGCATGAAGCGCTCACTGCTGCTGGACAGCCAGGCGGATCTTCTGATGTACGGAATGGGCGAAAAAGCCATCGTAGAGATTGCCGATGCCCTCAACAGCGGAATGGATGTCAAAGACATCACCTATATCGACGGAACGGTTTATAAAACCAGCCAATTGGATGAAAGCCTGCCAACCATCATTCTGCCATCCTTTGAAGAGATCAGGGATAACAAGCGCAAATATGCTGAATCTTTCAAAATTCAATATGCCAACTGTGACCCCTTCACCGCCAAGCGGCTGGCAGAGCCCTACGGCAAAAATTTTGTGGTGCAGAACCCGCCGCAAAAGCCACTGACCACCGAAGAAATGGACGCGGTCTACGAACTGCCCTATGAGCGCACCTGGCACCCGGATTACACGAAGGCAGGCGGTGTCAGCGCCATTGAGGAAGTGAAATTCAGTCTGGTTTCCAACCGCGGCTGCTTTGGTGCATGCTCTTTCTGTGCACTGACTTTCCATCAGGGACGAATTATTCAGACCCGTAGTCACGAGTCTATTCTTCGCGAAGCGCAACTTATTGTTAAAGATAAAGATTTTAAAGGATACATCCACGACGTGGGCGGACCGACTGCCAATTTCCGGCATCCTGCCTGCGAAAAACAACTGACTAAAGGCGCTTGCGCCGGCAGACAATGCCTCTACCCCACCCCCTGCAAGAATATGAACGCCGATCACTCGGACTATGTGGCGCTGCTGCGCAAACTGCGGAAAATCCCCGGCGTGAAAAAGGTCTTTGTACGCAGCGGTATCCGCTTTGACTATCTGCTGGCGGACAAGAAAGACACCTTCTTTAAAGAATTGGTGCAGTTCCATATTTCCGGTCAATTGAAAGTTGCGCCGGAGCATGTTTCCGACGCCGTGCTCATGCGCATGGGCAAGCCGAAAAACGCAGTATACAACCGTTTTGTGGACAAGTATTTCGCACTGAACAAGCAGTACGGCATGAATCAGTATCTTGTTCCCTATCTGATGTCCAGTCACCCCGGGTCAACCCTGAAAGAGGCCATCGAACTGGCTGAATACATCCGGGATATGGGATACAATCCGGAGCAGGTGCAGGACTTCTACCCCACCGCCTCCACGCTGGCAACGGTGATGTATTACACCGGTCTTGACCCCCGGACTATGGAAAAGGTTTACGTTCCAACCGATCCCCACGAAAAAGCGATGCAGCGTGCGCTGATTCAGTACCGGAACCCGAAAAACTACTATTTGGTGCGCGAAGCACTGCTGAAAGCACACCGGGAAGACCTGATCGGTTCCGGCCCCAAGTGTCTGATCCGGGCGGTAGCACCAAGACCCGGAAAACCCAGCGCACCTCCACCCAAAATGCAATCTAAAACAAAACGACCGCCGGCAAAGCCTGCCCGCGGTAAACGGAAAGGATAATACACATGGCAAAGAAAAAGCATCTCACCCCTGCACAGCGCGAAGCGATCCAAAACAAAAAGGATCAGCGCAAACAGGAGCAAAAAGCAAAGAAGATCAAGGCCGTTATCATCGTCTGCGCTGCGGTTGCGGCGGTCGTGATCGGTGCGCTGGCAGTAGTCGCCTACATTAACAGACCCGACACCAACATCTACTATGCGGACATTGAGATCAAAGATTACGGCACCATCACCGTAAAACTGGATCAGTCCGCTGCACCCATCACCGTCAAGAACTTCGTGAAACTGGCCCAAAGCGGCTTCTATGACGGACTGACTTTCCACCGGATCATTGAAGACTTCATGATGCAGGGCGGCGCTCCGGCTGCAGGCAAGACCGCTGCCACGATCAAAGGCGAATTTGCTTCCAACGGAATCAGCAACCCCATCAAGCATGTGCGCGGCGTGATCTCCATGGCCCGCAGCGATGCATACGACTCCGCATCCAGCCAGTTCTTCATCGTTCACAAAGACTCTTCCCACCTTGATGGCAAATACGCAGCCTTTGGTCATGTGGTCAGCGGCATTGAGATCGTGGATCAGATCTGTGAAGGTGTTGAAAACAACGGCGAAAACGGCAGCGTCGCCAAAGAAGACCAGCCCGTGATCGTTACTGTTAAGATCCGCATTGAACAGTCTAAATAACACTGCTGCGCCGCTTAATATGCGGCGCAGTTCTTATTTTGGGAAAAACGCATAGGATGTTCCATACAGTTTTACTTTTGGGGTGGTACATATGGAACAATCTATCAACCGGATCACATTGCGGGGACAACTGCATAATCTGCCCGTATTCTCCCACGAAAACCACGGGCGGCGGTTTTTCCGCTTTTTATTGGAAGTGACGCGGTTATCCGGCACCATTGATCTGCTGCCGGTGATCGCGCAGGACCTCGTGCTGGATCAGATCGACCTAAGCGGCGGCGATCTGCTGACTGTAACCGGGCAGATCCGGTCTCATAACATTCGCACCGACGGTGTCAGGCATCTGATGATCTTTGTATTCGCAGGCTCAATAACCGCAGAGGACGGCGAATGCATCAACGAAGTTACGCTGCAAGGTCCCATCTGCAAAGAGCCCGTTTACCGCAAAACGCCCTTGGGACGGCAGATCTGCGATGCCATGCTGGCAGTGCCCCGGGCATTTCAAAGGGCGGATTATCTGCCATGTATCATGTGGGGGCGCACCGCCATGGAGACCGCACAATGCACAGTTGGGCAATGGATCACCGTTACAGGACGGCTACAAAGCCGTATCTACACAAAACTTACAGAAGAAGGTCCAAAAGAACGCACCGCATATGAGATTTCCTGCTTAAGTGCAGAGCCGACTGTGTTTGATGGTGACAGCAGCCTTTAAGGTTGCTGTCTTTTTCTGTAATTTCCTCTGTAAAACTCAGTTTTTATGTGCTATAATGAAGAAAAGGAGGTGCGCGGATGAAAGAGAAAGTTCGTTCCATCATTGAAATACTCAAACACCGCTACCCGGATGCTCCCTGTGCGCTGCATTACAGCAAGGATTATGAACTGATGATCGCTGTGCGGCTTTCTGCCCAGTGTACCGACGCGAGGGTGAATCTGGTTACCCCGACGCTGTTCGACGCTTACCCGACTCTGGAAGCCTTCGCGCAGGCAGATATTGCAGATATTGAAAGATATGTGCATTCCTGCGGATTCTACCGACACAAGGCCCGGGATATCGTACTGGGCTGCCAAATGCTTTTAAACGAATACGGTGGAAAAGTACCGGATACCATGGAAAAACTTCTGAAAATTCCCGGTGTCGGCCGCAAGACTGCAAATCTGCTTTTAGGCGACCTCTACGGGTTG
The DNA here is from genome assembly GCA_045591725.1 of Faecousia sp. Taxonomy (GTDB): domain Bacteria; phylum Bacillota; class Clostridia; order Oscillospirales; family Oscillospiraceae; genus Faecousia. The sequence continues at coordinate 12,290 of JAZNTI010000049.1, forward strand.
CCCGGCAGCGTCGTATGCGACACCCACTGCATCCGCATCTGCGAAAGGCTCGGTCTGACAAAAGGCAAAGATCCAGAAAAGGTGGAACAGACGTTGCGCAAGATCCTGCCGCCGGATGAAAGTTCTGATTTCTGCCACCGCATCGTCCTGTTTGGCCGAGATTGCTGCACAGCACGAAATCCCGACTGCGGTAACTGCCCCCTGGCGATCCTTTGTTCCTACATCAACAAGTGATACTTCCCCCTCTTGTCCGCATAGACTTGGACAAGGGGGGATTTCTTTTGAAAAAACTTCCGATATTTTACGGAGCGCTGCTGCTTACGGCTGTGAATTTACTGCTGCGTTTTGGCGGTACGGTCTTTCAGGTTTACCTGTCCGGACGCATCGGCGCCGAGGGCATCGGTCTGCTGCAACTGGTACTGTCGGTAGGGTCCATGGCCATGGTGGCAGGCATTGCCGGCATCCGCACGGCAACCATGTATCTGACCGCCGAGCAGATCGGTAAAAAGAAACGGCAGAACATTATCTGGGTGCTGTCCTGCGGAACAAACTACGCACTCGTATGCAGCGTTTTGGTAGGCGGGATCGTTTACATTACGGCACCACTAATTGCAGCAAATTGGATCGGTCACGAGGATGTAGCAGACAGCATTCGTCTATTGGGAATTTTTCTGCCGGTAAACTGTCTTTGCGGTATGATGGTCGGTTATTTTACCGGTGCAGGCAGGATCGGTACACTGGCGGCGGTTGAAGTGGTCGAACAGGTTTTCGGTGCGTGCATTACGATCCTGCTGCTGGCATTTTGGGCAGAGAACAGCACTCAAAAAGCCTGCATCAGCGTGATTTTAGGCAGCAGTATCGGAGCATGCCTAACGCTGGTGACTTTGACGGTACTTCGCATACGCGAAAGAGCCGAACATGGAAATAAGATCCGCCTTGGGAGAAAACTTTTGGATACAGCGCTGCCGCTGGCCATTGCCGATGATTTGCGCACCGGAATTTCCACAGTTGAAAATCTGATGGTACCCAAACGGCTGGCACTTTACGGCGGGGTCATCTCCCCTCTTGCCGCATTCGGGTCGGTCTGTGGTATGGTCTTTCCGATACTGATGTTTCCGGCGTCGTTACTTTTTGGAATCAACGAATTGATCATACCGGAACTGGCGCGCTGCAACGCCGCCGGAGAAACTGGCCGAATCGCACATCTGGTTAAAAAAGGTTTGAAAATAGCACTGATATACGGGACTGCCTGCAGCGGGATCCTACTGCTGTGCGCTGACGAATTATGCATGGCATTATACCAAAACGCAGATGCAGGGAAATATCTTGAATGGTTTGCGCCGCTGGCAGTGATGCTCTACTGCGACAGCATCACAGATGCCATGATCAAAGGACTCGGACAGCAGAAGATCAGCGTGCGCTACAACATCTTTACCAACATTCTGGATGTTGCATTCTTGTACATTTTACTGCCGAAATTGGGGATTTTCGGGTACTTCGTCAGTTTTTCTGTAACACATGCCATCAATTTCTTCCTGAGTTTGCGCCGGCTGCTGTTCATAACCGGCAGGAAAATACGTTTTCTGTTGCCGGTGCTTACTGTAGCAGCAGGCGCTGCAGGAGTTCTGATCTGCAGCAGAATAGACGGCGGATTTGTAAAAACGTTGCTGTTTCTGCCGGTATTTGGCGCAATACTTGCCTTGCTGGGCGTCGTGCGCAAAGATGATATTGCATGGGTCAAGGGCCTGATCTATAAAAAATGACCTGCCATAAGCAGGTCATTTTCATTAAAGTGCTTTCAGAACTTCCAAAAGATATTTCCAGGTACGCTCTGTAGAGGCGATATCGAGTTTTTCACGGCTGGTGTGAATATCCTTCATATCAGGACCGATGGAAACGCAGTCAAGCCCCGGCAGTTTCTCGCTGAGAAGACCGCATTCAAGTCCTGCGTGGATGGCAACCACTTCCGGCTTGCGGCCGAACATGTTTTCAAACACACGGACCATGGTATCGCGCAGACGGGACTCTTCACGGTACTCCCAGGCAGGATAATCGCCGCTTTCGGAATACTCCGCCCCGTACTTCTCAGCAGCATTTTTCAGCATATCCAGCACATCGCGCTTTTCCTGATTGACGCAACTGCGAATGGAATAGGTAAACTTTACCGCATCTTCCTCAAACTTTACAACACCGAGGTTTAAACTGGTCTGCACCATTTGTGCATCCTCGTCCAGCCATTTACGGACGCCGGTGGGGATGTTGATCAGAAGAGCAATAACGCCCCTGGACTCCTCGACAGAAAGTGCGTGAGCGCCCAAGGCTTCTAGATTATCGCCGTAGATCACAAGATCCGGCTCATCATAATAATCGCGCAATTCCTGCTGCAACTGGCTGGCGATTTCATTGATCTTTTCGGGATTGTTGCCCAGGATCACCGCATCCACCACGCAGTTGCGAGGTATGGCATTATCCTTATTTCCGCCATGAATGGAAATGATAGAAATCGGCATGGAACGCTCGATGCGCAGCAGGAAATTGCCCATGACCTTATTGGCATTGGCAAGATTTTTATGGATCTCCACACCGGAATGACCGCCTCGCAGGCCATCAACAGTCAGGCGCACGCAAGGGCCGTAGACCACCTGGCGCTTGACGGGCAGGCTCAGACGCGCTCTCGCGCCGCCAGCACAGGACACGGTAAATACGCCCTCATCCTCTGAATCGAGGTTGATCATCGTCCTGCCCTTGAGCATGGTAAGATCAATACCGGCTGCGCCGAACATGCCGGTTTCCTCGTCCACGGTGATGATCACTTCCAGCGGCGGGTGGGGAATGCTCTTATCTGCCAGCAGCGCCATGCAGTAAGCGACCGCAATGCAGTTATCGCCACCCAAGGTCGTTCCTTTTGCAAAAACATGGGTGCCGTCATGGGTCACATCCAAACCGTCGGTATCCATATTGATAGGGCAATCGGCATCTTTTTCGCAGACCATATCCATATGCCCCTGCAGGATCACAGGCTCATGATCTTCATAACCGCATGTACCCTCCCGGAACAGCAGGACATTGTTCAGTTCATCCTGAATATAGGCAATGCCGTGCTCTCTGGCGAAATCCACGATCAGGTCGCTTATGATCTTCGTGTTTCCCGAGCCGTGAGGAACAGAGCACAGTTTCTCAAAATAACCGAAAACCGAAGCCGGTTCAAGACCGGACAATTTAACCGCTTTCATATTGCGCACTCCTTAAACTTTTTTGTGTATTTTACCACAGTCACCGGTAAAAGTCTATAAAAATAACCACAGAGCAAAAACTCTGTGGCTATTTAAACGATTACTTGAAGAAACTCAGGCACAGGGTCAGAACGATCCATGCCAGAGCGATCCACTTGGTAGCAGCGGCCAGGATCTTGTCCATATTGCCGTACTTGCTCTTGCTCAGATAAGTCTCGTTATTGCCGGTCAGAGCACCCAAACCGGCTTCCTTGCCGGACTGGAAAACAACGACAAGTATCAAAGCGATGCTGGCGATAACCTCCAGAATCGTAACAATGATCTTAAAAACTTCCACTATATTAACCTCCCTCCACGGGTAAATCGCATAATCGGGCATATTATAGCACGCTCCTGCGTAAAAAGCAAGTGCATTTCGCTAAAATTTTACTTGGTTACCCAGTTGCCTGTGGCAAGACAATTGAGGTACGCTTCAAGGAACGGATCCAACGCACCGTCCATAACGGCATTGACATTGGAGGTTTCGCAGCCGGTACGGGTATCTTTGACCAAGGTATAAGGCATAAAGACATAATTGCGAATCTGGCTGCCCCACTCGATCTTCTGCTGCACGCCCTTAATGTCCGCAATATTGGCAAGATGTTCGCGCTCACGGATCTCTACAAGTTTGCTGCGCAGCATACGCAGGCAGGTCTCCTTATTCTGGAACTGGCTGCGCTCGGTCTGGCAGGACACAACGATACCGGTAGCCTTGTGGATCAG
>JAZNTI010000050.1:0-11771 GCA_045591725.1 Faecousia sp.
GGATTTCCTCAACGCCATGGAATACGGTATGCCTCCCACAGGCGGTATGGGTATGGGTATTGACCGCGCAGTTATGCTCTTCACCGGCGCCGACACTATCCGCGAAGTCATCCTGTTCCCCACGATGAAACCCCTTTCAGAGTAATATTAAGATGAAAACGCATATTTCAAAGCGTTTTCGGCTTTTTGTTTATCCAAATTATTGCTTAAAATGTGGGTTACGACAGATTTACGACGAATGAGCAGTTAACAGTCCTTGGGAATTACACAATAAGGTGTCGTAAACGTAGCCTTAACAATGTACTAACAGGATTACCGCTTACACGTGAAATAGAACCGAATAGATGAAAAATGAGATTTTTCATAATTGAAGTGCTATAATTCAGTAAACGCATTCACGGAAAGGACAGATTGTATGTATGCCATAAGGACTGTTAATCTAACTAAAAAATATAAGGATATCATTGCGGTAGACCAATTAAATTTGCAGGTTAAAAAAGGCGAATTGTTTTCTCTGCTCGGTGTAAATGGCGCCGGTAAAACAACCACGATTAAAATGCTGTCTTGCCTGACGCAGCCCACAAGCGGCGACGCTTTTCTGAATGGAAAAAGCATTTGCAAAGATACAGCCGCTGTAAAATCGCTAATAGCCGTTTCTCCGCAGGAAACTGCGGTCGCATCCGGACTCTCAGTTCGAGAGAATCTTGAACTGTTGTGCGGTGTTCACGGTTTTACAAAAGACAAGCAAAATATGAAAATTGCAGAACTGACCAAACTACTCGGATTGGAATCTGTTATCAAGAAAAAGGCAAGTAAACTGTCGGGCGGTTGGCAACGCAGACTGAGTATTGCCATGGCGCTGATCAGCGAACCGGAGATATTGTTCCTTGACGAACCTACACTTGGTCTTGATGTGCTTGCCAGAAGTGATTTGTGGGATTTGATACGTTCTCTTAAAGGGAAAGTTACCATAATTCTTACAACACACTATATGGAAGAAGCGGAAGCCTTGTCTGACCGTATTGCTATTATGAAAGACGGCAAGCTCCTTATCTGTGACACTGCTGATAAGATAAAAGAAGCGGCAGGTACGGACAGTTTTGAGCAAGCCTTTGTGCGTATTGTTAAGGGGGTGGCAGAATGAGAATGCTGATATTTGCAAACAGAAACACAAAAGAAATATTACGGGATCCGCTGACACTTTTCTTTGGTCTCGGCTTTCCCCTTATTTTGATTTTGTTGTTAAGCGCAATACAAGCCAATATCCCCGTAAAACTGTTCGAAATACAACACCTGACTCCGGGTATAACGGTTTTCGGCTTGGCATTTATGACTTTGTTTTCATCAACTATTATCGCAAAAGACAGAGGCAGTTCGCTATTGCAGCGTTTGTATACAACGCCACTGACTCCGTTGGATTTTATTCTTGGTTACACTTTGCCGATAATTCCGATTTCTGTCGCTCAATGCATTATCTGCTATATTGCCGCAATCATTCTCGGACTCAACATTACGGTAAATATTTTGTATGCTGTTGCATTCATTGTTCCTGTATCCATCCTTTATATTGCGTTAGGACTTCTTTGCGGAAGTGTATTGAACGATAAGCAGGTAGGTGGTATCTGCGGTGCGTTACTAACTAACCTCTCAGCGTGGTTGTCGGGTGTTTGGTTTGATCTTGACCTTGTAGGAGGTGCTTTTAAGAAAATTGCATATGCACTTCCGTTTGTTCACGCCGTGGATATGGAACGTGCGGTGCTCGCAGGAGATTTTGTAGGGGTTTTTCCTCATCTTTGGTGGGTACTTGGATATGCTGCCGTTCTGCTCGTATTGGCGGTGTTGATGTTCCTGCGACAAATGAAGAAATAGTAATTATATTGTTAGACCGTTAAGCCGTTGAGATGAAATAAAGCAGACATTATAAAGCTCTGATGCCTGTTTTCTTGACTTTTGTGCTATAATAGTTCAAAAGGAGGTCTCGAATATGCTGACATACGAAGAAATTACAAAAAACGAAGCCATTAAGACATATATCATCCGTGCCGATGAATCGCTGGAAGCGCTTGGGTATACCGAGCATAGTTTTGCCCATGTGATGCATGTGGCGCAGACAGCCGGGTATATTCTCAAGACCATGGGCTACGATGACCGAACCGTGGAATTGGCGAAGATTGCCGGTTATCTGCATGATATCGGCAATTTGGTCAACCGCCAGGACCATTCTCAGTCCGGTGCACTTATGGCGTGGAGCATTCTTAATGATATGGGTTGCGATCCTGCGGAGGTTTCCACCATCGTCACTACCATCGGAAATCACGATGAGGGAACAGGTGTCCCCGTCAATGCCGTGGCAGCGGCCATGTTTCTGGCGGATAAAGCCGATGTGCGCCGCAGCCGCGTAAGAAATAAAGACCGTTCCACCTTTGATATCCATGACCGGGTGAACTATTCCGTAAAGAAGTCATCCTTGCGTATTAACGAGGATAAGACCTTAGTGACGTTGGATCTTACTGTTGATACCCAGTATGGCTCTGTTATGGAGTATTTTGAGATCTTCATGCAGCGCATGATTCTGTGTCGCAAGGCTGCGGAAAAACTGGGTCTGCAGTTTAAACTGATTATTAATCAGCAGCAACTTTTATAATGCTTTGATCCGCCGGCTTTCAGCCGGCGGATCTTTGTCATAAATGGGATATATTGGGCAGGGGAGATGCTTCGTATGTTGTAAATAATTGTTGCAATATTGTAACTTATATGTTATACTTACCGATGATTTGTTGTAGTATGGTCTTTTACCAATTAATGCACTTGTAAATTATTTGCCGTGTTTTTGCATGGCTTTTCTATATCTGCTTTATTATCAAGCAGAATATTTGATGATTGTGAGGAATGGCTATGAGTAATCAGGTTGCTTCGATATCTAATAATACTGCCGTTAAGACCCAGCGAGAGAAAAATCGCTGGATGCTGGTTTTTTATGATACATTTTTCTATGTTCTTTGCTGGGCGGCGGTGTTTTTGCTGCATCCTTCCCAGATGATCATTCCGACGCAGGAAACCGGCTATATTTATTTGGTTTGCGGCTATATCCTGTTTTTTGGCATGCGCTTTGCGCTGAAAGGCTATAAACAGATCCTGCGTTTCGGCTCCTTGCAGGCGTTTTCCAGAGAGATCACCTCCAGCGTTATCGGTGCCGTGCTGCTGGTTTTGCTGGGCCTTGTGTTCCGCGAATATGATTTCGCCCAGGTCAGCATGGCTGCGCTGGTGTCTTTTGCTGCGGTTTATGTGCTGATCAGCATCGTAATCCGTTTGATGTATTGGCGTCTTTATCTGGTGGCAACCAAGGAAGGCGGCGTTTCCAAACTGGTGCGTGCTATGCTGCGCCTCTTTGGTTTTGTGGATTTTTCTTCCAAGAATAAGGCGGGTACCCTGCACCTGGTGCTGGAGCCTGAGAAGCCTTCTTTTGGCCCCATCAATGAGTTGCAGAATATCGTGGATCAGTTTGCCATCCGCGGCGATGTCACGAAGATCACCCAGATCAATAAAGGTTACATTAACCGTACTTACAAGGTGGAGACTCTGTCTGATACCGGCCATGTGCATCAGTATACTCTGCAGCGGATCAATAACAAGGTGTTCAAAGATGTGGATGCCTTGATGGCCAACTTCAAACTTACTACTGACCATCTTTACGGCAAATTCCTGCTGCCCGGTCATGGCAAGAAGGGCTCAGTGCAGACCATCCGTCCCACCAAGGACGGCCGCGCATACCTGCGCGATGAAACCGGCTGCTGGCGCATTATGACCCATTTCGACAATGTCTATTCTCTGGATATTCCGGAGCGTCCGGAAACGTTTTACTATGCCGGCTGTGCTTTCGGTAAATTCCTGAAGGATATGTCCGATGTGGATATTGCAGATGTTCATGAGGTCATTCCCAATTTCCACAATACCATGAGCCGCTATATGGACCTGGAGTATGCCATCACCCTGGACCCCAAGGGCCGCGTCAAGCAGGTGCAGCCGGAGATCGCATTCGTCCGCGCCCGTACCAATATGTATGGCCTGATCAGCCAGGCGCTGGAAAGCGGGGAGATTCCCACCCGTATCTGCCATAACGACTGCAACCTCAATAATATCCTTTTCGACAATGAGACCCATCTGCCCGTTGCCATTATTGATCTGGATACCGTTATGCCTTCTTCGCCGCTGTATGACTATGGCGACAGTATGCGTATCGGCACCAATACCGCCACGGACGATGAGAAGGATCTTTCCAAGGTCTCCTGCGACCTGAATCTTTACGAGCAGTATGCCCGGGGCTATCTGGAAGCCTGCGGCGATATCCTGACCCGCCGCGAACTGGAGTTGCTGCCCTATGCGTCACTGATCATCACTTCCGAAGACGGTATCCGTTTCCTGATGGACCATATCAACGGTGATACCTACTATAACATTTACTACCCCGGTCAGAATTTGGACCGTGCCCGCACCCAACTGAAACTGGTGGAGGACATGGAGAAGAAATTGCCCCAGATCAAGCAGATCCTGCGCAAGATCTATGGCGAACTCGGCTTGGAGGCCAATATCGACTGACCATTATTAAAGATATAGGAGCATTTTGAAATGAGTGCAATCAGAGCCATTATTCCCGCAGCCGGCAAAGGCAGCCGCCTGCAGGCTGTCAGCGGCGATATGCCGAAGGCCATGTTCTGCGTTGACGGACGTCCCATGCTGGAGATCGTGCTGGAAAATGTCGGTTTTATTGATAACAGCAATATTTATATCGTTGTGGGCTGCGGCAAGGAAAAGATCATGGATCATTTCGGCAACCGCCACCACTATGTGGAGCAGAAGCAGCAACTTGGCACCGGTCACGCCGTTATGGAGTGCGCTGAGGCGTTTAAAGATTTCGACGGCACTGTGCTGATCACCTTTGGCGATATGCCCCTGTTCCGTCGCGATGAATTCGAAAAGATGTGCCGCCAGCATGAGGAAAACGGTGCTGACTGCACCCTGATGACCGCTGAAAATCCTGCCCTTACCATGTGGGCGAGAGTCACCCGTGACGAAAACGGCGATTTCACCGCCATCGTTGAGGGCAAGGACTGCACCCCTGAGCAGGCGCAGATCAAGGAACTTTTTTCCGGCGTGCTGGTGTTTAACAGCAAATCGCTCTTTAAGATTTTGCCTATGGTTGGCTGTGCCAATGTGCAGAAGGAGTACTACCTTACCGAGGTTCCGGAACTTATGGTCAAGCATGGCATGAAAGTGCAGACTTATTTGACGCCTGACGGCGAAGATCTCCACGGCATCAATACACCGGAAGATCTGGCCATTTGTGAGAAGGTCTTGCGTAAGCGTACCGCTAAATAAAAATGAAGGACTGTGGCAATGCCACAGTCCTTTTTGTTTTATGTGTATTGCTGGGTCGCCACATCCACAACGCCCCGGGTGGTCAGCCGCAGGGTGGGGATCACCGGCAGGCTCATGAACGAGAGGGTCATGAATGGGTCGATGCCCTTGTTGACGCCCAGTGTGTAGGCGGCTTCCTTTGCATTTTCCAGCAGTTCATTTACAGTGGCCAGGGGCAGATCGCTCATAAGACCGGCGATGCGCAAGGGCAGTTCGGCAATGACCGCACCGTCTTTGACCACCACGATGCCGCCTTTCATTTCCGTTAATCGGTTCACGGCGGCGGCCATATCCGCGTCGTTTGTGCCCACGCAGATGGCGTTATGGCTGTCATGCGCCACGGAGGTGGCTACTGCGCCGGCTTTCAGACCGTAACCGCTGAGGTAGCCGATGCCGATATGGCCGGTGTTTTTGTGGCGTTCCACCACCGCCATTTTCAGAATGTCCTTTTCGGTGTCTACACCGTCCGTATAACCCATGTCCCTGGTCACGATTTGTCCGGGGATCATGCCGATGATGCTTCTTTGCCGCTTTTCTACAAAATGCTCCGGTGTCAGCAGACCCAAATGGAAGGAGTTTTGCGCTTTATGGGCCAATTCTTCCGGAATGGCAGGGGCGTCAAAGTCCGCAACTTTGCCCTGATGGTAAACGCGCTTTCCGTTTTTGTAAACGGTGGTCACGTTGAAAGTTTGCAGATCGTCCATAATGGCGAAATCCGCCAGATAGCCCGGTGCGATGGCGCCGCGATTGTTCAGCAGGAAATACCGCGCCGCGTGCAGACAAGCCACCTGCACTACTTTGATGGGGTCTGCGCCCATGCGCACTGCTTCCCGGCAGATATAGTCAATATGACCCTTTTCCAAAAGGTCGCTGGGATGCTTGTCGTCGGTGCAGAACATACAGCGCGGATAGAGGTTGTCCGCCAGGATCAGATCCATCAGCGCCTCCAGATTTTGGGCGGCTGTACCTTCGCGGATCATGATGTACTGACCTCTGCGGAGTTTTTCCATGGCATCTTCCAGATCGGAGCATTCATGGTCAGAGTAAACACCTGCGGCAATGTAAGCATTCAGGTCGTTATCCCGTAGCCCCGGTGCGTGACCGTCGATCTTCTTGTGATGATTTTGGGAGGTCACGATTTTGGAAAGGGTGTAGGCGTCGGCATTCATAACGCCGGGGAAGTTCATCATTTCTGCCAGACCCAGCACTCTGTTTCTGCGCAGGTACGGGTCGATATCCCTGTGGCTGAGATTTGCACCGCTTTCGTCAAGGGGTGAGGCAGGCACACAGGAGGGAATCATAAACTGCACATCTACGGGCAGTCCTTCGGTGGCGGCAAGCATATACTCAATGCCGTCCGTGCCCATGACATTGGCGATCTCGTGGGGGTCGGTAATGACCGTGGTGGTGCCGTGGGGGATCACTGCCCGGGCAAATTCTCCAGGGGATACCAGGCTGGATTCCAGATGGATGTGGGCATCCACGAAACCGGGGCAAACGATCTTGCCGGTCATGTCCACTTCCTCAGCGCCCTCGTAGTGTCCCAGACCCACCACCAGCCCTTGGGCTACGGCGATGTCCTCGGTGCGCAGGCAGCCGGAGAACACGTCCACATAGGTGGCGTTTTTCAGCACAAGGTCGGCTTTGACGCGACCGGCAGCGGCGTTGATGATGCGTTGTTTTCTGGCCAGTTTGGCAGAAAAATCGTCAGAATGAATGGATGTCTCTTTCATGTCACACCTCCTGCTTTTTTCTACTATATCATATTTTTTCGCGTCTGTAAAATTAAAAATTTGCCCCTTAAAAATACCCGAAAAAATCCACTCTTGCAAAAAAAGACCATCTGCGTATAATATATTGTATAATGCACAGTATTTGCTTTGATGAAACGGTTTCAAAAGGAGTGAGAAGGATGCCGCTGAAAACGCGTTTATACCGCTTTTTCGCCAATCGCGCAAAGCGTGGCTTGTCGCCTATGCAGGTCATTGCGCTGATGTTTTTGGGCATCATCGCCGTGGGCGCAGGTCTATTGATGATTCCCGCAGCATCCAGAAGCGGCGACCCTTGCGGTGTGCTGCCGGCGCTGTTTACCGCTACTTCCGCCACCTGCGTTACGGGTCTTACTTTGTTTGACACATGGACGCAGTGGAGCGGTTTCGGTCAGGGCGTGATCCTTTGCCTGATCGAAGTGGGCGGCCTTGGCTTTATGAGCGCCGCGTCCATGGTCATTTTTCTGCTGGGTAAGCGGGTGAGTCTGCGCCAAAAACTGATCATGGCGCAGGCACTGAATGTCAATGACATGGATGCTGTGGTCAAACTCCAGAAATGGGTGATCTTCGGCAGCCTCAGTGTGCAGGCTGTGGGCGCATTGATCCTGTTTTTGCGATTCCTGCCGGAATTTGGTTGGGCGCGTGCCGGCTGGTGGGGCGTGTTTCACAGTGTTTCTGCGTTCTGCAACGCCGGTTTTGATGTTTTCGGCAGTATCAGTGATGCCGGCAGCATTATTATGTTCAATTCCGACCCTGTGGTCTGTATTACATTGATGCTTCTGATCGTAGTGGGCGGTTTGGGCTTTGTTGTTTGGGAAGAAGTTGTGCGTCTGCACAATTGGAAAAAATTCAGCGTGTATACCAAATTGGTGCTTTCTGCTTCCGCTGCACTGGTGGTGGGTGGCGCGCTGGTGTTTTGCCTGCTGGAGTGGAATAATCCTGCCACTTTTGGCTCCATGACGGCGGGGAATAAGATTTTAAATGCATTCTTCCAATCCGTCACTGCCCGTACTGCCGGTTTTGTGTCGGTGGATCAGGCAGGACTTACGGATGCCGGAAAAGCGGTCACTATGTTTTTGATGCTCATTGGCGGCTCTTCCGGTTCTACTGCCGGCGGTATGAAAACGGTCACTTTTGTGGTCTTGCTTTTGTTTATGCGTACCCGGCTCCGGGGTAAAGATACCGTTTGCGTATTCCGCACCACTGTGCCCAATAAGCAGGTGCTGGATGCCGTCACCATTGCTATGGTGATGGTAGGGCTGGCGCTCTTTGGCGGTGTGCTCGTCAGCCTGACAAGCGGCATTAGTCTGTTGGATTCCATGTATGAAACCATCTCCGCTTTGGCGACTGTGGGTACTACCACGGGAGTTACCGCGCAACTGAATGTTGCTTCGCAAATTCTGATCATCATTTATATGTACTTTGGCCGTGTGGGTGTGCTGACTCTGAGCATGGGTTTCCTTTCGGGAACAGGCGTCGAGGAGCGCTACCGCTATGCTGATACGAAACTTCTCATCGGTTAGGAGGATGACTATGAAAACTTGTGCTGTTATCGGTCTGGGCCGTTTTGGCGCAGAGGTCGCCCGTCAGTTGCATGCTATGGGCTGTGAAGTTCTTGCAATGGACGTTGTTAATGATTTTGTTCAGCAGATCGCCCCGGATGTGACCCATGCGGTGGTGGCGGATGCTCAGGATAAGGAAGTGCTGAAAGCGCTGGGCGTGCGGGATATGGACTGCGCCATCGTTGCCATCGGCAACGATCTGTCCGCTTCCGTGCTTGCAACCATGAACCTGAAGGAACTGGGGGTCAAGCAGGTGGTCTGCAAGGCGCATGATGAGACCCACCGCCGTGTGCTGGAAAAACTGGGCGCTGACCGCATCGTCATTCCCGAAAAGGAGCATGCCGCCCGCCTGGCACGCAGCCTTTCCTCTGTTAATGTTTTGGACTATATTGAACTTTCGCAGGACTATGGCATCGTGGAAGTGCCTGCGCCTGCCGCCTGGCACAATAAGACGCTGAAAGAACTCAATGTCCGTGCCAAACTGGGCGTGAATATTCTTGCAGTGCGCAGAAATGAGCGCTTTGTTGTTTCGCCCGCTGCGGATGATTTGATCGAAAGCGGCGATATCGTTGTGATTCTGGGCGACAGTGTCGCGCTGAAAGCGGTGCAGAATTTATGATGCAGGAGCGAATTACCGGACGGAAAAATCCGCTGTTGCAGCAGGTGCGCAAACTTCTCGCCTCCAGGAAAGAGCGCGAGCAGGCCCGCCTTTTTGTGGCAGACGGAACAAAACTGCTGGCGGAAGCCGTGCGCTATTGTCCCGGTTTGCAGACTGTGATCCTCAGCGACGGTGTGGATGCCGATGTGCCGGAACATGTGCGCCTTGTCCGCGTTCCGGAGGATGTGATGGAGTCCATCTCTCCCATGCGCACACCTCAGGGGGCGCTCTTTATTTGCCGCCTGCCGGAAAAGAAACCTTTTGTGCCTCAAAAGGGCATGCTGTTGCTGGACGGTCTGCAGGATCCCGGCAATTTGGGAACGATCCTGCGTACCGCCGACGCTTTAAATGTCCCTGTGGCGCTGCTGGAGGGCTGTGCAGACCCCTTTAGCCACAAGGTGGTGCGTTCTTCCATGGGCGCTGTTTTCCGCGCCGGTGTCACGGTAACCACCTGGGCAGAAGTCCGCGATGCCTGCGCCTCTGCCGGGATACCCGTGGCGGTCACTGCGCTTACGGAAAGCGCAAAAGATATCCGCAGCGCCGATCTTGCACAGATGGCCGTGGTCATTGGCAGTGAAGGGCAGGGCGTGCGCCCGGAGATCATAGCCGATGCCGATGAAAACCTGATCATTCCCATGAATGAGCGCTGCGAATCTTTGAATGCAGCCATTGCCGCTACTATTGTGATGTGGCAGATGAATAACGCATAGAGATAGAGGAAAGAAAAATGTTGGTACACTGGATATGGCTTTCCATCTGCCCCATTTCAGAGCGACTGAAGATGGCGCTTTTGGAACATTTTGCAGATGCTGAAGATGTATATGCTGCCGGTATGGAAGACCTTGCGGGAGTGGATGCTCTGACGCCGGAGGCCATGGATGCGCTTATGGATAAGAATTTGTCCGCTGCAAATAAGATTTTGCACCAGTGTGCCGATAAGGGTATTTCCCTTGTAACGCTGCAGGATGAAGACTATCCTGCCCGACTTAAGAACATTTTTGATCCGCCTTTGGTGCTTTATTATCGCGGCAAATTGCCTCAAATGGACGATGTTCCCGTTATTGGCGCGGTGGGCACGCGTAAAGCCTCCGCTTACGGCATGAATGTGGCTTACCGCATGGGTTATCAACTGGCAGGTTACGGCGCGGTGGTTGTATCCGGCGCTGCCGACGGTATCGACGCAAGCGTTATGCGTGGCGCGCTTATGGCGGAAGGCAAGGTGGTGGCAGTGCTTGGCTGCGGCGTGGATGTCATTTACCCTAAGGTCAATAAGCATCTTTTTGAAGACCTTTACCGCTGCGGCTGCGTTATTTCTGAGTATCCGCCCCAGACCCGTCCCGACAAGTGGCGCTTTCCCCGGCGCAACCGCATTATCAGCGGTCTTTCCAACGGCGTTGTGGTCATTGAAGCGCCTGATGGCAGCGGTTCGCTGATCACCGCCCGTCATGCTTTGGAGCAGGGCAGGGATGTGTTCGCTGTTCCCGGTAATGTGGATATGCTGTCTTTTGAGGGCAGTTACAATCTTCTGCGTGAGGGCGCTACTCCGGTGCGTGACGGCACGGATGTCATGGGTGAATACCAGGCGCTTTATGATCTGCGTCTGCGGCCCATTGCGGAGCCCGCCATGCCCCAGCGTAAAGTGGCGCAAAAGCCGGATATTCCTGCCCAAAAGCCCGCTTCCGGCAAAAAAGAGACAAAAATAACCGTTGACAAGCAGGTCAAGCGGAATTATATTGACTTGGAAGAAGTTCTGCCCACCCTTACGGAGCAGCAGCGCAGCTTGGTGAAGTTGCTCAACCAGGAGTGTCTGGTGGATGAATTGATCGCCCGTTCCGGGCAAAGTGCGGCGCAGGTGAGCGCAGCGCTGACGGTCCTTGAAATCAAGGGCGTCATCCGCCGTTTACCCGGTAACCGTGTTTCCCTAATGTAAATGAAATGGAGTAGCAAAATGGCAACACCGTCTAAACTTGTGATCGTGGAGTCGCCCTCCAAGGCGAAGACCATCGGTAAATATCTTGGCGCTGATTATATCGTCAAAGCCAGCATGGGTCACCTGCGAGACCTTCCCAAGAGCGTAATGGGTATTGACCTTGATAATGGCTTTGCGCCCAAATATATTCCCGTGTCCGGCAAAGAAGATCTGATCAAAGACCTGAAAAAGGCTGCCGTGGCTGCCGATACGGTCTATCTGGCAACGGACCCGGACCGTGAAGGCGAGGCCATCTCCTGGCATTTGAAAGAATTGCTGGAGTTGCCTGACAGCAAGGCCCAGCGTGTCACTTTTAACGAGATCACCCAAAAAGTGGTCACCGAATCCATTGCCCACCCCCGTCCCATCGACTATGATCTGGTGGATGCCCAGCAGGC
>JAZNTI010000051.1:0-58274 GCA_045591725.1 Faecousia sp.
TCTTCTCTCCTTCTTTGCTTCAGATACTGCGACCCAAACGGAATGCAGCCTTGTTCAGTTCCAGGAATTTGGCAGGAACGCTCTTCTCGATGGCATCCATCCACTCTTCCTCGGTAAAATCGAAATACCGGGAAAGATGACCCATCAGAACGATATTTACCGCCTTGGAGGAGCCTGCCTGCTCTGCCAAAGCCAGTGCATCAAAAGCAACCACATCCAAGCCGGCTGCCTTCATCTGCTCTGCCAGATTCTGGGGATATTCCGCCGCACCGGTAATCACAGGCATGGGATTGATCCTCTGCGTGTTGACGACGATCTTTCCACCGGGCTTCAGATATTCCGTCCAGCGGGCAGCCTCCAGCAGTTCAAAGGAGACGATATAATCAGCTTCGCCCTTGTCGATGACAGGAGAATACACCTTGTCGCCGAAACGGACATAGGTGACCACGCTGCCGCCACGCTGACTCATGCCATGCACTTCGGAGACTTTCACATCGTAGTCCCTGTTAAGCAGCAGCCGGCCCAAAAGTTTGGACGCCAGCAAACTTCCCTGACCGCCCACGCCAACGATCATAACATTATGCGTTTTCATGTTCAGTCCTCCTTTGCCGCGGCAATAGCGCCCACTTTGCACAGTTGCTGGCAAACGCCGCAACCGACACAGAGGGTATTGTCGATCTTTGCCTTGCCGGAAACAATACTCACAGCAGGGCAGCCGATCTTCATGCAGGCCTTGCAGCCGACGCATTTACTTTCATCCACCGTAACGGGCGCCTTATGCTTGACATACTTTAAGAGCGCGCAGGGTCGGCGGGAAATAATAACAGAAGGCTCATTGGCAGCCAATTCTTCCTTAATGGCAGCATCACATGCCGCCAGATCGTAGGGGTCTACCACGCGCACCCGACGGATGCCCACGCTGCGGCAGAGGGTCTCCAAATCGATTTTGGCGCAGGGGTCGCCTTTGAGATTATAGCCGGTGGTGGGATTCTGCTGATGTCCGGTCATGCCGGTGATGGAATTGTCCACGATGATCACTGTGGCATTGGACTCGTTATAGGCAATGTTCACAAGGCCTGTAATGCCGGAATGCATAAAGGTGGAATCGCCGATCACCGCCACAGTCTTGCCGTCGGCAGCACCCTGCTGACTCTTGGTAAAGCCGTGGATCCCCGAGACGGAAGCGCCCATACAGATGACGCTATCCACCGCCGCCAGGGGTGCCACCGCACCCAAGGTATAGCAGCCAATATCGCCCATGACCGTAACCTTATTCTTCTTCAGCGTGTAAAACAGGCCTCTGTGAGGGCAGCCGGCGCACATAACAGGGGGTCTGGGAGGAATGGTTTCCTCCAGTTCAGTACCCACTTCCCAGGGCTGACTGAGTTTTTTCGCCACATCCAAAGGCATCAGTTCACCAATGTTGGAAAAATACTCCTTGCCGACACAGTCAATGCCCAAATCGCGACAATGGCTCTCAATAAAGCCTTCCAGTTCTTCCACGATGACCAATTTGCCCACCGTAGCGGCAAAATCACGGATCATCTTCTCGGGCATGGGCCAGATCATACCCAGTTTCATAACACTGTAGCGGTCGCCCAGCACTTCCTTGACGTACTGGTAGGAAGTGGAAGAAGTGATGATGCCCACGGAACTATCCTGTCCGGCATCCACAAAGTTAATGGGAGTATCCTCGGCATAATCCACCAGCGCACGGGTACGCGCTTCCACCACGGGATGGCGTTTCTTGGCATTTCCGGGCATCATGACATACTTGGCGATGTCCTTTTCATACGCCTTCACATACTCCTGACGATCGCCGGTATACACGATGCTCTGAGAATGGGAAACGCGGGTGCACATCTTCAGCAGCACAGGGGTGTCAAATTTCTCGGAGATCTCGTAAGCCAGTTTCGCAAAAGAAAGCGCTTCGGCAGAATCGGAAGGCTCCAGCATGGGGATCTTCGACGCCCGGGCATAATGCCGGGAATCCTGCTCATTTTGAGAAGAATGCATGCCGGCATCGTCCGCCACGCCAATGACCATACCGGCATTTACTCCGGTATAGGAAATGGTAAACAGCGGGTCAGCCGCCACATTCAGGCCCACATGCTTCATACCGCAAAAACTCCGGCGGCCCGCCAGCGATGCACCGAATGCCGCTTCCATAGCCACCTTTTCATTGGGTGCCCACTCGGCATAGACTTCGGGATATTTTGCAATGGCTTCCGTGATCTCGGTACTGGGCGTGCCGGGATAACTGGAAACAAAACTGCAGCCTGCTTCGTAAAGTCCGCGGGCAACGGCTTCATTGCCCAAAATCAACTGTTTCACTTATGTTTCCTCCTTGTGGATTGGCTCTCCGATAGCATCTGTGACAGAGACCACCACTTTTTTATCATAGCAGGAAAAGACCTGCTGAATATACTCTTTCTTCGGGGGTTTGGTAACCAGGCTCACCACCGGCACGATCACCAGACTGGCAAACATGCAAAATACGCCGGCATTGATGGGCGACTGCAGTAGTTCCGGAAACAGCGGCTTTGCCACCATATTCAGAACCATCACCACCGCAGAAAACAGAAAACTGACCCAAACAGATGCCACCGTGGTGCGTTTCCAGTAAAGGCCAAACAAAAACGGTCCTAAGAACGCGCCGGCCAACGCGCCCCAACTGATGCCCATAAGTTGGGCGATAAAGGTCACATTGGAATTATGCTGGATCAGCGCAATGACCACGGAAATGGCAATAAACACACCGATCAGCACCCGGATGATAAAAAGTTGTTTCTTTTCGCTCAGGTTTTTCACCACAGTGCCTTTAATAAAATCCAGCGTCAAAGTGGAACTGGAAGTCAGCACCAAAGACGAAAGCGTGGACATGGATGCCGAAAGCACCAAAACCACCACCACCGCAATGAGCAGCGGAGGAAGATCTTCCAGCATGGCAGGAATAATGGCGTCGTAGCCTTCTGCCGCCACATTCACCTTATGGGCATAGAGTCTGCCGAAACCGCCGAGAAAATAGCAGCCGCCAGCCACCACCAAGGCAAAAACCGTGGAAATGATCATGCCCTTATTGATGGCTTTTTCGCTCTTGATGGCATAGAACTTCTGCACCATCTGAGGAAGTCCCCAAGTACCCAAACTGGTCAGTAGCACCACGCCCAACAGATTCACGGGGTCGGGTCCCAGGAAAGAATTGAAGACGCCGGGGATTTCGCTGACCGCCGGATCCGATACCTGACCCAATTCTTTCAGCGCTTCCATAAAACCGCCATTGCTGTTCAGCACCGCAGCGACCACCGCCACGATACCCACCAGCATAATAACGCCCTGAATGAAATCGTTGATGGCAGTAGCCATATAGCCGCCGGCAATAACATAAATACCTGTCAGCACCGCCATGGCGATGACACAAACGGAATAATCAATGTTAAAGGCCATACCAAATAAACGGCTCAAGCCATTATACAAAGACGCGGTATAGGGGATCAGGAAAATGAAAATGACCACAGATGCCGCCAATTTCAGCGCACGGCTATTAAAGCGCGTTTCAAAAAACTGAGGCATGGTGGCACTGCCCAAATGCTGGGTCATAACTCTTGTGCGGCGACCAAGGATCGCCCATGCCATCAGTGAGCCAATAAGGGCGTTTCCGATGCCGGCCCAAGTGGCAGCAATGCCGTACTTCCAGCCAAACTGGCCGGCATAACCCACGAATACCACCGCCGAAAAATAAGAAGTTCCGTAGGCAAACGCCGTCAGCCACGGGCCGACGCTTCTGCCGCCCAGCACGAAGCCGTCCACATCCGTGGAATTTTTGCGGCAATATAAGCCAACGCCGATCATGCTGCCGAAAAACAGTATCAGCATCGCGATCTTAATAAGCATAAATAAACCTTCTTTCCGTTAACCGGTGATCTGAACTTCCACCAAACGACCGTGGCAGTACTTTTCACGCAGGGCAGGTTTTTCAATCTTACCGGTAGGATTGCGGGGCACTTTCTCGAAAAAGATCTTTCTGGGGCGCTTGTACCGGGGCAGTGCTTTGCAGAATTCGTCGATCTCCTCCTGGGTGCAGGTCTCGCCGTCTTTGACTTCGATAATGGCAGCGGCGATCTCGCCCAAACGGGCATCGGGCAAACCGATGACCGCCACATCCTTGATCTTAGGATAGGCGCGCAGGAAGTCCTCGATCTGCACAGGATAGAGATTCTCACCGCCGGAAATGACCACATCCTTCTTGCGGTCAACCAGATAGAGGAATCCGTCCTCGTCCTCACGGGCCATATCGCCGGTGAAGAGCCAGCCATCGCGCAGCACTTCCGCAGTAGCCTCGGGATTTTTATAATAGCAGGTCATGACACCGTCGCCCTTGACGATAAGTTCGCCCACTTCGCCGGGTTTGACATCCACGCCATGCTCGTCCACCACGCGGACCTGCCAGCCGTAGCCGGCTTTGCCGATGGCGCCCACTTTATGGACATTCTCCACACCCAGATGCACGCAGCCGGGACCGATGGACTCGGAAAGGCCGTAATTGGTATCGTAATCGTGATGTGGAAAAACCTTGCGCCAGCGGTGGATCAGGCTTGGAGGCACAGGCTGTGCGCCGATATGCATCAGCCGCCACTGATCCAGCCGGCAGCGGCTCAGATCCACTGCGCCGGAATCAATAGCATCCAGCAGATCCTGCGCCCAGGGCACCAGCAGCCACACGATGGTACAGCGCTCCTCGGTGACAGCCCGGAGGATCCACTCAGGCTTTACGCCACGCAGCAGCACCGCCTTGGAGCCGGACAGTAAAGAGCCGAACCAATGCATCTTTGCGCCGGTATGGTAAAGGGGCGGAATGCACAGGAATACATCCTCCCGGGACTGAGAATGGTGGTTTTGCTCCGTCAGACACGAATGCACCAAAGATCTGTGCTTATGCAATATCGCCTTGGGGAAACCGGTAGTACCGGAAGAGAAATAGATGGCAGCATCATCGTCCGGCTCCAGCGCCACGGGAGGCTGGCTGGAAGAGCAAAAACTCATCAAGCGAATGCAGTCCTCCGTATAGGAAGGACCATCCTTGCCAACAAAGAAGCAGGTCTTAACATTGGGGATCTGATCGGCAATAGCATCCATTCGGCTGACAAATTCCGGACCGAACACCAGCACTTCCACATCCGCCAGTTCCAGACAATACTTAATCTCGTCGCTGCCATAGCGGAAATTCATGGGCACAGCAAGGCAGCCGGCTTTCAAAATGCCAAAATAAATGGGCAGCCACTCCAGACAGTTCATCAGCAGCACCGCCACCTTCGTGCCCTTTTTCAGACCACGGCTGAGCAGCAGATTGGCAAAACGGTTTGCCCGACGGTCAAAGTCTTTCCAGGTCAATTCACGACGGTAAGGTGCATCGGCACTGGCGCTTTCAATGAGGTTAAAATCCCACCAAGTAACCGCTTTGTCGCGCTCCTCGGAGGGATTGATCTCCACAAGGGCGATCTCCTGACCGTAAAGCCGGGCATTGCGCTCCAAAAAGTCTGTAATAACCATAATCTTTCTCCTTTTCATGTAAGGGGGTAACAAAAAAGCCCCTGCTTTTACAAGCAGAGGACAAGAATTCTCCTGTGGTACCACCTCAGTTTACCGCTTCCGCGGCCTCACGGGATCCAATCAGATCCGCTGGCTGTATCGGGCCATACCCGTCTTCCCCTACTGCGCTTTTCAGGAAAGCCGCTCCGAAAGGTATTCCATATCCGATCACCTGCTGCCTTGCACCCACCGGCAGTTCTCTGTAAGCGCTCTTTGGATATGTACTGATTTTCCTCAATGCGTTGAATATGTATTTCCAATATAGTACCACCGCAAGAGCCGCAAGTCAACCAAAAGTGTGGTTTTTTCGCAGATTTTTCCACATTGCACAAACAAATGTCGCCAACACGCGGAAAATAAGGGCAATTTCAAAAAATAAAGCACCCTTTCGGGTGCTTTATTTTAAACTTTACGGCGTTTCTTGCCGGTAAACAGTGCAAGGCTGATGCACACCACCGCGAGACCCACCACAATATAAGGCGTGGCAGACGGTTGCTCCGCTTCCGGCTCGGGCGCGGAAGTCTTGGTGGCCTGCTGGTAGAGACCTTCTACAAGACGGGTAGTAGACTCAGAAAGATAGGCATAAGACGTACCCTTTGCCAACACTTCTTCGCTGGGATAGACGATCTCGCTCTCGGCAAGGTAATCTTCCATATACTCACGGGCAGCGGAGATAGGCGAAGCGTAACAGATATAATCCATATTTGCGCCGGAGATCTCCGGATCGCAGAGGAAATCGATAAAGCGCTCTGCCGCTTCCTTATTCTCGCAGCAGGTGGGGATGCACATGGCATCGGTAAAGAGATTGAATCCCTGATGCTCCGGCAGGTAGAACCGAAGATCCGGATTTTCCTCCATCATCAGCATACAGTCGCCTGCATAATATGCTGCGATGTAGGCTTCCTCATTCTCCATAGCGGCATAGATCTGGTCCATGACATACTGCTGCACCACGGGGCGCTGCTGCGCCAACTTATCCGCGCATGCCTGCAGTTCAACAGGATCCGTGGAGTTGACACTGTAGCCCAGCAGATACTGCGCGATACCGAATGCGTCACGGGAATTGTCGATCATCAGGATCTTACCGGCATACTTTTCGTTCCACAGCAGTTCCCAGCCGGTGACATCTTCCTCGCTGACATACTTGCTGTTATAGAGGATGCCCACCGTTCCCCAGGTATAGGGCACGGAGTACTCGTTGGTGGGGTCATAATCGGGATTCTTAAATTCCTCGTCCACATAGGAGAAATTGGGAATATTGTCGAAATTCAGTTTTTCCAGCATGCCCGCGGCGATCATGCGGTCGATCATATAATCCGACGGAATGATCACATCCACGGTGATGCCGCCATTACTCAACTGAGAGTACAGCGCCTCATTGGACTCGTAATAGGACATGTTCACCTTGATATCGGGATTGCGACGCTCAAACTCCTCAATGAGATCCATGGTGCCGTCACTGCCGTCAGCCATATTCATGCCCCAGTTTTTCACATTCAGCACCGTCTTTTCCTGACGGGTGCCGAAAAACAGGAAGCCGCAGCCAACCAGCAGGCAAGCCGCCACCGCACCGCAGATAATGCGCCGGGCGAGGACCTTGCCCTTGGACTCCGACCACTTGCTCTCTTTCTTCTTGCCTGCGCGGATCTGCACCAGATTCATGGTGAGCATCAGCACAAAGATCAAGCCGAAGAGCAGCGTGAACATGGCATAGACCTTGGGATGGATAGGCTTTTTGGTATAGGTATAGATCTCCACGGGAAGCGTGATGAAATCCGAACCCGTGACGAAGTAACTGATCACAAAATCATCAAGGCTCATGGTAAATGCCATGATGCCGCCGGCAAGAATGCCGGGCATGATCTCATGAATGATGACCTTGAAGAATGCCTTGACAGGGGTGCAGCCCAAGTCCATAGCCGCGTCGGTCAGCGCAGGATTCATCTGCTGCAGTTTGGGCATGACATTCAAAATGACATACGGCAGGCCGAAAGTCACATGCGCCAGCAACAGTGTCCAGAAATTCAGGCTTTCCCTATGCCCCAGCAAACCGGAGCCTACAAAAACGAACAGCAGGCTCAAACTGACGCCGGTGACGATATCGGGGTTGGTCATGGGAATATTGGTCATGCTCATGGCCAATTTCCGCATGCCGGGTTTCATGCTGTGAATGCCCAGCGCAGCCACTGTGCCGAAAGCCACGGAAATGGCGGTGGACAGCAGCGCGATCAAAATGGAATTGCCCAGCAGATTCAGCAGATCTTCATCCCGGAAGAGTTCGGCATACTGCTGCAGGGTAAAACCTTCGAAATTGGTGATGTCCTTGCCCACATTGAACGATGCCACAACGAGCACCACCATGGGGATATACAAGAACACGAACATCAGCACTGTGAGGGCGCGGTTGAATTTTTTCATACCACAACACCGCCTTCCTCATCGCCGCCGAAACGGTTCATGATGCCAGTACAGACCAGCACCAGTGCCATCAGTACAAGGCTCAGTGCAGCACCCAAATTGGGGTTATCCGCCTGCTTGAACAGGCGCTCGATCAAGTCGCCGATCAGCACGGTCTCCTGGGGATTGCCCAATTTCTGCGCAATATAGAAAGTAGACACCGCCGGCACGAACACCATGGTAATACCGCTGAGAATACCCGGAACGGACAGCGGCAGGATCACTTTCAGAAAGGTCTGCACCGGCTTGCAGCCAAGGTCTTCGGCAGCCTCGATCAGACGGCCGTCCAATTTGACGATGACGGCATACAGCGGCAGGATCATATAGGGCAGATAGTTATAGACCATGCCCAGAATCACCGCGCCGGGGGTGCGGATCAACTGAAGCCGACCAATGCCAATGGCATCGAGAAAGTTATTGATAATGCCGGTATCCTGCAAAAGGCCCACCCATGCCAGCGTGCGCAGCAGAAAACTCATGCACATGGGAAGCATAATGAGCATATACAGGATCTTCTGGGTCACTTCGCTGCGATGGGCAATGTAATACGCCACAGGATAGCCCAGCAGAAGGCAGATCAGCGCCGAAGCCAGTGCATAACCTGCCGACTGACCAAGCACCGGCATATACACGGAAAGATTCAGAAGATTATCCCATGTAAACGCGCCGGTATCCGGGTCTGTCAGGGCATAGTAACCCACCACTCCCAGGGGGATCAGCGTAAAGACGATCATCCAGATGATGTACGGCACGCTTAAAAAGACAGACTTATTCCTCTTCATCAGCGGCATCCTCCGTCAGTTCGTCATACTCAGCAGAGTAGGAACTGTAGTCGCCAAACATGCCGGAATATTCGCTCTTGTGCATGATATGAATATCTTCCGGGTTCAAACGAATGCCGATGGTTGCGCCCTCAGGCTGATAATCGGTGGTCTGGATCAGCCACTTGAAGCCCTTGAACTCCACGATGATATCGTAGTTCAGGCCCTTGAAAGTGACAGAAGTGACCGTTCCCACCAGATGACCTTCCTCGGGAGCAACGATGTCGATATCCTCAGGGCGGATGACCACGTCAACGCTTTCATTGGGGGCAAATCCAGCGTCCACGCACTCAAACACGCGGCCAAAGAACCGCACCTTATAGTCCGACAGCATCACGCCGTCGAGAATGTTACTTTCGCCGATAAAGTCCGCCACGAAGGCGTTCTTCGGCTCATTATATATATCCTCAGGTTTGCCGATCTGCTGAATACGGCCCTTGTCCATAACGACCACCGTATCAGACATGGAGAGCGCCTCTTCCTGGTCATGGGTGACATACACGAAAGTAATGCCCATAGCCTGCTGGATACGCTTAAGTTCGATCTGCATATCCTTGCGCAAGCGCAGGTCAAGAGCGCCCAAAGGCTCGTCAAGCAAAAGCACCTTTGGACGGTTAACAAGGGCTCTGGCAATGGCCACGCGCTGCTGCTGACCGCCGGACAGCGAACCGATGCGCCGGTGACCGTAGCCCTTCAGGCTGACGATCTCCAGCATCTGATTGACGCGCTCAGCGATCTCCTCTTTCGGCAACTTCGCGACCTTCAGGCCGAAAGCGATATTGTCAAACACATTCAGGTGCGGAAACAGCGCATAGCGCTGGAACACCGTATTGATCTGCCGCTTGTAAGGGGGCAGGTCATTGATGCGCTGACCGTCAAAGGTCACCGTACCCGAAGTGGGAGTCAAAAAGCCGCCAATGATCCGCAATGTGGTGGTCTTGCCGCAACCGGACGGGCCCAGTAGCGTCAGAAACTCCTGATCATTGATGTAAAGATTAATTTTATCGAGTATACACTCCCCGTCGAACTCCATGGTCAAGTCATGAAGCCTGATGAGTTCCTTGGCCATTATCCTCCCCCGTTTCTGCTTTAATTTCGTCACAATATGACAAGTATACATATATACGAAAATCGCCTTTTTGTCAATGAAATTTACATACCAACCCTGAATATTTTCCCCTTACCCGGCCATACTAATCCCGAACCCAATCAAAGGAGGAACAGATTATGAATTGCAACGCCAACAAGTGCATCGCTTGCACCGTCAAGCAGTGCGCATACCACTGCGATACCGAAAACTATTGCTCTTTGGACAAAATTCAGGTGGGCACCCACGAAAGCGACCCCGCCATGGAGCAGTGCACCGACTGCATGTCCTTCCGCAAGAAGTAAAAAGATCCGCGGCGGCGTTTTTGCCGCCGCCTTTCTTTTATTCTTGACGGCAACGGGTAAATCCGTTATGATAATCGTGAAAATGTTTATATTTCGTTGTTCTTGAGTACATATATTTTTCACATTTGATCTTTACGATAAACTTACACTTTATCCCAAGGAGGCAATTTTCATGGCAGAATATGAAGTCAAATTCCCCGGCGAAGAACCCCAGAAACCCCGACGCGCTGCAAAGCGCTCGCCCTTTGCCGATTCTCCTTTTATGACAGCGCAGGAAAATCAGCCGCTGTCTCCCGAGCCGGTGCAAAATACCGACGAAATACAGCATGAACAAACCATTTCCGAAAGTGAAATTATTCTGCCTGTGGAAGAAATTCCTGCAGAAAACATTTCTTTGGATGAGATCCCCGCAGAAGAAGCGCCGGCAGAAGAAACCGTGACGCAGCCCGTTTTTGAGCCCGTTATGACTGATCCTGCACCCCGGAAAACCAAAAAAACCGGCATGCCACGCAAGCGCATCATTGCCGCGCTGCTGGTGCTGGCACTGGTAGCCACCGGCTGCGGTATCACCGCCGCCTGCGTCAACACATACTGGACCGGCTACCACAACTCTCTGGTCGGTCACATCAACACCCTCTATGAGCGGATCGAAAATCTGCAGCAGAAACTCAGCAACAGCGGCACCGGCAACTCCGTTTCCGGTTCGCCCAATACCAATCCTGCAGGACTGACCCCTGCTCAGGTCTACGCCCAGCGCGTAGATACCGTGGTCGCCATCACTGCCAACTACAGCAGCGTGGATGCTTACGGCAGTTCCATGGGATCCGGCTTCATTATTTCTGCCGACGGCTATATCATCACCAATCACCACGTGGTGGCCGGCGCCAGTGAGATCATCATCACCACCCACCAGGGAGAAGAATACACCGCCACCTTAATAGGCACCCACGAAGCCAACGATCTGGCAGTATTGAAAGTGGAAGCAATCGGCCTGCCTGTGGCACCTCTGGGCAGCAGCACCGATCTGATCGTGGGCGATATGGTAGTGGCAATCGGTAACCCCCTGGGCACACTGTCCGCCACCCTCACCGCCGGCTATGTCAGCGGCAAAGACCGCACCATCAGCACCGACGGCTCTGTGATCAACATGATCCAGACCGATGCCGCCATCAACTCCGGCAACTCCGGCGGTCCGCTGTTTAACATGAAGGGCGAGGTCATCGGTATCACCTCCGCAAAATATTCCGGCACCACCTCCTCCGGCGCATCCATCGAAGGTATCGGCTTCGCCATCCCCATCGACGATGTGAAAGAGACCATCCAATATATCCAGGAAAACGGCAGCATCGCCCGGCCCTACATGGGTGTGGAGATCACCAACCAGTATGACGGCATCGGCGTATATGTGCGCGGTGTGGACGCCGGCGGCGCAGCGGAAAATGCCGGCATCAAACCCGGCGACCTGATCATTTCCGTCGACGGCACCCCTGTTAAAACCATTGAAGAACTGACCTCCGCCATCAACTCCTACCGCGTTGGCGATATCGTCAGCATCACCGTCTACCGTAACGGCAAGATCCTCAATCTCCGGCTGATATTCGGCGAAAAGCCCGCAAATTAACAAAACAAAGCGCCCCGTCTGCAGATGGGGCGCTTTTTGTCGAGAAATATCGAAAATTATCATCTCCCGGTAAATTGAAAAATCATATTCAATATGATATCTTATTACAAAAGGCAAAGGAGGTGGCCGCGGCATGGACAAACTGAAGATCCTTATTGCAGACCCTTCCGGCGATTTTCGCGAAGCATTGGCAGACGCCCTGAAAGATCTGCATCATGTCCGCACCGTATCCGACGGCGTGCAGGCTCTGCAAATGCTGCGTTCCTACCAGCCGGACATGCTGGTGCTGGATCTAATGATGCCCGGCATTGACGGTATCACACTTCTGCAGCGTGCAGCGGAAAGCGGTTGTAAACCCATGGTGCTGGCTACTACCTGCTATCTCAGTGACTACATTATCAGTTCCGTGCAGCAACTAGGGGTTGGCTTCATCATGATCAAACCCTGTCTGATCAGTGCCATTACCGCGCGGCTTTCCGACCTTTCTCAACGGTTGCAGCAGCCTGTAATCCCCCAGCCGGACCCCAAAGCAAAAGTATCTTCTACCCTGCTGCGGCTGGGCATTCCCACAAAACTCCGGGGCTACAGTTATCTGCGCCAGGCGGTGCTGCTTATGGCTAAAGACCCGGCGCAGTCGGTTACCAAAGAACTATACCCTGCCGTGGCTGCTCAGTTCGGCGCCACCGCCATCCAAGTGGAACGCTCCATAAGAAGCGCCGTGCAGGCCGCTTGGGAGCATTGCGATCCGCAAATCTGGCAACTCTATTTTCCTGCCGGTGAAACCGGACTTATCCCCCGCCCCACCAACGCCGGCATGATTTCCCGGCTGGCAGATATCCTGCTGCTGCAAGAATCCGCACCAAATATAGAATAACCTTTTTCACCGGACCATACAATAATACCGCACAAATAAACCGGGCCAAAAAATCAGGACTAGATTTTTTGACAAGTTTCGAGTATAATGACTAAGAGTATACTATAACTGCCTCAAACGGAGGGAATAAAATGAAATTTTTGGCTTGGCTGAAGTCTGTGCCCTGGGCAAGAATCGGGCTTATCAGCCTGTGTACCTTTTTGGCCCTGGTGCTGATCGCAGGTATTTTTGCCACCGCATATGCCGATCACCTTTTTAACCAAATCGGCCGTGTTGACCCCGAGGATGACACCCGTCAAACCGCTTCAGAAAAAAGTTCCAGCACTTCCAGTTACACCGGTTCTACCATCAACCCTAACGACATCTCCAGCGCTGCGCCTCCTGTTGACAAAATTGAAGGCGAAGACATCATTAACATCATGCTGGTCGGTCAGGATCGCCGTCCCGGTGAAAACTACCGTACCCGTTCCGATGCCATGATCCTGGTGACCTTTAATACCAAAAACAAGACCATCACCCTGACATCTTTCATGCGTGACCTCTATGTGACGATCCCCGGCCATCAGTCCAACAAAATGAACGCCGCATACCAAATCGGCGGCATGGCACTGCTGCGGGAGACCATGCTGGTCAATTTCGGTGTGGAAGTGGACCACTTCGTTGAAGTGGACTTCAACGGTTTCGAAGGCGTGATCAACGCTGTCGGCGGTGTTGACATCACACTGACCCAGGCAGAAGCCACCTATCTCAACGGCCTTTACGATTGGAATCTTACCGCCGGCAAACAACATCTGACCGGAAAGCAGGCACTGGCCTATGCCCAAAACCGTACCACCGGCGGCAACGCAGACTTTGGTCGTACTGAGCGCCAGCGCAAACTGCTGACTTCTATCTTCAACAGTTTGAAGCATCAAAGCCTTGGTCAATTGTACAATCTGATGAACACAATTTTGCCCATGATCACCACCGACATGAGCAACAAACAGATCATAGATTACCTCATTGATCTGTTCCCCATCCTCGCCGGCAGCACAATGCAGACACAGCGCATCCCCATCGACGGAACATACTCTCTGGTATGGGTCGGCTCCCTGGATGTGGTCCTCCCGGATCTGGAGGCCAACCGTCAGTTCCTGCTGGACACTCTGAAATAACAGAAATATGCAATAAAAAGCACCGCCAAGCGGTGCTTTTTTTGCTGCCCAAACAAGAAATAGGAAATAATTTCCTATTTAGTTTAATGCAAAAGTTTCAAATTATGTGATTTTTTTGCGTTTTTCTTAACAACAAAGGCAAAATAATTACTATTTTTTTCAAGACATGAATTGACAAAAACTTACAGACACTATATAATATAATCGTTGATATACAACACTAACTGCTTTACAACAATTTCGGAGGTGGCTTGTTTGGTACTGACCAAAAGCGAAATGGAGATCATGGATGTCCTGTGGGAGGACGGCGGCGCACTTTCCCGCAGCGATTTTCTTGAACGCTCCAATGAAAAAAGCTGGAAGGACAGTTCCGTCCATATCCTGCTCAACGGATTGATCCGCAAAGGAATGATCCGGGAAGCAGGCATTGTTAAACGCACCAAAACATATGGTCGTACGTTCCTTCCCACGATGACCCGGGAAGAGTACTTTATCTATTCTTCTTTCTCCCATCGTTACAAACCCGTTGCCGCAGATCTGGCAAAAGCGCTGCTGGACCGTCCCGAAGCGGACGAGGAAACGCTTAAGAAGATCCGCGACATGGTGGACGCAAAACTCAAATAAAAAGCACAGCCTTGGACTTTCGTCCAAGGCTGCTTTTTTTACTGTTTTCTTGCCAAAGTGTAATCATCGCCCTGCCGGTAATAAGGGCAGCGGCCATTGGGATTATTGATCATCCGGGCATACTCATCCTCGTCAAGATCCATCATGCAGTAGTATTCTTCATACTCCTCATCATAATCGAAATACCAGCAGGTTTCACACAGATTATCACCCATTTTGCGCCTCCAAATATGCGGCCATATCAAACGGCCGCAGTTTTTCATCTTTGCGTAAGTACAGCGGATGATGGGGATGACCCTTTTTCGTTACCGCGCCGGCACAGTACCACTGCGCACCATACTCCTGACCGATGCGCACCATATCCTGCAGGCACTGAGGCAAATAAGAACGCTTTTCTATAATCGAGCCCCACGCCGCCCAAACGGCCGGTGCACGGCAAATGGACAGCACATGCCGGAAAGCCTCCATATTCTCCCGGTGGAGCGCCGCATTGCACACCTTTTCCATATGGTTGGGATCCGTTGCGCGCTGGGCATAGACATTGAACATAATAAAACTGTCAAATCCATTGCCCGAGGCGATGCGCTCCACGGATTTTAAGGTATTATCCAGATCGTCCGGCGCTGCGGTAGAGGGATTGATGCCAATGCAAATCAGAGGATTCTCGCCCCGCGTACCCAAAATATAACGGTATTCCGAGTAAAAATTAGGCGCATAAAGCCACTTTTCGATATCATAGTCGGGTGACGGCGTGTTGGCCGCTTCCAGCGCCTGCCGGAAGGTCACCAATTCCAATGTTGCAGTATCCGCTTCGGGAATGTGCATATCACACCTCTGTTTCTGCCCAGAGCACCACATCCACCGGGATATCGTGCTCCTGCACAGGAATATCTTCTACCATCTGAAAAGCATAGCACAGCGCCACAGTCGGATGTGCAGGCTCCCGGGCCAAAAAGCGGTCATAAAAGCCGCCGCCGTAGCCCATGCGGTTGCCCCGGCGGTCAAACGCGAGACCCGGCATCAACACCAACGCAGTTGGATCCTCCGCCACAGGCTCATCGGTCACCGGCTCGGGAATACCGTAACTGCTCGGTGCCACATTAGTCAGATCGTCAAGATAAATGAAACGCATCTCATCACCGTAGACCTTGGGCACCGCCACCCGCTTGCCGTCCCGAAGCGCCTGCTCCAGGACGAAAAGCGTGCGCACTTCCTGATTATAAGGAAGATAGCCATAGATGGTTTTTGCCGCGGCATATTGGGGCAGACTGCAGAACTTTTGGGCAAGTTCCCTGGATGCCGCTTCCATCCGGGCGGGGGTAAGTTCTTTCTTTTTCGCTGCGATTTGACGGCGCAATTCCTTTTTATTCATCGGTCTTCTCCTTGCGGAACATCCTGAACCACATAAAAATCGCCACCTGACCGGGCACACCCAGCAGGAAGATCTTCCAAAAATTATAGCCGGCGAACACCAAAAGCGACAGATAAATGCTCAAAAGCGCGCCCCACATAATAGCAGAAATCAAGAACCGGTTCCACCGGAAATCATGCCAGGCTGAGCGCAAACTCAGGCACACAATGGCATCCACAGGAATGGCAAAAATGAACGTCAGCCAACTCTGCCAAATATCAAAAGCATCCAAGATCACAAACAGCAGCAGCGCCACAAACCACACAAGAAGTGACGAAAGACCAAGAATAATATTCTTATTGGCCTTACGCTTCAGGGTCTTTTGCACCACCTGATCCATGGCCTGCTGCACCGCACCGGTATGCTCCGGCAAGGCATTGGGATCTTTCAGCAGATCATCCACACAGATACCCAATTGAGATGCAAGATCCGCCAATGTCAAAACATCAGGCACCGACTCACCACGTTCCCACTTGGAAATAGCCTTGTCGGAATAATTCAGTTTTTCAGCCAGTTCAGCCTGGGTCCACCCCTCGAGTTTGCGATAGGTGGCAATATTAATGCCGATCTGCTTGCGGCGTATTTCGTCGTTCATTATGCGCCCTCCAAATTTTCTCATTCTATTTTATCACACCAAACCGGCGCATGCAAGAAAAAAAGAAAACCGGCAGGATAAAGCCTGCCGGTTTATGTACTGTTAATCCTCCGGGAACAGTTGCTGCGCACAATACTTAATAATGGCGCTTCGGGTGATAATGCCGATAAACGCGTCCTTATCGTCCACCACGGGAACAAAATTCTGCGTGCTGGCACGCTCCACAAGATCATGCATGGAAGTGGTGACGCGGACGGGAACATTGTCCCGCTTGCGCTGCATCTGCATGATGCGGTACGCCTCCGCCTGCCGCATATCCATATAACACATATTCTTCAGCGCCCACAAAAGGTCGCCTTCAGTAAGAGTTCCGCGGTACTCGCCGCGTTTATTTAAAATCGGAAGGGCTGCGTAACCTGCTGCCTCCATTTTCTCCAGAGCCTGACGGAGGGTACAATCGTCATACAGATATGCGCACATCGCCTTCGGTTTCAAAAAGAACAAAATGTTATTATTCATAGGGTCTCCTTTTTCGCGATGCTCAGGTGGCATGGCCACCACTAACATTATATCACAGATTTACAAAAGGAGCACGAAAATTTCCTGTAAACAATCTGTTTCGATGCCAAAAAAAGTGTCCAATTTTTGGCAACATTGCACAAATCAGTCCTTAAAGGAGAAAGGCGTTATGTCGAAAGTTGCAAAATAGTCGCTGGGACGCTCGGCGCGGCGGATAAGTTGATGGCTGCCGTCCTCTTTCAGCAAAACTTCTGCGCTGCGGAGTTTGCCGTTATAGTTATAGCCCATAGAATGGCCGTGGGCACCGGTATCATGAATGGCCACGATATCGCCGATCTCCACCTGGGGCAAACTGCGCTCAATGGCAAACTTATCGTTATTTTCGCAAAGACCGCCGGTAACATCATACACATGATCCAAGATGGCGTTTTCCTTGCCAAGCACGGTAATATGGTGGTAAGCGCCATACATGGCAGGACGCATCAAGTCCGCGGCGCAGGCATCGAGACCCACATACTCTCTGTAAATATGCTTCTGATGCAGCACAGTGGCGATCAGGTGACCGTAAGGCGCCAGCATGAAACGGCCCAATTCCGTAAAGATGGCCACATCGTCCATACCCTGGGGCGTCAGGATCTGCTCATAGCGCTGCCGCACGCCCTCACCGATGATGCTGATATCGCAGCAGGGCTGCTCCGGACGATAGTCCACGCCGATGCCGCCGGAGAGGTTTACAAATGCAATATGGGCACCGGTAGCGTTATGCAGCCGCACAGCCAAACGGAAAAGGTTTGCCGCCAATTCCGGATAGTACTCGTTGGTGGTGGTATTGGAAGCCAGGAACGCATGGATACCGAAATGCTTGGTGCCCAGCGCCATAAGGCGGTTAATGGCGCCTGCCATCTGGTCTTCGGTCATGCCGTACTTGGCATCACGGGGCATATCCATAATGGTATTGCCCAAAGAAAACGAACCGCCGGGATTATACCGCAGGCACACCGTCTCCGGCACCTTGCCATCAGCAATACGCGCCAAAAATTCCACATGGGTAGCGTCATCCAGGTTGATATATGCGCCCAATTCCAAAGCCTTTCGCATATCCTGTTCCGGCGTGACATTGGAGGAGAACATCACATCGTGCCCGGTGACGCCCACGCCTTCCGCCAGCAGCAACTCCACATAACTGGCACAGTCGCAGCCGCAGCCCTCTTCCTTCAAAATCTGCAGAATATAGGGATTGGGCGTTGCCTTCACAGCGAAATACTCCCGAAAGCCTTTATTCCATGCGAAGGCGGCTTTCAGCGCCCGGGCATTGCGGCGAATACCGGCCTCGTCATAAACATGAAAAGGCGTAGGAATATCCCGAATGATATCCTTTGCCTGCTCCAAAGTCAAAAAAGGTGTCTTTTTCATATCCATTTCTCCCAAAACAAAATGCCCCATGTCGTAGACACAGGGCATCACTTTCGCATTACCCCAAGTCAGCACTCCGCCCGAAACGGGCGACAGTTCTGCACATCTTCTGTGCAGCCCCAGGGCGAGCCGTTTGGCACCGGCAGACCCTTCGGCAATGTTCCCTTTCCGCGTGCGGCAATTGCCAAACCGCCCGGTACTGATGAACACCGCGACCTCAGCCATGGTTATGGTAGGATTTTAGTCCAAAAAACGGCATTTGTCAACACTTTTTTCAGGCAAAACACAACCGCAGGGCGATTGCCCTGCGGTTGAAATGCTTATTCTTCCGTAGCGTCCAGGAGCGCTGTTGCGGAGGTCTCGCCGATCTGGCGACCTTCCATCAAAGCGGCAAACTGCTCGCCGGACATGGTCTCATGCTCCATGAGGTAATCCACAACAGCCTTAAGTTTCACTTCATCCTTCTTGAGGATCTCAGCGCAGATCTTATAGGCCTTGTCGATCAGCAATTTCACCTGCTCATCAATAGTACCGGCCACTTTTTCGGAATAACTCTTGGTCTTCTCAAAATCCCGACCGATAAACACTTCACCGTCGCTGAGATAACTGACCGTGCCCAGCGCCTCGCTCATGCCGTAGCGCGCCACCATATCCCGGGCGATCTTGGATGCCCGATCGATATCATTGGATGCGCCGGTAGAGATATCGTCCAGGAACAACGCTTCCGCCACACGGCCGCCCAAGAGGCTGACGATCTGACTGAACATTTCGTTTCGGGTCAGATGGGTGGAATCCTCCAGCGGCTGGCTCCAGGTAATGCCCAGCGCCTGACCCCGGGGAATAATGGAGATCTGGCGCACGGGATCATGGTTGGGCAGATTATACATAGCAACAGCATGACCGGCTTCGTGAACGGCAGTAAGGTACTGATCCTTCTTCAGCCGCAGGCGGCTGCGCTTTTCAGGACCGGCAACGATCTTCATCATGGCCTCGTCGATGTCCTCCATGGTCAGCACCGGGCGGTTATCCCGGGCAGCCATAATGGCAGCCTCATTCAAAAGATTGCTCAAATCCGCGCCTGTGAAGCCGGCAGTGGACAGCGCCACACGCTTGAGATCCACAGAGCCGTCCAGTTTCTTATTCCTGGCGTGAACTCTGAGGATTTCCTCCCTGCCCTTGCTGTCCGGCGCGCCCACATAAATCTGGCGGTCGAAACGGCCGGGACGCAGCAGCGCAGGGTCAAGGATATCGGGGCGGTTGGTAGCGGCAAGCACGATAACGCCTTCCGTACGGGAGAAGCCGTCCATCTCCACCAGCAACTGGTTCAGGGTCTGCTCTTTCTCGTCATGACCGCCGCCCAAGCCGCTGCCGCGCTTGCGGCCCACGGCATCGATCTCATCGATGAAAATAATGGCGGGGGCGATCTTCTTTGCCTGCTCAAACAGATCACGGACACGGCTTGCGCCCACGCCCACATACATTTCCACAAAATCGGAGCCGGAGATGGACAAGAACTGCACATCCGCCTCGCCTGCCACGGCTCGTGCCAGCAAGGTCTTACCTGTGCCGGGAGGGCCTACCAGCAGCAGACCGTGGGGAATGCGGGCGCCGATATTCTTGAACTTATCGGGATCCCGAAGGAAATCCACCGCTTCCTGCAGTTCGGCTTTTTCCTCATCCGCGCCGGCGACATCGTCGAAGGTGACTTTCTTATCATCCGGCATGCCCAAAACTGTGCGCGCTTTGCCGAAATTGCTCATGGGGTGACCGTTTGCGCTGTTGGCTCTGCCCATGAGCAGGAACCACAAAATCAGCAGCACCAGACCCACGATGAGCAGCGGAATGATCCAGTCATAAGCCGTAGCGCCCTGAACGGGAATAAAATCGTAGGATTCCAGCGTACCGGCCTGATACTGGGTCTGGATCACAGCATGCATTTCCTGACGGAACGCCTCAGGATCTGCCAAATAGCAATTTAACTGATATTTGCCGTCATAGGGCGCATGAAGCGTCAGGTACAGATCCTGTCCCTCCACCACAAAACTCTTGATATTGCCCTCTTCCAGCATTTGCACGATGGCAGAATACGGCACGTTATCCTTTACGCCACCAAACCAACCGGTGATCCATCCAAACAGCAGCACCAGTGCCACCAGATAGAGCACCACGGTCAATATACTTCTTTTCTTCAAACTCGGTTACTCCTTATTGATATGCTTCGGGTTTCAAAATGCCCACAAAAGGCAGATTGCGATACTTTTCATTATAATCAAGACCGTAGCCCACCACAAATTCATTGGGCACTTCAAAGCCGACATAATCCGCCTTCAAAGTGATGCCGGGCTTACGGCGGGAAGGTTTATCCAGTAATGTACAGATCTTCAAAGAAGCAGGCTCCTGCTCCAAAAGATGCTTGACAACAAAGTCCAGCGATGTACCGGTATCAAAGATGTCCTCCAGAATCAGCACATGGCGGCCCTTGATGTCTGCAGATGTATCCAGACGGACATTCATCAAATGCGTGGTCGAAGTGCCGGCGTAAGACGAAATGCACATAAAGTCGATCTGGCAAGGCACTTTGATCTGACGGATCATGTCCGAAAAGAACACCACAACGCCTTTCAGCACGCCAATCACCACCGGATTCTTGTCGGCATACTCAGCCGACAGTTCTTCGCCCAGTTCGGCAATACGCGTGCGGATCTGCTCCTGTGAAATTAGTACTTCCTGAATATCTCTTTCCATAATTGATCTCCCGTTTCTTTCTATATTACAGCGCTACGCTGTCATCGATTTTTTCAAAGCAAACATAAAGCGCAGGCAGGTCTTGTGCCGTGCGGCGAATATCTGCGCCAATACCGCAAACGCCTACCACACCACCGTCATCCGCCAGTACCGGGATCTGCTGCCGCAAAGCGGCAGGGATCTTGCGATCAATAAACAGTTTCTTAAGGCTTTTTGTGCCGCCGGAAAGACGGATTTCATCACCGGAAAAACGGCCGCGAAGACACACTTCCCCCTGCGGGTGAAAAGTAAACTCCACAGGCGTGTTGGCAATCTTTTCCGCTTGGGAGCAAGTGACCAGCCAGCCACTGCATTTGAGTTGAACGCCGGGTCTGATAACCACCGGCTCCTGCACAGAATGTTCCGGCAGCACCGCCAGGGAATCGTAGACCCGATGAATGCTGACATCATTGGGAAAACGCGCCCAGGCGGAAGGTTTTGAAGAGAAAACCAGTTGTTCCAAAAGCACAATATGGGTGCGCTCCGGCTCTTTAACGCCACTGCGCTTTAAAAAACGCTCCAAAAACCGGCTGCGCAGCGCCGCATCCATTTGCCGCAGCGCCGTCACCGATGGCATTTTGTCAAATTCCGCCAGTTCTTCCAGCGTCGCCGCGTCCTGACGCAGCGACCGGGCCATGGCAGACACATTCTGAGAAAACCGGGGGTTTTCCTGCAGCAAAAGAGGCATTACATGATGCCGCAGACGATTGCGCAGAAAATCATCGGCAGCATTGCTGCTGTCCTCGATCCAGCACACATGGTATTCATTCAGAAATTCCAGCACCTGCTGACGGGTGATCTGCAGCATAGGGCGGATCAATGTGCCGCGCATTGGCGCAATGCCGCCAAGACCTTTCAGCCCCGTGCCGCGCACAAGGTGCATCAGCACCGTCTCGGCATTATCGTCGGCGGTATGGGCGGTGGCGACCAAGCCGGGCAAAGTGGCAAAGAACCCGTAGCGCGCCTCACGGGCGGCGGCTTCCAAGCCCTTCTCCCCTGCGCGCACCGCTGCGCTGCCCACTTCCAGCGGGATCTGAAGCCGGTCACAAAAGTCGCGGACAAACTGCTCGTCCCGCGCAGACTCTTCCCCACGCAAGCCGTGATTGAAATGCGCCGCACGGACATCCAGTTGCATTTTTTCCCGCAGCAGGTACATTCCAAACAGCAGCGCCATGGAATCCGCACCGCCGGAAACAGCGCAGTAGACCCGTTTGCCGGTCAGTTGCATGCTCTTTAAGGATGCCTGCAGATCATTCAGCATGTTTCCACTCCAGATCGGTAAAGGTGGTAAACTGGGGCATCCACTGCAATTTCACCGTGCCGATCTCACCATGACGGTTTTTCGCCACGATACACTCGGCAATATTCTTCTCCTCGGTGTCCGGATTATAATAATCGTCGCGGTAGAGCATGAGCACGCTGTCGGCATCCTGCTCGATAGAGCCGGATTCACGCAGGTCGGAAAGCATGGGGCGCTTATCGGAACGGCCCTCAGCCGCACGGTTAAGCTGGCTCAGGCAAATAACAGGAACATTCAGTTCCTTGGCCATGACCTTCAAAGAACGGGTGATGTCCGCGATGACATTGACGCGGTTGTCGCTGCCGCGGCCATAACCGGAACCCTGCATCAGTTGCAGATAGTCGATGACCACCAAACCCAGATTCTCCACACGGCGGCATTTCGCGTTCATTTCCGCCACAGTGATGCCACCACTGTCATCCACGCGGATATCCCGCTGACTCAAAGACGCAGAAGCGATGCACAGTTTATTCCACTCCGCCTCGGAAAGTTTACCGGTAGCCAATTTCTGGCTGTCCACAAAACTTTCACCGGACAGCAGACGCATGGCAAGTTCCTCGCGGGACATTTCCAAAGAGAAAACCGCAACGGTTTTACCCAATTTCGCCACATTCAGAGCGATGTTCAATGCAAAAGAAGTCTTGCCCATGGCAGGGCGGGCAGCCACGAGGATCAAATTGCCCTTATTCAGGCCGTTGATCTTCTTATCCACATCCCGCAGGCCGGTGGAAACACCGGGAATGGCGGAATCGGACTGACTCAGTTCCGTCAGGCGGTCGAAAACCTTATGCAAAATGGTGCCGATATGCTCCAGCGAATCGTCGCGCTCGCCTTTGCGCAGAGCAAAAATCTTCTTCTCGGCAGTCTCCAGCATCTCGGCAGTTGTGCCCACCTGAGAATAGACCGTCTCGGAAATATCCGTTGCTGCTTGCGCAAGTCCGCGCTGCACGGACTTATCCCGGACAATGGTGGCATAGCGCACCGCGTTGGCGGCTGTGGGAGTGATCTCCATGAGTTGCATGATGTAATCCCGGGAATTATCCTGATAGTAGCCCAACTGCCGCATCTTCTCCAGCACCGTGACAGGGTCAATGGTCTGGGAATAATTGAACATGGTATAAATAGTCTCATAGATCTGCTGATTCTGCTTCAAAAAGAAGTCAGAAGGCCGCAGAATACCCACAACATCCGCCACGCAACGGCTGTCGATCAAAATTGAGCCCAATACAGACTGCTCCGCCTCCAGCGATTGGGGCATCTGTTTGGTAAGCAGTTCCTCATCCATGGGGATTCTCCTCTCTATTTCTGATCTTAAGGGGATCAGGCTTCCTCGATCTTCACGGTCAAAGGTGCGTTGATCTCATAGCCCAACTTGCAGGTCACGGTATAAGTGCCCACAGACTTGATGGTATCGGAAATCACGATCTTGCGCTTGTCCAGCACGATGCCGGCGGACTTTGCCAGCGCATCGGCGATCTCCTGATTGGTCACGGAGCCGAAAAGCCTGCCGGCGCCGCCGCCCTTGGCGGTAACCACCAGGGTCAGTTCCCGGAGTTTCTTATCCAGCGCCATGGCTTCCGCCTTTTCCCGGGCGATACGCTCCTGGGTGGCTTTATCGTTCATCTTTTTGGTATTGATGGCATCGGCAGTAGCCTCCACAGCCATCTTTCTGGGCAGCAGGAAATTCCGTGCGTAACCGTCGGAGATCTCCAGCATTTGACCTTTCTTGCCCTTGCCCTTAACATCCTGCAACAAAATAACTTTCATAATTCTTACTCCTTATTCTCTTCCTCTGTATTGGGGGTATCACCGAAGAAATCATCGATGGACGCCACCAGCCGATCCAAAACATCTTTAACGGTGGTATCGGGAATCTGCGCGCCTGCGGTAGCGGTATTACCGCCGCCGCCCAAAGGCTCCAGCACCATCTGCACATTGGTCGCGCCAATGGAACGGGCGGAAACATACACGCTGTCACCGTCGGGATACAGAACAAACGATGCCGTGATACCGGAAATATTCAAAAGTTCATCCGCGGCCTGAGATGCCAGCGCTCTGGAAGTGGAACTGTTGAGCGCCGCAATGGCGATCTCCTGACGGTAAAGCCGGGACGCCTTAATGATCTGATATTTCGCCATGGTGTCCTGGAAATCATTTTGCATGAGTTTCTTAACTTCCACGGTATCCGCGCCCCACTGCCGCAAAAGTGCAGCAGCCTCAAAGGTACGCTCGCCGGTACGGACATTGAAACTCTTGGTATCCAGGAAAATACCTGCCATCAAACTCTTGGCCTCAATGGGCAGCACATCCGACTTATCCGCCACATACTGCAAAAGTTCCGTAGTCAATTCCGCCGCGGAAGAAGCGTACGGTTCGTGAAGATTGACCACCACGGGGCTGATATACTCCGCGGCTCTGCGGTGATGATCCACCACGCAGACCTTGGGTATGGTCTCAAGAAGAGGTTTGCACTCCACCTGATCGGGGCGGTTGGTATCCACCACCACCAGCGTGGAATGGTTGTCACAGCGCAGCATCGCTTCCTCGCCGGTAATAAACACATCCTTGTATTCCGGCACCTGGCGGATCTCATCCAACAGTTTTTCTGCCAGATTATGCTCCAGATCCAAAACGATATAGGCCTTCTTGCCTTTCTTGCGGCACATGCAGGAGATGCCCATGGCAGCACCCACAGAGTCCATGTCGGCATTCTTGTGGCCCATGATAAACACCTGGCTGCTCTGTCCGATCAGTTCCATCAGGGAACTGGAAGTGACACGGGAGCGCACCTTGCTGCGCTTATCGTTTTCCTTATTGCGGCCGCCATAGAAAGTGAAGTTAAAACGGTCCTTAATGACCGCCTGGTCGCCGCCGCGGCTCAGGGCCATTTCAATGCCCAAAGCGGCAAAATTATAGCCTTCTTCAAAATTCACGCCATCAACGCCCAAGCCAAAAGAAATAGACGCCTCAAGGCCGGCAGGACTTTGAACCTCATGGATCTCTTCCAGCAGCGAGAACTTATTCTCCAGCGCATGGGCAAGGTCTTTCTTCTCAAAAACGAAGAGAAAACGATTGCGTTCCATGCGGCGCAGCAGACCGTGATAACTCTCCGCCCACTTGGTGATCACATTGTTCAGTTGAGCATTGAGATTGGAAATGGCTGCCTCGGAGAGGTTCTTGGTCAATTCCTCGTAATTGTCGATTAAAATAAGAGACACCACAGGGCGGGAACGAATATACTCGTCACGCACCTGATACAGTTCTGTCAGATCGTTAAAATACAGCATGCCCAGCAGCGTCTGATCGGGATCATCCGCGCGGACGACCGTGCCGCTGATGCGGTAACGGCGGCGATTCACAGTAATATCGTAAGGCGCTTCTTTTTTGCCTGCTTCCAGCCACTCAATAGAGCACTCCGGCAGTACGGAAGACAGTTGCTGCTCCATATAGCGGTCCTGGTAGCCGGACAGTTCGCGGAAACGGTCATTG
This sequence comes from Faecousia sp., assembly GCA_045591725.1. Lineage (GTDB taxonomy): Bacteria > Bacillota > Clostridia > Oscillospirales > Oscillospiraceae > Faecousia. Next base: position 26,044 of record JAZNTI010000051.1, read on the forward strand.
GTCCAAACGATGACGCCGTCACCCAGGCGCACCAGCACCAGAGGGAAAGGTGTATCAGAGGCGTCATCCGCTTCATAACCGTTAAAATGCGTCTTAACAAAATTCTGAATGAAATTACGGCGGCGGCGGCGCATCAGCGCATAAAACATCAGCACCAGAATGAATACCGCGCCCTCAACAGCAGCCAGCAGATACTGACCCAAAAGCGCTGCACCAACAATGAAAAGTGCCATGAACACCATATAAAACCACAGGCCCGGCCACAGCATTCTCTTTAATTTTTTATCCATTGTCTTCGCCTCCCTATCTTGCGCAAAGTATAGAAACCCAATTTATACAGATTATTATAACATTCCCCCTCAAAAGGTGCAACTGCTTTTCGCAAGATTTCAATAAAAAAACCGTTGTCGAAAACGCTCCGAAAATTTTAGTGTACTTTTTCCGTCAAATGTGGTATACTAACTCCACAGCGCACCGAACCGGCAGTTTCGGTACGACACCATCACACATATTTTTGCAGGCGTTTTCCCTTGGATCGGCGATGCAGGACCGAATCTGTGGGCGAATGGCTGCTTGCTTTGCTATGGCATTTTTGCCACATTTTGAAAGGAGTACACCATTGGCAGAAAAATTAAAAATCATTCCTCTTGGCGGTCTGGACGAGATCGGCAAGAACATCACTGTTCTGGAATACGGCAAGGATATGATCGTCATCGACTGTGGCGTCGGCTTCCCGGATGAAGATATGTACGGCGTGGATCTGGTGATCCCGGACTTTTCCTATCTGGCCGCAAATCAGAAAAAACTCCGGGGTATGTTCATCACCCACGGTCACGAAGATCATATCGGCTCTATTCCCTACTGCATGCAGCAGGTCAGTTGCCCCATCCACGGTACCGCCATGACCTGCGGCCTCATTAAACTGAAACTGGAAGAACACCGCCTGGACAATGTCAAACTCATCACCCACAAAGCCGGTGATGTGGTACGCGCCGGCTGCTTTAGCGTTGAATTTATCCATGTCAACCATTCTATCGCGGACGCGGTGGCATTCGCGGTGACCACCCCCGTTGGTACTGTCGTTTTCACCGGCGACTTCAAAATTGACTCCAGCAGCGCAGAAGGCATGACCAATCTGACCCGTTTCGGTCAACTGGGTCAGCAGGGCGTACTGGCTCTGCTGGCGGACTCCACCAATGTGGAGCGCCCCGGCTACACACCCAGCGAAAATGTGGTGGCGGAGGGTCTGGCACGGCAGTTTAAAAACTGCGACCAGCGAATCATCGTGACCACCTTCGCCTCCAATATGCACCGCATTCAGGCGGTTTTGGAAACCGCACAGCGCTGCGGCAGAAAAGTGGCGGTTACCGGACGAAGCATGGAAAACATGCTGAAAGTTGCCCAGGAACTGGGTTATCTGCGGGTCAAACCCGGCACCATTGTAGATTTAGCCGCCACCAAGAGTTTGCCCAACAACAAGGTGGTCATCGTGTCCACCGGCAGTCAGGGCGAAAACATGTCTGCGCTGTACCGCATGGCATTCAATACCCACAAGCAGATCGAAATCACCGCCGGCGACCGGATCATTATCTCCGCATCCGCTATCCCCGGCAACGAAAAATCCGTCTCCCGGATCATCAACGAACTGTACCGCAAAGGTGCGGATGTGGTCTACGAAAAGAGCGAAGGTCTGCATGTTTCCGGTCACGCCTGTCAGGAAGAACTGAAGATCATTCACGCCCTTGTGCGGCCGAAATTCTTCATCCCCCTCCACGGTGAGCAGCGCCACCTGCAGATCCACTCCAAACTGGCGCAGGCCGTCGGCATGAACCCCCGGAATATCCATATCGGCGAAGTGGGCACGGTATTTGAACTGTCCGGACGGACTTGCAAAGCCACGGGCATCGTGCCTGCAGGCAAGGTGTATGTGGACGGCTCCGGCGTTGGCGATGTGGGCGCAGTGGTCCTGCGCGACCGCAAGCATCTGGCAGAAGACGGCATGATCGTGGTCTGCGTCAGCCTCAGCAGCGAAGACCGCAGCATCATCACCGGTCCGGATATCATCACCCGCGGCTTTATCTACGTCAAAGAATCCGAAGGACTCATGGAGCAGTTGCAGGATGTGGCTATCGAGGCCATCGAGCGCTGCCAGCGCAAGCGTGTAAAAGACTGGAATACCATCAAAACAGCCATCAAGAACGACCTTTCCGGTTACCTTTACAAGACCACCAAGCGCAATCCCATGATTCTGCCGGTCATTATGGAGATCTGAAAATTGCCGCCCTTGCAAAAGGGCGGCAAATACATAGGAGAAGCATTATGCGTTATTATTTTGCGCCCATGGAGGGCATTACCGACAGCATCTACCGCCGGACGCATCACAAATATTTCGGCGGTGTAGACCGCTACTATATGCCCTTCCTCTCCCCCTCCATGCACCAGACGCTCACCGCACGGGAGCAGCGGGAACTTCCCCCGGCCGACAGCGAAAATTTCGTCGCCGTTCCTCAAATCCTGACGAAAGTCGCAGAGGATTTTCTGTGGGCGGCGCAGGTCTGCCGCGACCGGGGCTATGACGAAGTCAATCTCAACACCGGCTGCCCCAGCGGCACGGTGGTGGCCAAAGGAAAAGGCGCCGGCATGCTCCGGGATCCTGGGGAATTGGACCGTTTTTTAGACGCGATTTTTGAAAAATGCCCCATCCCCATCTCCGTTAAAACCCGGCTGGGATTGGAAAATGCAGAAGAATTCATTGCAATTTTAGAGGTTTTCAACAGTTATCCCATCAAAGAACTCACCGTTCATCCCCGGGTACGCAAGGACTTTTACAAAGAACCGGTGCGTCCGGAATGGTATGACTATGCCCGGAAAAACAGCAAAAATCCCCTGTGCTGCAACGGCGACATCCTCTCCAAAAAGCAGGCAGATGCGCTATGCGCGGATGCTGTGATGATCGGAAGAAGTTTGGTGGGCGACCCGGGCATGCTGTGCGGCGGCACAGACAATAAGACCCTGGAAGAATTCATGGCTGAACTTATGGAGCAGTATTCAGCCGCCTTCGGCTCTGCGCGCAACACCATGTTCCGGATGAAGGAAAACTGGGGCATGCTGCGTCCCCATTTCCCCGACTGCGAAAAACTTTTCAAGCAACTGATGAAAACCACGGATACAGACACCTACCGCGCCATTACCGCCGAAATCCTGCAAAATCATCTCTATAAATAAAAACGGACGAGTTTTCACTCGTCCGTTTTTGCTTTATCAATCCACGGAGTAGCCATTGATCAGCAGGAAGTAGTCCGCAATGCCCTGGGCTATTGCGATGGCCTTCTTCTCAATGGTCTGCTCGTCCAGTGTGCCCATCAGATCATCCAGATTGGACATGTAGCCATTCTCGGTCAAAACGATGGGGCAGCAAGTCTGCCGTGCCACATAATAATTATGCCACTTAATACCGTTTTCCTTATAAATATCCGCTTCCTCGGTATGCTTCAGAATGCGCTTGGCCGCCAGCATGGAGAAAGGTGTGTAATAGTAATCCTCAAAGCCGCTGATATTGGGATGACCGTCAATGGAATTATGGTGAACGGCAACGCAGAAATCAGGGGCAGCATTCTTAACGATCTGGATGCGCTCATCCACCGTAAGAGTGACCACACCTTCCCGGTTAAACAGCACCGTAGCGCCCATACTTTCCAACTGCTCACGCAGGGCGTAAGCCAGGTCCATGTTTCTGCCGGATTCGCTCCAGCGCGTGCCCTCGGCATCCTCGCCGACAGCGCCGCCGTCTACGCCGCCATGACCCACATCGATCATAACGGTAACGCCGGTAAGGTCTGCGCCGTAATCATTGTCCGCCTCGGTGACCACCGCGGGATTCAGGAAACGGAAGCACAGTTGATCCTTATCGTTATAGTAAGCATCCCAGCCGTAGAAACCGCCGGTCTTCTTCAAATGCAGACGCAAAGTGCAGTCAGATTCTCTGCGGATCAGTTCTGCAGACTTGAAAATAGGATTATCCTTATCGATGGTCACTTCGCCGGCAAACTCGGTGGCGTAGCAGAAAGTGATATCGATATGCGTAGCGGTAAAGGCGGTGATCTCATAACTGCGGTCGCTGCCACCGTTGGGGCGCAGATATTCCTGAGGCAGAATGTCGAAATAGAAAGGCGCTTTCCACAGGCAGTCCAGCGTCAAAATGGTATGGTTGCCTTCCTGGGTCATGGAAACAAAGCCGATCTCATTATGGTCGGGCAATGTGCCGATATAGCGATCCACCACCACGGTCTTCTGCGAAGAAGGCGCATTCTTCTTGTCCAGGTACACCCGGTAGCCGCAGCGCATCTTCACATACTTCAAACTGTTCGAACTGCCACGTTCCACCAAAATCGTGGAGCAATAATCCACAGTGCCCTTAGGCAGGTAGTTGTTGGTAGGGTGAGAATAGTCATCATTTGTCTTGCCGTCGAAAGTCTCAGCGGCGTAGGTGATAATCTCCACAATGTAGCCAGAACCAACATCGATATAGTCGCCGTAATCCGGGGTCACCGCAGGATTGGATGCCAAAACATCCGCCGCCTTCAGGCAGGTGATGGTGCCGGAAGTATAAGTTTCGGTCACACCGTCACAAATTGCAGTATATGTAACCACGCCCAAATCCAAATTGCTGGTATTGGTATTGGTCAGTTTAAGGGAATACGTATAGAGCACAAAGCCGGGAGCAACATCCGCGCCCTGCTGGTTTGCGGCTTCCTTCAAAGTATAAGTCTGACCGTTAAAATCCGCAGTTACAGTACTGCCGGCTCTTGCAGATACTTCAAAATAAATTGTAGCGCCGCTGTTATATTCCTGCGTGCCTTTGGGAGAATAGCGCTCCACAACATAGCGACGCTCCACGGAGAATTCGGCAGTCTGATCTTTATGAGTGAAAACGATCTGATTCTCGCCCACAGTCAGCGGCACACGGCAATTAAATTCTCCCTCAGCGCCCACCACCACGGAAATGCCGTTAACGGTCAGCGCCGCATCGGGATCACAGGTGCCGGTAAATTCCATATACTCCGCCACAGTACCGTTTTCCAGATCATAGAGCGGCTGAACCGTAAGGCCCTTATTGTTCAAAGAAGACGAAGACGATGAAGAGGACGAAGATCCGGAACTGCTGGAACTGGAACTGCCGGACGGATTCGGCTGCTCCGTTCCGCCGCCAATGGCCACGCAGATCACCACCACCAGCACCACCGCCAGCACGGCGATCAGCGCAATAAGGATCTTTGTCAATTTATCTTGCTGTTGTGTTTCTCTTGTATCCATAAATGCCTCCGCAAAAGAGATGTAAATCATACACAGATGTAATAAATATAACACATCTGTCGAAATTCGTAAAGAACTTTTCTTAATTTGCCGAAATAAGCAAAAATGCCGGTGGGTTTTCCCACCGGCATTTTGAATTTACGTTCCCAATTGAGAGTTGCCCAGCATAATGGAGATATACTGCACATCCATCTCCTGCTTATCCACTTCTGATTTAACGATGGCATCAGCATGCAATTCACTCAAGGCACTCTGGCACACACGCACCCAGGCCTCTTCACCGTAAACATAATAGAAAATGCGGTAACCGTCACTGCACTCGACAATGCCGGTATCGCCGACGGCACGCTGCTCATCAAAGCACCATGCATCCGCCGCCCGGTCGCCGCCCACATAATACATAATATGGTAACCGAACTGCGTCTCCACGATGCCGGTGTCACCTGGCTGGCGGCTCAAGTCAAAGCACCATGCGTCAAAAGTCGCCACCATTTGATCCTTGGTGACATTCTCATAAAGGCCGCCCTTGCTGGCATTGCCGTCCATAGAGTTGTTCTTTGCCAATTCCGCAAAGGCTTCCTCGGTCTGCTCACCGGCAAGGTACGCATCATAAATATCCTGCGCCTTTTTCTTCGCCTCCGCCCACTCAGCCTCGGTATACGTGGCATTTGTATTCGTGCCGGGCATAATCAGAATATGGCGCACATTAATTTTAGTCAGGTAATGACGGGGCATGCCGTAAAGCAAGCCGCCGCTGGATGCCGTCTTGGTATCCTGGGAATACTTCTTAGCCAGTTCCGCGAAGGCTTCATCCTTCATTTCGCCGCCGGTAAACTCTGCCAAAATATCCTCTGCCTTTTCCTTGGCAGTATTCCACTGCTCAGGCGTATAGGCACCATCGACCTTATCGCCGGTGGGCTGGATCAAGATCTGGCGCACATCCACCAACTTACCGAATCCTTTGGTAATACCGCTTTCAGCAAAGGCCTGCTCATTCTCCTTAAAATAACTTTCCAATTGTTCCAAGGGGAAGGTCATATCTTCCATAAGGAAGCGGTAGTAACTGTCGCCCAGATAATAAAGTTCCAAATAAGCAAGATAATCGTCCACCGTACAACCGGCACCCATATCCGCCTGCACCAGTTCATCACCGCTGGCCATGCCCAACTGTTTTGCCTGGGCTTCAATGGTCTCGCGGCTGTTATCGAGGGCCTTTTGGTAATCCTCCGGCAGTTCATAACCGTCTTTTTCCGCCATTTCGCACATTACAACATAATAGCGCCAGGAATTCAAAGCACTTTCAATAAACAACTGCTGCCAGCTAAGGCCCGTAGACTTGTCATAGATCTGATCATGCAAAGAACGGGTGTAATCAAAAGCCGCACCATTTGTATTCAGATAATTGATGATCTGATTGCCGTAGAATACCTGCAGCAGGCCACTGGTGAGTTTATGCTCACCCATGGTAGCCACCACCGTATTGCGGTTGGCAAGGGCGCGGTCATCATCGACAGTGTAATTATCTTTGATCTGGACATCATTTTCCTTGGGCAAAAAACTACCGGTAACGCCAAAATAGATCATCCAGCCCAGCGCCACCAGCAACACTGTGCACACAACCGCCGGGAAAATATATTTCCAGGGATTGCGTACCTTCACTTCCGGCACAGCATTGTCAAAACCGCACACTTCACACTGCAAAACATCTTTCGGCAATTCATTACCGCAATTTCTGCATTCCATAAACAATTTGCTCCTCCGTTTTTAGGATCGGTTACACACAGTTTACCACGCCGGAGCCACAAAAGCAACCGAATAAGAAATTTGTTTACAAATCCGCGCTCATTTATAAAAATGGACAAAAATCCATTGACTTCCCCCCGTTTTCAAATTACAATGGATATGTTGAAATTATTTTAGGAGGTATCCCAAATGGGCTATCAGTATTGGTCTTACGAAACCCTGCATCAATTCTGCATGGATGCTTTCCGCAAATTCGGCTTCAGCGAGCGCGAAGCGGATATCATTCAGGACGTTCTGCTGACTTCCGACCTCTTCGGTATCGAGTCCCACGGCATGCAGCGCATGGTGCGCTACCACAAGTGCATCGAGAAAGGCATGATCAAGGTAGACGCACAGCCTGAGGTGGTCTTCGAGACCCCCATCTCCGCGGTCATCGACGCTCATGACGCCATGGGTCAGTTGGTTTCTCACCGGGCTATGGAAATGGCTATCGAAAAGGCAAAGACTGCCGGCGTGGGCATCGTGTCCGTCCGCAACTCCAACCACTACGGCATTGCCGGCTACTACGCAAAAATGGCCTGCAAGGAAGGTCTGATGGGCTTCAGCTGCACCAACTCCGAAGCAATCATGGTGCCCACCTTCGGTCGCAAGGCTATGCTGGGCTCCAACCCCATCGCCTGCGCATTCCCTGCCGAACCTTACGACTTCTTCTTCGATGCCTCCACCACCGTGGTCACCCGCGGCAAACTGGAGATGTACAACAAAATGGAAAAGCCTCTGCCCGAAGGCTGGGCGCTGGACAAAGACGGTCACCCCTCCTCCAACGCCCCCGATGTGCTGGCAAACATCGTCGCCAAGAACGGCGGCGGCATCATGCCTCTGGGCGGCAGCACCGAGCAGTTGGGCAGCCACAAGGGCTACGGCTACGGCATGCTGTGTGAGATCTTCTCCTCCATCCTCTCCATGGGCGCTACCTCCAATTACTGCATGACCGGCGGCAAGGGTCAGATCTGCCACGGCTTCATGGCCATCAACCCCGCTTTCTTCGGCGATCCTGCCGCCATCAAGGAGCATTTCTCCACCTATCTGCAGGAACTTCGTGAATCTCCCAAGGCTGACGGCGCCGCACAGATCTACACCCACGGTGAAAAAGAAGTTGCCGCCATCGCCGACCGCAAGGCCAACGGCATCCCCGTCAATGACAACACCATGGTGGAAGTGCTGGATCTTTGCAACTACCTGGGCATGGACTTCTCCGCCTACTTCGGCGACTACCGTCCTCCCGTTAAGGAAGACGTTTTCAAGGGTAACTACTAAATTTATAGATCGGAGTGTATTATTATGGATTACGCAAAAGAATCCCTGCGCCTGCACGCTGAGTGGGGCGGCAAAATTGAAGTTGTTTGCACCGTTCCCTGCAAGACCAAAGACGATCTGTCCCTGGCTTACACCCCCGGTGTTGCACAGCCCTGCCTGGAGATCCAGAAGGATGTCAACAAGTCCTACGAACTGACCCGCCGCCACAATCTGTGCGCGGTCATCACCGACGGCACCGCCGTTTTGGGTCTGGGCGATATCGGCCCCGAAGCCGGCATGCCCGTTATGGAAGGCAAATGCGCCCTGTTTAAGGCTTTCGCCGATGTGGATGCCTTCCCTCTGTGTGTCAAGAGTAAAGATGTTGACGAATTCGTCAACGCCGTTTACCTGATGAGCGGCTCTTTCGGCGGCATCAACCTGGAGGATATTTCCGCTCCCCGTTGCTTCGAGATCGAGCGCAAACTGAAAGAAAAGTGCGATATTCCCATCTTCCATGACGACCAGCACGGCACCGCCGTCATCACCCTGGCCGGTCTGCAGAACGCCCTGAAGGTCGTTGGCAAGAAGAAGGAAGATGTCAAGATCGTCACCTCCGGTGCAGGCGCGGCAGCCATCGCCATTGTCAAACTGCTGCTGGCTGCCGGCTACAAGAACATCACCATGTGCGACCGCAAGGGCGCCATCTACGAGGGCCGTGACAACCTCAACTGGATCAAAGAAGAAATGGCTCTGCAAACCAACCTGGAGAAGAAGGCCGGCACTCTGGCCGATATGCTGGTAGGCGCTGACGTGTTCATCGGCGTTTCCGCGCCCGGCATGGTCACCAAGGAAATGGTCGCCACCATGAACAAAGACGCTATCATCTTCGCCTGCGCCAACCCCACTCCCGAAATCTACCCCGACGAAGCCAAAGCCGGCGGTGCAAGAGTCATCTCCACCGGTCGCTCCGACTTCCCCAACCAGATCAACAATGTGCTGGCATTCCCCGGCATCTTCCGCGGCACTTTCGATGTCCGCGCCAGCGACATCAACGAGGAAATGAAGATGGCTGCCGCCCAGGCACTGGCCAATCTGATCTCCGATGACGAACTCAGCGAGGAATACATCATTCCCAAGGCCTTTGACCCCCGTGTGGGCAAGGCCGTTGCTGAAGCCGTCGCCCAGGCCGCACGGGCTACCGGCGTCGCCCGCATCTAAATCCAATAAACAAAAAAGTGGTACGCTAGTGCGTACCACTTTTTTATTGCATTATTAATTCTGCTCCGCAATGATCTTCTTGCGGTCGATCTTGCCATTGAATGTTTTGGGAATCTCCTCGGTCTGCACGATATACTTGGGCACTTTATAGGCCTCCAGTTTATCCTCCAGATAGGCTGCCAGCGCAGAGGCATCAAATTCCTGACCCTCGTTAACTTTTACCAGCATTTTGACCACGCGGCCATAAACACGGTCCTCAAAAGGAACACAGACGCACTCATCTACCATAGGATGCCGCATTGCCACATCCTCCACCTCTGTGGGAGCAATCTTCAAGCCGCCCACATTAATCACATCATCACGGCGACCCACCAGATACAAATAGCCATTTTCAATATAACCCAGGTCAGTCATATAGATCACGCCATCCTGGATGGTGTTGGCGGTCAACTCCGGCTCATCCCAATAGCCGGCGGTGACGGTATTGCTGCGGATAGCAATAATGCCGGGATTTTCCGCAGTGGCATTGTCCATACGGTTATAGTGCTCGTCCACAATATAGATATCCACGCCGGGATTGGCCTTACCGACACATTTGGTGTTGTCACGATTCGCATTATAGTCAATATAGCACACCGCGCCTACTTCAGAGCCGCCATAGGCATCAAATTTACGTACATTGGGCAAAAGGCTGATGAGTTTCTCCTTGTCACCGCCGGGCAGCGCGGAAGAACTGGAATACAGAAAATCCAACTGTTCATCATACTTCGCCAATTCCTTTGCCGCCAGCATCAGCACATAGTGAACACCTGCAGGAGGCAGATAAATGGAGGTAACATGATGGTCGCGGATGTTCTGGAAAAACAGTTTCAAATTAGTAAAACCGCGCATCAGCAGTGTGGTGCTGCCGCGCACCATGGACATGTGGGTTTTGCGAAGACCTGCCGCATGATTCATCGGCGTGGGAATCAGCCAGACATTATCAATACTGTAATCAAGCACCGCATTCTGCGACTGGCACATATTCATCTGGCCATAATGGGTGATCATAACGCCCTTGGACTTGCCGGTAGTGCCGGTGGTGAACAAAATCTCCTGCAGCATATCTTCCGTAGGAAATTCCGGCTCTTCTACCGGGATCTCCAAAAGTCCTTCCAGCGAAACACCAAACGCTTCCAAAGGATGCTTGCCGGTCAAAATCATGCTGGGCTGAATCTCCGCGGCAATGGCCTCCACGCGTTCAGCAGGTGCATCATTCTCAACCGGGACATGAACGCCACCAGCCAAATGAATGCCGTAACACATAACAACGAATTCAGCAGTATGGTCTGCCTCCAGGATCACACGCTGGCCCTTTTCGAGGCCCTTATCCTTCAGCAATTTCGCCATTGCAGCAACCATTCGCCACAGCGTGCTGTAATCCAACGTGCAGTCGGTTGCGATCAGCGCTTTCTTTTCAGGAAAGGTCTGGGCATGCTCATAAATGCTTTTAACAATGGAACGCATTGAACGATCTCCTTTATCCTTTACTTATCGCGCCGCTTGGTAAAGCGTGCCCAGGCTTCCTCCGCCAGTTCCGGTGCCAACTCCTGATTCTTCACAGGCAGGCACTGTGCCTTGCTCATTTTGCGAAGAGCAACGAACATATCAAAGCGGCCCGCGGGTTTGGCAGGAATGCCGGATGCCACAGTATTTTCGGGGATATCCGATGTGACCACGCTGCCTGCAGTGATCAGGCAGTCTTTATTGATACGCACATCGGGCATGACAGTAGCGTTCATGGCAATATAAACATTGTCACACAGTTCCACGCAGCCCAGTTTCTCACCGTGACCGAAATCGGCATTGGGCTCGCGTTTTTTCAAATACTTATTAAGCATATCGTGGGTAACGATCTTGGCAGTTTTATGGACGTGGACATTATTGCCCAAACGGATCAGTTCAGGGTACAGCGGCACCAGCCAAGGACCCCACTTGCAATTGTCACCAATGGCACCCAAAATGTTATGCTTCTTCAAATAAGCAGCGCGCTTGGTAGGCTTGCGCAGCAAAAGCAGCCGCACGCTGTGATACATTCTCTTTGCTCTCATTTTTCTCTCCCGGCTTACTTCAGTTTCTCGACCATTGCCACCATGGCAACCACAGAATTAAAATTCTCAGGCACAATCTCATCCACGCCAATCTCAACATCAAAAGTTTCACTGAGCGCAGCGATCAAAGACATCAGTTCAAAAGAATCCAGATAGCCGCCCTCAATAATATCGGTAACGGTGGTCAGGTCCTTGGTGGGTTTGATTTCCTTCAAAAGATTAACGATTTTTTCCTGAATAGACATAATAATTCCTCCAAATTTTATTAAAAAGTCAGCGATTGCCGTACATTTTTTCGTAGTAATTCTGATATTCACCGGAAATAATGGTTTGCCACCACTCTTTATTTTCCAGATACCAGCGGATGGTCTTTTCGATGCCCTCGGCAAAAGGCGTTTCCGGCAACCACCCCAGTTCCACATGGATCTTCGCAGGGTCGATGGCATAACGCAGATCATGACCCTTGCGGTCTTTTACGTAAGTAATCAGACTTTCCGGCTTGTTAAGCGCTTTACAGATCAGTTTCACAATGTCGATATTGCGCATCTCATTATGACCGCCAATATTGTAAACCTCGCCCACGCGTCCATGGCGCAGGATCAGGTCAATGGCCTTGCAGTGGTCCTCCACATACAGCCAGTCCCGGACATTCAGTCCCTCACCGTAAACGGGCAGAGGCTTGTCCGCCAGCGCATTGGCGATCATCAAAGGAATCAGTTTTTCCGGGAACTGATAGGGACCATAATTGTTGGAACATCGGGAAATGGTCACCGGAAGTCCAAAAGTACGATGGTACGAGTGCACCAGCAGGTCCGCAGATGCCTTAGCGGCAGAATACGGAGAACTGGCATGGATAGGCGTCGTTTCCGTAAACAGCAGATCCGGCCGGTCCAACGGCAGATCGCCGTAAACTTCGTCCGTGGACACCTGATGGTAACGGACAATGCCGTACGCACGGCAGGCATCCATCAACACCTGCGTACCCAAAATGTTGGTTTTCAAAAAGACCTCAGGATCCTCAATGGAACGGTCCACATGAGTCTCTGCGGCAAAATTCACCACGATATCGGGATGCTCTTGCCGGAACAGGCTATACACCGCATCCCGATCACAGATGTCCATCTTCACGAAGCGGAAGTTGGGGTGATCCATCACGGAAGCAAGGGTACTTAAATTGCCTGCGTAAGTCAGTTTATCCAGACAAACGATCCGATCCTCAGGATGCTTGTCCAGCATGTAAAACACAAAATTCGCGCCGATAAATCCGGCGCCGCCGGTTACAAGAATCGTCATTTTGCATCCTCCCCGGCAAGCGACAGCAGATATTTTCCGTACTGGGTCATTTTCAGGCTTTCACCGATGGCGCGCAACTGCTCCGTAGAAATAAAGCCGCGTCGCCAGGCGATCTCCTCGATGCAGGAAACATAGAAACCCTGCCCCTCTTGAACAGCCTGCACAAACTGCGCTGCTTTCATCATGCCTTCCGGTGTGCCGGTATCCAACCAGGTAATACCGCGCCCCATAAGGGAAACATGGAGTTGCCCGCTCTGCAAATACGCATTATTGACCGCCGTGATCTCCAGTTCGCCACGGGCAGAAGGCTGCACATTCTTTGCGATCTCCACCACACGGTTATCATAAAAATATAGGCCGGGAACAGCGTAATTGGACTTTGGATGCAGGGGTTTTTCCTCAATGGAAAGCACCCGGTGCTCTTCATCAAACTCCACAACGCCGAAATCCGAAGGGTTTTTAACGGGAAATCCAAAAATTCGGGCACCCTGCAGATCCGCCATGGAATCCCGGAGGATTTTGGTCATGTTCTGCCCGTAAAACACATTGTCGCCCAAAATAAGGCACACACTGTCATCGCCGATAAACTCCTCGCCGATGATAAAAGCCTCCGCAAGTCCCCGGGGAGCAGACTGCTCCGCGTAAGCAAAACGCACGCCTAAATTACTGCCGTCGCCCAAAAGTTGCCGATAATCCGGCAGGTCCTCCGGCGTCGAGATAATCAAAATCTCCCGGATGCCAGCCAGCAGCAGCATGGAAATCGGGTAGTAAATCAAAGGCTTATCATAAATAGGAAGCAGTTGCTTGGAGATCGCTTTGGTCATGGGATAAAGCCGGGTGCCTCTTCCTCCGGCCAAAATAATGCCCTTCATTTACAACCCTCCTTTTCTTTCACTCTAAAATCAGATCACAAATGCGATCCACATCCTCCGGCGCAAGATCCGCATAAAGCGGCAGCGTCAATACCCTTTGCGCCGCATAAGCCGCCACCGGTGTATCGGCAGTGCTGTTATAGCACGCGAAACTACCGGTCAGCGGATAAAAATACTTTCTGGCGGTGATGTCATGGGCGGCAAGTTTCGCCTGCACCGCATCGCGATCAAGTTTATATCCGTCAAAAATCACGGGAAAATACGCATAATTACTCTGAACGCCGGGCTGTACCGGCGGCACAACAATGCCCGGAACACCCTCAAGCCTTATCCGGTAACGCTCCGCACAGGCCTTGCGTTTGGCGATCTGCTGGTCGATATGCCGCAAATTGCACAGACCCATAGCCGCCTGAAATTCGTTCATTTTTGCATTTCCGCCCACATAAAGGCAGTCGCCCTGCCCTGAAAGGCCGAAATTACGCAACATTTCCAGTTTTTCCGTCAATGCACCGTCACGGTAACAAACGCAGCCGCCCTCAATGGTATGGAACACCTTGGTGGCGTGGAAACTGAACATAGAAGCATCGCCAAAAGCACCTGCGCCCTGCCCATTACAGCGCACGCCAAAAGCATGTGCCGCATCGTAGATAACCTTCAAACCATGCTTGCCCGCAACGGACGCAATGGCCTGCACATCGCAAAGATTGCCATAAACATGCACCGGCACGATGGCGCAGGTCTTGGGTGTGATCAGTGCCTCGATTTTTTGTGGATCCAGCGTATAATAAGTGGGCTCAACATCACAAAACACCGGAGTAAGACCGCAGCGCTTAATGGCATTGGTGGTAGAAACAAATGTAAACGGTGTGGTGATTACCTCGCTGCCGGCAGGAAAATCCATGGCAGCGAGAATGTTTTCCAGCGACAAATGGCCATTGCAATGCAGTGCCACGTGGTCTACGCCCAGATAGTGCTCCAACTGGGCGCGCAAAGCCTGATGCTTCGCACCCACATTGGTCAGCCAGCGGCTGTCCCACAGGTCTTTAATTTCATTGCAGTATTCCTCAAAAGAAGGCATAGAGGAACGCGTTACATTGATCTTTTCGCCCATAGAACAACCCTTACCTTTAATGAATTTACGCAGTTTCACCTGTTGTTTTCTTCTTCTTAAATTTCTTTTTCAAAACCTTCAGGATCATTGCGCGGTACTTATACGCCACAAAACCTGCAGCCACAGCGACCACGCCAATGATGCACCAGCGTACCACATTCACACGGTACAGGAAGAAGCAGCCGAACATTGCCGCAAGGACTGCAGCCACAATGAGCGCAATGCCCTTGAAATTCATAAACTTGCCGTAACCGAAACGGCGCACCAGCAGATAGCCCGCCACCAGCAAAATACCAAATGCGGCGATATTCACCACCGGCAGCATCTGAACGCCGAAATACGGAAGCAGGAAATACTTGGCAGCCACTCCAATGACCGCCACAATACCCGTAATGATACCGATAAAGGTCACCTTTTTGCAGTAAGTGAGCACGATGGTAAACAGCGTTGCCACAGACTGCACCAGCACAGCAGCAACCATACCGGGCATCAGAGGAACAGCATCCGTATACTTCTTGCCGCCCAGGATCATAACCAGTTCCGGCGCCAGCAGCATAATGCCGATGGAAACAGCCGAAATGCCGGCAACATACAAAAGCGTACCTTTCCGGACAGTTTTGACATTCCCCTGCTCCAGATTATCCATGAGCCAGGTTGTCACCGCACCGGAAACCGCCTGCAGCAAAATTGTCAGAATATGGTTGGTGCTGGACGCGATACTCACGGGAGAAACCGCCTCTGCACCCAAAATCCACTTGGTGACAATGGTATTGGAAGATGTCAGCAAATGCGCCGTCAGATAATGCAGCACCAACGGCAGCGCCAGCACCACAGCGTACTTACAATGTTTCCAGCGGAAAGTCTTGCCCCGCAGCAGCATCACCGCGGCGCAGCCCATACCAATAACGGCAGAAGGAACATAGAATCCGTAAATACGGGCGCTGAGACGGCTGGGCT
The DNA here is from genome assembly GCA_045591725.1 of Faecousia sp. GTDB lineage: Bacteria > Bacillota > Clostridia > Oscillospirales > Oscillospiraceae > Faecousia. The sequence goes on from JAZNTI010000051.1 coordinate 41,937, forward strand.
CCTGTGCCAAAAGCACCAAAACCACCGCGATCAGCGTAGGCACCAGCAAATTGACCACAGAGATCGCCGCTACAGATTTATAGCGGTAAAGCGTCCGCTCCCGAGCCATGTAGATCTGCTTGCAGGCCTGGAACATCAGCATAAAAAACAAAATATGCACATATTCCTTGGGGATCGCCACGATCTGCAGCATCCAGTCACCGCAGGCCAGGAAAACGCCATACAGCAACATGGTCACCACGCAACTGGTGATGGTGATGGAGGACACATAACCGTCAAATTCGTCCTTGAAATCATAGTAAGCACGGGCAACGGTATTCTGCATCTCCATACTGGTGACAATAAGCAGCAGCGCCTGCCAACTGGCAAAGTTGGAAAACTCGCCGTACGCCTCTTTGCTCAGCAATCGGGAGAATATTGGAGTTGTAATAAAGGAAAGGCCTTTGACCAGAAATGTACTGATCACATACCAGAAACCTGCTTTCAACGCAAGACCGGTAGAGCCTCTTTTTTCATTCTCTTGCAAAACAAAAATACCTCAATATTTGTTAACCTTGTTGTTCGCTTCTCTTGTTGCGTCCGATAATCGCAGGAAAAAGTCTTGGTTCTGGGTCACGTGCGTCTGTCTGATACCCACGCAGCAGAATCAGCGCAAAATACATGATTCCAACGGTAGAATGCGTATGTGCACTGAAGAAACTGGTGACTACAATAACTGCTGCCACCAATGCATACGGCAGTTTCAGTTTGTAAATGCTCTTGGCGTACAATTCCATGGAGAGGATCATACCAATCAGACCATGACGATAGACCGCTGCAATCATACCGGGCATATTGTAAGAAATGCTGTGCGTAGTATCCTCAACGCCAAAAATCCACTGAATAAAAGTCATCCCCTGCAAGCCTTTCAGCGCCTTGGAGATCCGGCCGGTAATGGCAGTAACGCCCGTGCCGGTAGTAAAGATCCGCACAACCGTCCTGCGGACAGAAGGAACAACTGCAACTGCCAATGCGAAAAGCACTACCACGCCGCCAACCAGAATCAAATTCCGCTTACGGAAAATATTCTTCACGGAGAAAACATGATTTTTCTCGTCATACAAAGCAAAATACAACACCCATGCGCCAACCGTTGCAGCAATTCCCATGCCGGAAGTAGTGAGGACCATGCCCAGCGAAATTAACAGCGCTGCATATAGATGCTTCTTCTCTTTGCCGCCAAACAACACAAGGAACAAATGAGGGAACGCATAAATGAAAAAGTGGGAAGGCTCCAGGAAAAACGCAGAAGGTCTGTAGAAATCGTTGATTTTGCCGGTTATGCCCGCCAGACCGGTCTGCGCGCCCAGGATCCACTGCTCAGCGGAAGGCAACAACAGGTCGGTAGGCACCATTTGAATATGGAACTTAAAAATATAGAAACCGACATATTGTGCCGCCAAAAGAGCAGATGCCAGCATAGAAACCATCAACGCGGTCTTACAAAAAAGTTTCAGGTCTATGCAGCCCAAGGCCGCAACGGCGAAATACAGTATCAGCACGCCGGACTGTCCCAGTTCCGTAACAGATGTTCCGTGATCAACCACCCGGAAAAACATATACGCGATCATTACCAACACAACGCGCAATGCCGGCAACTGAAGTTTTCCCCAGTTAGAAATCACGCGCAACAGCAAGTAAGGTACCAACACCACCATCACTGTCAAAGCCGCGTTGAAAACAAGTCCCACATAATGCTGCAAAATTGGACATAATGCAAGCAAAACAGCACAAATACAGTCCAGTTTCACAAAAATTTTTTCATGCTTTTGCATGGAAACTCCAAACTCAGAGAGTTTTCTTCCCAACGGTTCAAACAAGTCACTGCGTAATTTTTTAAACATATTTTACCACCTCAAAAAACACCAAAAATCAACTTTATGCCCGATATCCGGGGCATTTTCAACGTGGGATTAACAAACGCATCGAGCCTAATTACGCACAGTTTATTAAACAGATACCTGCTCCTCGGGACGGGGAACTTCACCGGATTCCCACTGCTGCTTTCTGTAATCAGAGAAAACGACCTGCTTGCCCGCTTCGATAATATCGGCACGCTTAAACACCTTCGCCACAGTTTGGAACATGACCTTAATGTCCAGCCACAGAGAAACATTTTCTACATAATAAAGGTCGTATTTAAAACGCTGATCCCAGTCCGCAGCGTTTCTGCCGTTGACCTGCGCCAGTCCGGTAAGACCGGGGCGGACCAGATGGCGGCAATGCTCACGCTCCGTGTAATAATCCAGATACTTTTTGTTCCACGGTCTGGGGCCAACGATGCTCATATCGCCTTTGAGGATATTCCAAAGTTCGGGGATCTCGTCCAGGCTGGTTGCTCGCAGGATCCTGCCGAACTTGGTCATGCGCTGCTTGCTGGGCAGCAGAACACCGTTTTCATCACACTCATTGGTCATGGAACGGAATTTATACAACTTGAACAACTTTTCTTTTCCGGTTTTGGGATCGATCTGACCGGGACGCTCATGAACAAAGATCACCGGAGAACCCAAATTGAGTTTGACCACGATGGCAAGAATCGCAAAGAGCCACCACAGCAGCAGCAACGCGGTTGCAGAGATTACGATGTCCAGAAAACGCTTTATGTATTTCTCATAAAAACGATGCTTCACCGTTACTTTTTCCATAATAACTACTCCTCTGTCCGTTATCGGTCCTTAAACCAGTTTCTCATGCAGGCGCACGGTATCGAAAGGCTTAAACAGCATATTATTGCCGTCCACATCTTTAACGATCACATGCTCCTGAATAAACCGTATGGTCTGTGCCACCCGGTCTTTGGATGCTGCGCGGATCTTGAAAGAGATCACGCGCTGCTGCGTGGTACCACGGTCCGGCACCACCTTGCCCACCTTGGCATAGGGGCTGATATCAATGACCTCGGGGCAGTCTTCAATGCCCGCATAAGAGAAGGTGCCAATCTCGCCACCGTGGGCATACATCACATAAGTGCACATATACTCCTTGATCTGCGGATCATCCTTGCTCAGGCTGTCGCCCATGTCGCCGGTAAGGGCATGATTGATCATCATCTTCAAGTGATTGATGCCGTTATAGTGGTCCAGGACCTTCCAATCGTTGCCGCCATTGAGCCGCAGGCCCATTTCAAAGGCGGTGATCTTTTCTTTATTGGCAATAAACTGAATACCGGCAATGCCGTTTTCCACACCAATGCCTTTCAGAAACTCCCTGATCTTCGCATCCGTAGTCTGCAGATACATATCATAAAACGCCGAAGGCGTAATAGCCACATCGCACAGACAGGCATATTCATTGCCCTCGCGGGAAAGATGCTTCTCATTGATAATTGACAGGCTGATCTCGCCGTTGGCAATGGTATAGATGGCAATAAGTTCCGTGCCGGTAACATACTCTTCCACCACAATGTCGCCGCCGATGGAACTGGCCTGCGCTTTAACCAACGCCGCTTCCAATTCCTCACGGTCGCGGCACACGGAAATACCGATTCTTCCGCCATAATCCGCAGGTTTGACGATCACCGGAAACACCACAGATGCTTTGTCTTCTTCCGTGATCTTGCCATTTTTGCAATACTCCGCCGGAACACAAACGCCATACTCCTGACACAGTTGCTTAAATCGGCGCTTATCCCGGGTGATCTCGATCTGCTCGGGGGTCGCGTAAAACGGCGTGCCCAGCAACTGGGAAAGTTTTGCGGCACAAAGCACCTTACCCTCGCTGTAACCGGACATCACGCCGGAAACACCCGCTTCACGGCAAAGTCTTGCGAGCGTTTCCATGTCTGTATAGTCGATATCCCAGGCCTCATCAGCAGCCACCTTGGCAGGCAATTTGGAATAATCCGTACCGCGCTCGGTAACGATGGTGTAAACGCCCATCTGACGCGCCATTTCTACAATATTGACGATATTGGTCTCACCGCCGATGATCAGCAGTTTTTTACCTTTTGCTTGCTCAAACATATATGTACATCCTCGCATGTAATCTTATTCAGCGCCGCAACGCCGGCAATACTTCAGATCACCATGATCTCGTTATACTTCATCATGCAAGTACCTTCCCGGTACGCACCGATGCGGTTTTCGTTAGCCTGACCTTTCAAATTGTTGATGATCAGTTCCATATGGTTAGCACCGGACTCATAAGCATGAGGATAACCGCCACCGAACCGGGGATTCACTTCGGAAATATAATATTCGCCGTCAACATCAAACACATCGATGTCGATCTGACCACTAAAACCTGCCTCGGTGATAAACTTCTTCAGCAGATTGAAAAGTTTTTCGTCCTTGAAACTCAGGGCCTTGTCGGTTTCACCGGCACGCATCTTGACTTTCTTCTTGGTGAAGATGGAGACCACTTCACCGGAAATCATATCGATATAGGCGTCCGCACCGATCTCCTGACCGTTCATGAACTGCTGGATCATCATGCCCTCTCCGCGATCAAAGAGGAAGTCCAGCATTTGCATATCGTCCGCCTTGGAAATGGCAATAGAAGCACTGCCTCTTGCGGGTTTAACGAACACCGGGAAAGAAATTTCGCCCTTTTCCAGATCCGCGCAGAACGCAGCCTTGTCCATATAAGACTTGGCGCAGGCATAGCCTCTTTCTTTCAGCCACAGATACATCTCATACTTGTCCAGGCTCAATTCGCACAATTCATAACTGGAGCCGATGACCTTCACGCCCAAATCCTCAAATTCCCGACGGTGCTCCGCCAAAAGGCTCAATTCGGGGTCGATCAGGCTCAAAACGGCACACACCTGCTCTTTTTTGCAGATGTCATAAATACTGTCCAGATAGTTTTCATCCGTCATTTTGGGAACGATGTAGTGCACATCCGCATCGTAAAGCGCAGGTGCCATATCGCTGCAGTCGGTAGCGATAACTTTGCCGATATCTTCCAAATTTTTCTTGAAATACTGCACAACTTTATTTCTCGTTCCGCAGCTCAAAATCAAAATGTTCATAACTTTCCACCTTAATATTCTTCTTCTATATTCCGCCCTTTTCGGGAGCCATCTGCTTTTTAATTCAAGCGCGCCAAAAACGCGCCACGGTTTCGGCAATGCGCAGCATATCCTGCGTGCTGTAGCGCTGATCACAAACCAAACTTAAAGAACGGCTATACAAAACAGCAGATTTTTCATCCGGCGCATGGTAAACCGTCAGCGGCCAATGCACCGGGCAATAGATCCGATTTTCAATGAGATATTGCCGCAATTCATCGCGCTTTCCGTCCGGCACGAGGATCGGCACGAACAGCGGACAATCCTCATCTCCCAGTTCAGAAAAAACTGCGATCTGAGAAAACGCTTCCAGCAATATTGCTGCATTTTCCCTGCGGCGGCGCTTGATCTGCGCCACATCCATCTGCCGCGCCAAAACCATATCCCGCTGAGAAGCGCCACAGATCTCATGGCGTTCCAGCAATTCCTCTGCTTCGCGGAAGATCTGCAGATGCTGCTTATCCTCAACAGCACCGGAAAGGTACTGATCTTTCCGTTCCATTGCCTGCTGGCGCAGCGCAATATATGCGGCATCCTCCGGCAAATCGGCATGTTCCAACCCCCAGGCAAAACCGCCGGTGTGAAAACCTGCCCACTTCCGCAGACTGCCAAAATAATACTGTGCATCACCGTAAGCGCCCGAAAACACACTATGCGTTAAGTCCCGGACGCGAATGCCGGGCACATCCGGCGCCTCAGATCCACCGCGATAGCCGAAATAATCCATCAAAAACAGCATATCGCAGGTTGCTGCCTCATCCGGCCGCTGTACCAAACGGCCACCCTCAGGATACACAGGGTAGAATCGGACTTCCATCCCGGCATCCACGAATGGCTTGATCATACTGTCGCAGCACCACGCGGGCATTGCCACAGAACGCACTTCATACTGCTTTTGAATCTGATCGATCACACAGGCAAGGGCGCTTCTTCCAGACCCAAACCAGCAGGTATCTCCGGGAAAACAGCCGTTTTCAGTTGCGGCAGTTGGAACCGTACAAAAATCGCCGCCGATCTCATCACGAATCACTTTCATGCTTTCACTCCGGAAATTACTGCTTTATAGCATTCAATCACATATTCCACCTGCTCGTCGGTCAGGCAGGTATGCAGCGGCAGGGTGATCTCATTGGCATACTGGGCATAGGCATTGGGATAATCCGCAATATCGAAACCCAGATTTTTATAGGCCGTGTGCATGGGCAAAGGCTTATAGTGCACATTGCAGGCAACGCCCTTTTCCGCCATTTTCGTAATGATCTCATTACGCTGCTGCACCGAGATGCCCGGCACCCGCGTAATATACAAATGACCGGAAGACGTGCAACTTTCGGCATAATGTGACAGCGTTTGCACGCCAAAAGGACGCAAAATTGCGTCATAACGCTCAATAATCTGCCTTCTGCGTGCAAGCATATCATCATAACGCGCCATTTGCGTAATGCCCATGGCCGCCGCCACATCGGTCATATTGCATTTGAAATAGGGGCCCACCACGTCATACTCCCAAGCGCCCAACTGTGTCTTGGCAAGAGCGTCCTTGGACTGGCCGTGCAGGCTCAGAAGTTGCAACTGCTTATAGATCGCTTCATCGTCCACACCGGGGATCGATTTCCACGTCAGTGCGCCGCCCTCGGCGGTAGTCAGATTCTTCACCGCGTGGAAAGAAAATGCGGAAAAATCCGCCATCGCGCCGGCCATAACGCCATTGCGGCTGGCGCCGAAAGAATGGGCGCAATCCGCCAAAATGATGATGCGGCCAAAAGCCTCCTGCAAAGAATTCGCAGCATGAAACAGGCTCTTTTTGCGCTGCGCGATTTGATAGATCTTTTCATAATCACAGGGAATGCCGGCGATGTCCACGGGAATGATGACCTTGGTGCGCTCCGTAACCGCCTCTTCAGCCTGCCGGTAATCCATTTCGAGGCTGTCTTTTTGGGTATCCACCAGCACGATCTTTGCGCCAACATGGTCAATGACGGAAGCCGTAGCAGTATAGGTATAAGCAGTAGTGATCACTTCGTCACCGGGGCCCACGCCCAAAAGACGCAGCGCCATCTCCGCGCAGGCGGTCTGGGAATTCAGGCACACCGCACGGTTTACACCGCAGCGCTGCGCCACAAGGCGCTCCAATTCCTTCGTCTTGGGGCCGGTAGTGATCCAGCCGGAGCGCAGCGCCTGCGCGACTGCCTGAATGTCTTGCTCCGTAATGTCCGGAGGGGAAAATGGAATCTGCATTTATTGACCTCTCTTTTGGTGAATTGGTGTTAAGCACACATTGCACCCATTATCGGATACTATATTATAATATAAATCGCCCTTTATTGCAACCCCAAAAAGCAAAAAACCATGCTCTTTTTGGCTGTTTTTCGGGCAACGGTCTCCTGCCTTGAAAAACCAAAAACAGCGCAAAAATAACCGCTGATTTCTGCTGTTTTGAGTACTGTTTGTTCCAGTTTTCCACCGATTGGGTAAAATAAAAAGTGCGTAGCCGAAACTACGCACTGAAAAACGCAGCTCGACTCCTGTTGCCACACAGTTCATTCCCAAGTAGGATATGACGAATCAAGCATACGCTTTTGCAAGAGTATGCCTACTTGGAAACATTATTAAACTGTGTGGCACTTACTATTTTACCCATCTACTTTATCCGTGTCAACAACAAAAACACCGCAGCCGTTTTTTCGTCATCTACTTTAGATGCGTAACTCTTGCCGGCGGGATGTAGGGGGCATTCACGAATGACCCGCGGGCGATCAATGATCGCCCCTACAAGTTGCATTTCTGTCCGCTGCATGGTATAATATTTCAGAAGATTGCCACGCCAGTGTGCGTACCGGCTGACAATGACATTGTTATTCAGGAGATTACTATGACGAAGATTTTATTTGTCTGCCATGGCAATATCTGCCGCAGTCCCATGGCGGAATTTGTGATGAAAGACATGGTGAAAAAGGCCGGTCGGGAGCGCGATTTTGAGATCGCTTCCGCTGCCGTCAGTTGTGAAGAACTGGGCAACCCCGTGTATCCCCCCGCCCGGCGGGAACTGGCTGCCCACGGCATATCCTGCGGCGGAAAAACCGCACGGCGGATCACCGAGCACGACCTTGATCACTACGATCACATCTACTATATGGACCGCTCCAACGCCCGGTATCTTGACCGGCTGTTCGGCGAAAAGGCATTGCGCTGCAAGGCTTTTCTTGGCCGCGATGTGGCTGACCCCTGGTATAGCGGCGACTTTACTCAGACATGGGAAGACATCACGGAAGGCTGCACCAAAATATTGGAGGAACTGAAATGTTAAACCGCGAAAAACTGGAAGAGGCTCTTGCGGAACTGCCCCTTTACTTTTACGAGTTCATCACGCCCGATGACCTGGAATTTTCCAGCCGCATCCGCTGGATCTGTGAGCATGAATGCCCCATGTACGGCAAGACCTGGGCATGCCCGCCCGGCGTGGGCACGGTGGAAGAGTGTACCAAAAAATGCCGCAGTTACAAAAACTGCCTGGTGATCTCCACCGCAACGCAGGTTGAAGACATCGGCAACATCGACGAAACGCTCGCCACCCGTCCGGCGCATGAGAAGATCACCAATCAGGTGCGCGATATTATGCGTGAGCAAAATGTAAATCCCTACATTCTCTCCACAGAGGCCTGCGCGCTGTGCGACCGGTGCGCGTACTTAGACGGTCTTCCCTGCCGCCTGCCGGGAAAAATGCACCCCTGCGTCGAAAGCCACGGCATCAATGTTTTGGCGCTCTTGGAACAATGGGGCATCAATTTTCAGTACGGCGACAACACCGTGACCTGGTTTTCTCTGCTCTTCTACTAACAAAAGGACGCCGATGGCGTCCTTTTTCTTATCCTCTGGCGGCGGTGACCAAGATCCCCAGATTATCCCGGTAGATCTCATCAAACTGGCTCAGCGGCAGCGGATTATTCCCCTGCCCCACCTCGATGGTGAAGCCCGGTCGGCGGAAGATCTTAATAAACCAGTCCTTATAACCGGCAAAGGAAGACTCATATGGTGTATCCTCCACGGCATAGCCGCTGACTGCAGCAAAGCGCTCCGCCAATTCCCGGGCACCGGGAACGAAATAATTCTGAAACTGCCAGTAGATCACTTTCCCTTGCGTATGATAGGCCAGCACCAACGCCGGGTCGACCTCCTCCGTATACTCCGACAGGGCAAATGTTTCCACCTGATCCAGCGGAGCACGCCCCACATAATCCCGGGGTCCCGGCTGGGTATAGCCCTGCATGAATTTGATCTCCCGCGCCTGCAGCCATCCGGCAGGATAATTGAGATTCAAGTCCACGCCCAAAAGATTGGCTTTCCATCCATCGGGAAATGCGATACTGGGATAATTCTCCGACAGGCGCGCCGCCTGCTCATACTGCGCGCTCCCCGGCTGCAGCGCTCCGGTCACCAGATCCACTCCATCCGGATTAACCATGGGCACCATATGGATGGTTACATCACGGAGCAATTGTCGGGCATCCGCGTCAAAGATCTTGCCGCCGGACTGCGCAGCAGCGCCCAATTCCTCCGCAAATTTCAGCAGCACCGGAGCGGTGATCCACTCGTTGGCGTGGTGCGCCGCAGTGAAAAGCACTTTCCGCGCCCCTGTGCCCATCACCAAAGTCCGCACCGGACGTCCAAAAACCGTTTCAGTCAGCACTTCAGTGCGAAAATCCGGGTAAGCCTGCACCAGTTGCAAAATCGTTTCATTGGCCAGCGCCGATGTCATAGGCACATCTGTTTTGACGATGCTCATAAAAATCACCTCCGGCTATTTTATGCCGGAGGTGTGATTTTAGTTCCGTTTACGCGAAATCCAGCGCCAGTTCCTTGCCGCCGAGAATGTGAAAATGCAGATGAGGCACGGTCTGGCCGGCGTCGGGTCCGCAATTGGACACCACGCGGTAGCCGTGGATCAGATCTTCCTTGTCTGCAATGTAAGGAATGATCTCGAAAATGTGGGCAACCACAGCGCTGTTTTCAGGACTCACCGCCGCCACAGAGGGAATATGCTCCTTGGGGATCACCAGAATATGCACCGGTGCCTGAGGATTGATATCCCGGAACGCAAAAACGGTCTCGTCCTCATAGACCTTGGTAGAGGGGATCTCGCCAGCGGCGATCTTACAGAAAATGCAGTCAGACATAGAAAAACCTCCTTAAAAACCCAATACACCAAACATGCCCATGCTGGCAAGACCCATAATAATGCCTGCCAGCACCACGCCCAACGAAACTGCCAGGGTGGTGGACTTGAAACCCATATTCAAAAAACTCGCACCCAAAGTGCCCGTCCACGCGCCGGTACCCGGCAAAGGGATGCCCACGAAAAGCATCAGCGCCACGAAAAGGCCGCCGCGACCTGCTTTTCCCGCCAGTTTTTTACCGGCTTTCTCACCCTTTTCAATGAAAAAAGTGCAAATCTTTCCAATATGCTTCTTCCGAACACCCCACAGCAAAAACTTCCGCGCAAAAAAGTAGATAAACGGCACGGGGATCATATTGCCGATAGCGCAAATTGTCAGTGCCGTCTTAAAATCAATACCCATGCCCATGGCAAAAGGCACACCGCCGCGAAGTTCCACGATGGGGACCATGGAGATCAGTATTGCTAAAATGTATTTACCCATTTTTTCACCTTTACTTCAGTTTTAGGTTATTGTACCACAAGAAGCAAAGGTATGCAACAAAAAACTCCGCAGCGTGTGCTACGGAGTTTTTCACTTTTAGTTCATGCGGGGACCGGCAGGCAGGTAAGGATTGGTGCCTGCAAAAGGAATATCGCCGAAGATCGCGTCCACAAATGCCTCCATGCTCTCGGGAGAAGGACTGTAAATATGAGCAAAAGTCTTCATGTTCATGTAGAAATCATAGTAAACATACACAGAGCCCAAAGAAACACCGATAGACTTGTCGATGCCCTGGGTAAAGGCATAGAAGAAGTTCGCGCACTCGTCGCCAACAAAAGCGGATGCGCCCATGGGTGCGTGGGGCATGATGTAGCCGGCATAGATAATGAGGTCATTTTCAGCATTGATCTTGCTCATTTCCGCATCATTTCTGATGCGGCGGATCTTGGTGGCCTTGATGCCGCGCTTTTCAAAAGCGCGCACCATGACATCCATATCATCGGTGATGCTCTCTTTATGAGTAGAGATCACGATGGCCACATTCTTGATCTTGGAAGCATCCAGGGGAATCTGACCGATCTCGTCGCATTCCAGAGTCATGGACTTTTCGCAGATCTTTCTGTTAAAGTCAGAGATCTCCTTCAGCAGCTCAGGCGTGGTAACGATTTCCTCAGGCTCGTCGAAGAAGCCCAGCATTTCCTTCACATCCAGAATGCGGCGGACGCACTCGTCCAGGCGCTCCATGGTAATGCGGCCTTCTGCAATGGCCTCCTCGATCATATCGATGTAGTCGAAATCGGGAATATTCAGGATCAGATCGTGACCGGCGTTGATCATCTCAACATACAGATCCTTCATATTGGGGTACGCCACTTTCAATGCGGCCATATCGATGGAGTCGGTGATCAGCAGGCCGTCGAAGCCGATATCGTTACGCAGCAGGTCGATAATAGGCTTGGAAATGGTGGCGGGGATGTAGTTGCCGCCGGGCAGGGTGCGATCGTCAATGGCGGGAAAACCGTTATGAGTGGACATGACGGAGCAAACGCCGTTCTCGATCAGACGCTTAAAAGACTGTGCCTGCAGATTCCACCACTCTTCATAAGTGGAATGGTTATAAGCGGGGGCAAAGTGGCCGTCGCGGTACTCCACCTGGTCGGTGCCGGGGAAATGCTTGATGGACGCGGCAACGCCGTGATCCTGCATGCCCTTGACCACCTGGGTAGAAATGCGAATGAGTTTTTCCAGATCATCGGAGCAGGCACGCATAATTTCCACCGCGCAGAAGCGGGAAGGAATATCCACAACGGGACTCCAGATCCAGTTTGCACCCAGTGCGCGGGCGGCCAGCGCGCGGTATTTGCCGCTCAAATAGGCCAATTCATCAGAATTGGCAGCGCCCACCACAGGCTCATTGGCCATTTCGGGGGTATCGGTACTGCTGCGGGAGCCGGGGCCATCCAGCGCCACAAAAGGCGGCACTTTCAGCATTTTTGTATACTTTTTCACCCAATTTCGGTAAAACTCGCTGTTTTCCGGATGATCAATGGGTGCTTCAGTCAGGTTGGTGGCAACCATGGAATGGTTGCAGGTATGCCAAACGTTACCGATAGGATTCTTGGAAAGATATTCTTCCAAATTATCCATGGCCATCAGGTGGGGCGCCTGGATCATAGCGGTCTGACCGATCTTTTCACGCAGGGTCAAATCTTCCAAACGAATCTTGCTCATTTTTATCATCCTTTACAAATTATTTAGTTTCTTCTTTAGTTTCTTCAACGATCACAAAACCGTCCACCAGATTGGCGCTGAGCAGGCGGCCCTCGATAGCAACGCTGCGCTCCATCAGATCGGTGAGAATCACGCAGCCGTCCTGGCACTCGATGCGCATGACATTTTTCATGACCACCGTTTCAGGGGTCATAACATTTTTGTATACAGTAGAAAGACACATGGTCAATTCCTCACTTTACATTCAGACTTGCCAGCACGGCCGAAAGGCGCATATTGCCCTTTTCAAAATCGGACACCGCGGCCATCACCTGCTCGTAAGCCATGTGGTTGCCGGCCTTCTCCAACTGCACCGCCAAGTCGGCCAATTCCTTGGCGTGAGCGGCATTGTGACCGGCCATGTACTTCATCAGGGCGGTCAGTTCTTCCATGGGTGTATGGCTGCAGCCGCCAGCGCAGGATGCACAGCCGCCGGCACAATCATGGCTGTGGGTATGCTCCGCGCCATGCTCATGCAGATGGTCGTGGTCATGGGGATGCTCGTGGGTATGCTCATGGGCATGATCGTGGGCGTGGCTGTGAGTCACGCCGTCATGGGTATGCTCATGGGTGTGGGTGTGGGTATGCTCGTGGTCATGATGACCGCCGATATGATCGTGATGCAGATGCATAAAAACACTCCTTTGAAATTTTTTATTATTATACTCTAAGGCATACGGATTTGTCAAATCAAAAGGGGCGGCAAACGCCGCCCCTATTCACCTTTTTTTACTGCGTGGGCTCCAATTCGAAAGACACCACTTCATCGCCGCGATTGGTCGCAACAATAGTCACCGTTGCAATGCGCTGAAGATCGGGATGCTTGCTGGCAGGCGTTTTCTTAAGGCTCCACATATCCTCCGTAAGTTCGGCACCCTCTTTCACTTGATAAAGGGCCACGGTATAGGTAGTCTCGCTGCCCCAGAAAGGCTTGCTGGCATACTCGATCACCGCCACAGTATTGTCCTTATCCACGTTCTTATCCTTCTGCACGATAATGCCATGGACGGTCTTATTACGCTCGACGACCTGCTCGGCGGAATAACCCGTAGTAACAGAAGTATTATCATAATGATAAGTCAAATAGCCAAGCACGCAACCAACACCGAGTGCCACCAGCAACACAAGGAGAGCCGTCTGCTTTTTGCTAAACTGCAGTTCCGTTGTCGCAGAATATGTCAATTTCATGCGATAAGTAATCGGCTGGATTAATCGCAAAAACAATGTCAATACCACCGACTCAATAGGGAACATGAACAAATTTTTTACAATTCCGGGAATCGTCAGCACATAACTGCTGGAGCCGAAATACACCTTGTAATACCACATCATCAAAGGTGTCTGCAACAATACATTTACAAAGAAGCAAATACAAAAACGACTCAACATCGTGCGAGTCGGTGTCAACTTTGCGCGATACAGAAACAGAGCAAAAATTACCGAGCCGGCCACTTCGGTCAGCACCATCGGTGGAAAATAAGTAGCGATGTCGCCAGTAACAATACAACCAAGAACATCGGACACCACGGCGCTGATTGCCGCCACCACGGGGCCAAACACCATAGCGCCCAGAGCATTCGCAATAAAAGCCGTATTGATCTTCAAACTGGGAGCAAGCGGAATCGCCACCAACTTTAACGCTACTCGCAGCGCAATCATTAAAGCAGCGAAAACCAGCATCTTCACATCCTTCAGTTCTGCGGCGGCATCACGCCAGTAGGCCTTTGAAAACGGATGGGCATAGGTTGCGGTGGACTTGAGTTGAGACATAAAATTTCCTCCTTTATTTTGCAAACGCGCTCAGGTGCGTCCAACAAAAAATCCCCTTGCGCAAAGCGCACGGGGAGCAAGTCGGACAATAACACCCAATGGGCAAAATTGCAGCAATAACAGCCGGCAATTTGCCCGACCGAGTATCGCCTCTCATAAAGGAGAATCTCCATTATGGGCAGCGGGTGCGGTGACAGCATCGCGGAACAAGTCCTTCGTCCTTTGGGCAACTCCCCGTCCCAATGGCACTTCACGCGCTGTCTCCTACTCTGTTCCCGGTTATCATACACGATACGCCAAAAAAAGTAAAGACCTTTTCCAAAATAATCCTTGGGGCAATTCCTCTTTCGATTTATTTCCCATTTCCCGGAAAGTACAATGATACTCACACAAAACAAAGGAGGACTTCCCATGCAATGCCAAAAACTCAAAACTTACATGGACACCGGACGGGTGATCTTCATTCCGGCGCGCTCCATTAGACCCAATCCTGCCCAACCGCGGAAGATCTTCCGGGAAAGCAGCCTGAAAGAACTGGCCGATTCTATCAGCCGCCACGGCATTTTGCAGCCCCTTTCCGTGCGCCGGGTGGGGACAACCTATGAACTGATTGCCGGGGAGCGGCGGCTGCGTGCGGCGCAACTGGCCGGTCTTACCGAGATCCCCTGCATCGTTATGAACATGGACGACAAAGAATCCGGTATCACCGCCATGGTGGAAAATCTGCAGCGGCAGGACCTGGATTTTGTAGAGGAAGCGGCAGGGATCGCCAAACTCATGGACCTGTGGAATATGAGTCAGGAGCAGGTGGCGCGGCTTCTTGGCAAAAGCCAAAGCGCCATCGCCAACAAACTGCGCATTTTACGCCACAGCACCCAGGTGCTGGACGCACTCCGGGAGGCAGGACTGACGGAGCGGCACGCCCGGGCGCTTTTAAAACTCAGCGGCGAACCGGAAAAAATGGCAGCCATCGCCGTCATCGCTGCGCAAAATATGAGCGTTGCGCGCACGGAACAGTACATCGAGACGCTGCTTATGGGGCGGCCCGACACCAGCGGAAAAGTCAACATCAACGCTTTCCTTTCCGGACTTCATCAGACTCTGCGGCGCATTCAGTTATCCGGTATTCCGGCGATTTCCGAGCGCCGGGAGACAAGCAGCCACATCACCCTGACCATCACCATCCCCAAGCAGACCCACAGCAAATAAAAAGTTAGTTGCAGACGCAACTTTTTTGCCGGAAGTGATTGCCAAAACAATATAATTGTGTTATAATGCGTTCAATTATTTCTATCAGAGAGAAAGGGATAACCCATGATATTCGGAAAACATATCAACCGGTATTATCTGAAGTACGCCGGTTGGCTGATACTGGGCCTTTTAGCACTGATCACGGTGGACGTTCTGCAGTTGGAGATCCCCAAACTTTACGGCGCGGTGATCAACGGCATCAACGAAGGTTTCAACGTCATTGACGGTGTGGAAGTGCCCTTTGATTTTGCCTACCTGCTGGACAGTATCTGCATGCCCATGGTGTGGATCATCCTGGCCATGATCTTCGGCCGTTTCCTGTGGCGCATCTGTTTCTTCGGCAGCGCCGTGAAACTGGAAGAAGACCTGCGCAACCGGATGTTCAGCCATGCCAAAGAACTCAGCCGCGAATACTATCAGATAAACAAAGTCGGCGACCTGATGAGCCTGTTTACCAACGACCTGGATACCGTGCAGGAATGCTTCGGCTGGGGCGTTATGATGTTCTTCGACGCGCTGCTACTGGGTATTCTGGCCGTGGTGGATATGTGGCAGATGGACCCTGTGCTTACCCTGCTGTCTTTGATCCCCATGGTGTTCCTGCTGGGCTCCGCTACCATCGTGGGCAAACAGCTGACCAAGAAGTGGGACACCCGGCAGGAAGCCTATTCCCGGCTGTCTGACTTTTCTCAGGAGAGTTTCTCCGGCATCGCCGTGATCAAGGCCTTCGTAAAGGAAGGCAAGGAGCTGTGGGCATTCAAGAAGCTGAACAAGGAAAACGAAGTAGCCAACACCGACCACACCAAGGCTTCCGTGCTGTTCCGGGTGCTGGTGACC
>JAZNTI010000052.1:0-26668 GCA_045591725.1 Faecousia sp.
CTGCGCGCTCATGCAAATGAGATCTTCAACAAGCGTGACGCCCGTCTGGCATCCATGACTGACGAGTCCGTCGATACCTTCTACACCTGCATTATGTGCCAGGCCTTCTCCCCCAGCCATGTCTGTATCGTTACTCCCGAGCGTCTGGGCCTCTGCGGCGCCGTGTCTTGGCTGGATGCCAAGGCCACTCAGGAACTGGATCCCAACGGTCCCTGCCAGCCCATCAAGAAGGAAGGCTGCCAGGACGAGCGTCTGGGCCGCTACGACTCCATGGATGCCGCCGTCAACAAGTACTCTCAGGGTGCTGTTGAGCGCATCACGCTGTACTCTCTGTTCCAGGATCCCATGACTTCCTGCGGCTGCTTCGAGTGTATCTGCGGCGTGGAGCCCTGCTCCATGGGCGTGGTCATCACCTGCCGTGAGCACGCAGGCATGACTCCTCTGGGCATGAGTTTCTCCGAGATGGCTTCCATGACCGGCGGCGGTGTTCAGACCCCCGGCTTCATGGGTCACGGCAAGCACTTCATCTCCTCCAAGAAGTTCATCGCAGCCGAAGGCGGCCCCGGCCGTATCGTCTGGATGCCCAAGATGCTGAAAGATCAGATGCGCGAGCGTCTGGATGCAACCGCTCTGGAACTGTACGGTGTTGAGAATTTCACCGACATGATCGCTGACGAAACCGTCTGCACCGAGGATCCCGAGCAGTTGCTGGAGTTCCTGGGCGAAGTCGGCCATCCCGTTCTGGGCATGGAACCCTTCGATATGTAATTTTTGTCGTAATACAAAGCCGCCGTCCATTTGGACGGCGGCTTTTATAAATTAAAGGCAGCGATTTCGACAATGCGCTCATCGATCTCAGCACAAATTCCCATATATTCTGTTACGGTTTGCTGATCTTCCGGGGAAAGCGTATTCAGCAACGCATTAAAAGCCTCGGTTTCCGCAGCAAGGCGCTTGCGCAAAAGGATCAGTTCCTCGTCATTATTCAGTTGCTCATTTATGGCGCAATATTTCGCGTAAACATCTTTTAGCATGATGATCCCTCCTAGTAAAATATTATAAGGGAATATCCCTTAAAATGCAATAAGGGAATTTCCCTTATTGCATAATAATCACGGGTGATGTTTATGTACACGAATAAACTGCGTGATTTACGAGA
Source organism: Faecousia sp. (assembly GCA_045591725.1). Lineage (GTDB taxonomy): Bacteria > Bacillota > Clostridia > Oscillospirales > Oscillospiraceae > Faecousia. The sequence continues at coordinate 1,160 of JAZNTI010000052.1, forward strand.
AGACAATGATTTGAAACAGCGGCAAATTGCAGATTTACTGCAGGTACATCAAACGACTTATTCTGATTATGAATTGGGGCGTTTGAATATTCCCGTCTCAGCCATTCACGCCTTGGCTGATTTTTATAATGTAAGTGTAGATTATCTGTTGGGTCGAACAAACACAAAAACCCCCTATCCGAAAAAATAACAGGGTTATAACAAAAGAGGAAGCGGCACGCCGCTTCCTCATTTTTGTGTAGGGGCGCATATTATGCGCCCGCGGACGACCGCAAGGGTCGTCCCTACAGATAGCATCGAACTTATTGTATTTTGCAACAGAACGTTTTATATATTAAAGGCGGCGATTTCCACGATTCGCTCATCGATCTCAGCACAGATGCCCATATATTCTGTTACGGTTTGCTGATCTTCCGGGGAAAGCGTATTCAGCAACGCATTAAAACCCTCGGTTTCCGCAGCAAGGCGCTTTCGCAAGAGTGTGAGTTCCTCGTCCTTATTCAGTTGCTCATTTATGGCGCAATATTTCGCGTAAACATCCTTTAGCATGGCAATCCCTCCACTGGGCATTATATAACAAATTGTTATATAATGCAATATAACAATTTGTTTTGCATATAATCAAAGAAAAGCAAGGCAAATGGGGTGAGGCTATGTGGGAGCGTATCCGTGCACTGAGAGAAGATCGCGATTTGAAACAGGATGATATTGCACGCCTGCTGAATTGTACGCAGGCCTGCTATTCCAATTATGAAAACGGAAAACGCGAAATTCCGCATACGGTCTTGGATAAACTGGCTGATTTTTATAATGTAAGTGTAGATTATCTGTTGGGTCGAACAAACACGAAAACACCCTATCCGAAAAAATAACTGTATAATAATGTAAGAGGAAGCGGCACGCCGTTTCCTCTTTTTTGCGCCCGGTTGTAAAAATCCCCCTCGTCAGCGGGGATCGTGGGAGCACACATAATACTTGCTGCACTGATGAACGCTCCCAAACTTGCCTCTCCCTGTGGGAGAGGTGCCCGGTGCAAACACCGGGCGGAGAGGGCCCTCTCAGGCAAAAATCCGTGATTTTTGCCAGCTCTCCCGGAGGGAGAGCCGGGGGTGCGGTTTGTAGGGGCGGCCGGCATGGATTTTTACTTGACAAACGGGCGCAAGTATAGTTTAATAAATGCAACATCTAAAACCGTTGAAGCGGAAGTTCGGTTGCAAGCGCATCCAAAGAGAGCCCCCGGTGGTGAAAGTGGGGCGTTAAGCGGAGCAGCCGGTGGGCCGCTGAGGGCGAAAGGAAAGGGTCTGCCTGAGTATTTTCGACGTAAGCCTGCGTTATGGGTAAAAAGCGGCCGTTTGGCAACCAAGGTGGTACCGCGGATATGTAAGTATTCGTCCTTGACAGATCTGTTCTGTCGGGGGCGTGTTTGTTTTTAGGAGGTCTAGTATGAAATTGGGCAATGTGGATTTTGAAACCTATTACCGTAATTATCCCGATCCGGAGGGCTATTTCGGCCGTTACGGCGGCGTTTTTGTGGAGGAAAAACTGAAAAAGCCCATGGCGGAGATCACCGAGGCGTATTTTACCATCTGCCAGAGCCGCAAATTTATTGCCGAATTGCGGCGCATCCGCAAGGAATTTCAGGGCAGACCCACCCCGGTGACCCATTTGGAGCGCCTTTCCAATGCCATGGGCGGCCGGGTGCAACTGTACGCCAAGCGCGAAGATCTGAACCATTCCGGCGCCCATAAACTCAATCATTGCATGGGTGAGGCGCTGCTGGCCAGTTACATGGGCAAGAAAAAGGTCATCGCCGAGACCGGCGCCGGTCAGCATGGCGTGGCACTGGCTACCGCGGCTGCGTATTTCGGGTTGGAATGCGATATTTACATGGGCAGTGTGGATATTAAGAAGCAAGCACCCAATGTGGCGCGCATGAAGATCCTCGGTGCCAATGTTATTGAGGTGACCCACGGTCTGCAGACGCTGAAAGAGGCGGTGGACGCGGCTTTCGATGCGTACAGCAGAGAATATGAGAACGCGATCTACTGCATCGGCTCGGTGCTGGGACCCCATCCGTTCCCCATGATGGTCCGGGATTTCCAGAGCGTTGTGGGCATTGAGGCCCGGGAGCAGTTTGTGGATATGACCGGCCATTTGCCGGATGCCATCGTCGCCTGCGTGGGCGGCGGTTCCAATGCGGCAGGTCTTTTCGCAGGATTTCTTAATGATCCTGTGGATATTTACGGCATTGAGCCTTTGGGACGCGGCCCGAAACTGGGCGATCATGCCGCCAGCCTGAAATACGGCACCGAGGGCATTATGCACGGTTTCAACAGCATTATGCTGAAAGACGAAAACGGCGAGCCTGCTCCGGTCTACTCCGTGGCCAGCGGTTTGGATTATCCCTCCTCGGGTCCTGAGCATGCATTCCTGCAGGAGATCGGCAGAGTCAAGTACGATGTCATCGACGACAAGGAGACCATCGACGCGTTTTATAAACTGGCGCGGCTGGAGGGCATTATCCCTGCTATCGAGTCCGCTCATGCGGTGGCTTATGGCATGAAACTGGCGCAGCGGATGAATCACGGCTCGGTGCTGATCAATTTGTCCGGCCGGGGCGACAAGGATATGGACTATGTGATCGAGAATTTCGGCATTCCGGAATAAAGAAACGAGCCTCCCTCGAAAAGAGGGAGGCTTTTGCGTATGTATATATTATTATAATGTATAGGCTTATTCTTCCACTTCGGACATTTCCAGTTTCAGTTCCTGCTTGGGAATGAGGAAATGACGGGTGGCGAACAGCGCCGCAATACTCACAACGCACACCAGGATCGTAATGGGATCGTCGTGGGTGAGGATGACATGACGGGAAATTGCGACAATGAGCACTTCCAAAGTGTTGGCAGGCGTCAGGTCCACCAGCATGCGCACAAACTCCAGACCGACCACGATGGTCAGAATATTATGCAGGAAGGTGTTCAGCGAGGAGAAATAATCTGCAACGGTGAACATTTTGTATATTTCCAGTCCCAGCATACCGACGAGCACGATGAGCGTCAGCATGGCAATGACAAATTCCAGAACATGCAGGATTTTGCGCATAATGATTTCTATCTTTTTGTGCATAATACGGCTCCTTTGTATGTAATACAGTTATTATACAGTATTGCGGGGGAAAAGGGAAGAAGGAATTTTGGGTTTTGGCGCGGAAAATGTGCTCCTGCAGAAAGCACCACTTCGTTTTGGGTGGACATGTATCTCCGTTCGCGGACGGCTGTTTTTCCGCCGCGGAAAGCAAAAATGGGCGCAAACACACAAAGACAAGCACGAATTTTTGTATATTTATTGGAAAAGATACATAAATATTGAAAAATCGGTTGACTAATTCAAGTGGCGGTGATAGAATGGGTGTACATTTATTCGCTGCTCTATCGCCCCGCGCGCAACTGCTCGAGTAAATAAAAATTTAGGAGGAAAACACAATGAAGAAACTGATTGCTCTGCTTCTGGCTTCTGTGATGGTTCTCGCTATCATGGCCGGTTGCACCCCCAGCACTCCTGTTGATCCGAGTGGCTCCAGCTCCAGCTCCAGTTCCAGCTCCAGCTCCAGCTCCTCTGATAACAGCAGTCAGACCCCTGACACTTACACCTACAACACCGCACTGTCCGTGTTCCCCACTCTGTGGAACCCCCATACTTATCAGACCGCTACTTCTTCTGATATCATGGGCTACCTGGAATCTGGTTTCTACACCTTTGATTTCAACGAGAATATGGACGGCTACGTGATGGTCCCCCTGATGACCGTCAACGATGACCCCATCGACGTCACTGCTGACTATGTCGGCCAGTACGGCATCGAAGAGGGTGCTGCTAACCAGGTGTACATCATTCAGCTGCGTGACGACATGGTTTGGGAAGATGGCACCCCCATCAACGCTCACTCCTTCGTCGAGTCTGCAAAGCGTCTGCTGAACCCCGCTGCTCAGAACTACCGTGCTGACGGCATGTACTCCGGCGACGTGGTCATCCACAATGCTAAGAACTACCTGAAGCAGGGCCGTGCCGAGTTGGTCGACGAGGCTAACCTGGAACTGGCTGACCTGGTTAAGGGCGACGACGGTGTTTACCGTACCGCTAACGGCGACAAGTGCTATGTTGCTATCACCGTGAAGCTCGCTTACTTCTCCGGCAAGAACTCTCTGGCTGACTATGTCGGCGCTTACGGCGATACCTACTTCGATACCACCCACTGGGAAGCTCTGTCTGCTTTGGCTGACGACCGTGGCGTCGTTGAACTGACCGACGAGACCTACGAGTGGCTGAAGGTCCTGATCACCGGCAACCCCGCTTGGGGCGAGGATGAGTCCTACCTGTGCAACTACCTGGTCAACGACTACACCTATCCCGAAATTGCTTGGGAAGATGTCGGCGTCTTTGCTAAGTCCGACTACGAACTGGTTTACGTTCTGGACGCTCCCGTGTCCGGCTTCTACCTGAAGTACGGTCTGCCCGGCGGCTACCTGGTCCACCTGGAAACCTACGACGCTTGCGAGAGCATCGTTGACGGTGTTTACACCAACACCTACGGCACCAGCGTTGAGACCTCCAAGTCCTACGGCCCCTACAAGCTGGTTGAATACCAGGCTGATAAGGTCTTCAAGTTCGAGCGCAACGAGACTTACTTCGGTCTCGGCGAGGGTCTGTACCAGACCACCAATGTCAACATTCAGTTCGTTGAGAAGCCTGAGACCCGTCTGGAAATGCTGATCAGCGGTCAGCTGGACGTTTACGGCCTGAATGCTGAGGACATGGCTAAGTACTCCAAGTCCGATTACTGCTACTACGCCACCGGCGATAGCACCTTCGCAATGGTCGTTAACCCCGACCTGGAAGCCCTGAAGACCACTCAGGCTGCTGCAGGCGAGAACATCAACAAGACCATCCTGACCATCCCCGAGTTCCGTATGGCTTTGTCCTTCGGTCTGGATCGTTCCGGCTTCTGCCTGGCTACCTCTCCCACGAACTCCGCCGCTTTCGGCCTGTTCTCCAGCACCATCATCTCCAACCCCGACACCGGTATTTCCTACCGCTCCACTCAGGTTGCTAAGGAAACTCTGGCTAAGTTCTGGGGCGTTTCCGAGGAATACGGCGAGGGCAAACTGTACGCCGACATCGATGAGGCTATTGACTCCATCACCGGCTACAACCCCACCAAGGCTAAGGAAATGTTCAATGCCGCTTACGACAAGGCCATCGCTGACGGCCTGATGGACGAAGATGACGTTGTCCAGATCTGCATCGGTCTGCCCAGCGCTGAGTCTTCCTTCTACAACAACGGCTATGACTACATCGTCAACAACTACACCGAGTTGGTCAAGGGCACCAAGCTGGAAGGCAAGTTGACCTTCACCCGCGACGATACCGTTGGTGATGCATTCGCTGACTCCCTGCGTGACAACCAGACCGACCTGCTGTTCGGCGTGGGCTGGACCGGTTCCGCTCTGAACCCCTACTCCCTGGTGCAGGCTTACGTGCAGCCCAGCTACCAGTACGATGACTCCATCGACTTCACTACCATCGATCTGACCATCGAACTGGACGGCGTTGCTTACACTGCCAGCGTTTGGGATTGGTACCGTATCATGAACGGTGTTTCTACCACCATCACCGCTGCTGACGGCACCACCAAGGAATACTCCTGCGGCGCTGCTGACGAGGATCCCGATTCCCGTCTGGTCATCCTGGGCTCCCTGGAAGGCGCTATCCTGCAGAACTACACCTTCCTGCCCATCATGGACGACTCCTCCGCACAGCTGAAGGGCCAGAAGATCAACTACTACTCCGAAGAGTACATCTACGGCGTTGGCTTCGGCGGCATCAAGTACATGACCTACAACTTCACTGATGCTGAGTGGGCTGCTTTCGTTGCTGAGAACAACAGCGTTCTGAACTACGAATAATTCTAAGGTTACTCACTTAAGAGAATAGCGCAAACTTTCTGTCTGGAATAGGGGCTTGCCCCTATTCCAGACCATTGCGCTATCAAGGATTTTCCCGTCTTGGTTATCGGTTTTCCTAAGCCCGGCGGAATCCTGCCGTGGGCGGAGCCCATTGGGTTTATGAAAGCTGATAACCCAAATAATATTTGGGTCGCCGGTCATAATAAGGTTATGTCTTTCGGCGGCGCCAATACCGGAATTCTTTCGGGACAAGCCCGGTTGATATCCCGTGAATAGATCATAGGGAGGTAAATATGAGCACTTTTAAATACGTTCTGAAACGTTTGGCATTCCTTGTGCTGACGTTCTTTATTATCATTTCCATTTGTTTCCTGTTGGTGCGCTTGCTGCCCAACGAGATTCCCGATATGTTGGGTAAGGATATGGAACTGGTGCGCATTCAGCGCTACCGCCAGGGCCTTTGCGATATTAACGGCAACCCCATTCCGCTGATGGAGCAGTACTGGAATTTCCTCCAGCGCACGCTTATCGGCTTTAACTGGGGCCTTTCTGAGAAAATGTATCCCGACCAGTTCTGCTTTGACGTTTTTCTGGACAAACTGCCGAGCACTGTCCTGATCAACACCTATTCTTCGCTGTTTGCAGTGCCTATGGGTCTGATGCTGGGCATCTACGCCGCACTGAAGAAGAACAGATGGCAGGACCACCTGATCTCCACCGGCGTTATGGTCATGGTGTCCGTTCCCAGTTACGTTTATGCGTTTTTGATCCAGTATGTCCTTTGCTTTAAACTGAAACTGTTCCCGCTGCTCATGAAAGAAGGCAAGGACTTCTTTACTTGGGAGATGTTCCACAGCATGATCCCTGCTGTGCTGGCTCTTTCGCTGAGTTCTATCGCCGGTTACGCCCGTTTTACCCGTGCGGAACTGACGGAAGTTCTGACCAGTGACTATCTGCTGCTGGCACGCACCAAGGGTTTGACCCGCGCACAGACCATTACCCGTCATGCGCTGCGTAACGCTATGGTGCCCATTTTCCCGTCGATCATCTCTGAAGTGATCGCGGTTTTGGGCGGCTCTTTGATCATCGAGAGCATCTTCGCCGTTCCCGGCGTTGGCCCGCTGTATGTTCGGTCCATTACGTCTAAGGACTATAACTTCTTCATCCTGCTGTCTGCGTTCTATACCATTATCGGTCTGGTGGCAGGCATCGTGGTTGACTTGAGTTATGGTTTCATTGACCCGAGAATCAGAATGGGGAGTAAGAAATGATGAGAAATAATAATATTCCTGAAATTTCCCCAGAGAAATTCAAGTTTGTGGGCAATGAAGGCAGACTCCACGACCACAAAATGGACACCAAGAAGAGCAATTATTTCCAGGATGCGTTTAGCCGTTTCCGTAAGAACAAGAGTTCTGTTACTGCGGCAATTATCATTCTTCTGCTGGTGCTTTATGCGTTTTTGACCCCGCTGCTGGCCGGCACCAATTACTCTGTCCGCACCAATGATACCGATTATCTGAACTACCGTTTGCTGCTGCCCCGCAATCCGCTGTGCGTTGAATGGGGCTGGGATTTCTGGGACGGCTGCCAGGATATTACGCTTGGTGAAGGCAACTACCAGTATGTTCGCGCTATTGGCGTGGAGACCAAGACCGATGTTATTAAGAAGGTCTACGGCACGTTCCTGAATCAGGATAACAAGGTTATTTACAGTCTGCGTACTGACAGTTATCTGCAGAACGGCTTCGTCTATATGACACTGTCTGAGGAAACCTATAAGGATATTCAGCAGTGGCAGAAGGAGAACGGCGTGCAGGTCATCTATCCTGCCTACAGCGACAATAAGGCGACCGATGCCAATATTTGGTATAAGGTCAACAAGAAGGACGTTGCTGTTCTGGATAAGGAAGGCAATTTCGTTGCCGATTACCGTACCAAGGGCAACGACGGCGGCTATGATTCCCTGCGGATCGAGGGCGACCCCGGCATCGACGATCCCGAGGCCTCCAACCGCTACCGCTATGCCTATGTTACAGGCGATTCCTCCGCGATCTCCTATAAGTGCCGTGTCTTTAAGGATACTTATTTCCAGTATAAGTACGGCCAGGAAGCAAACTTCTACTTCGGCACCACCAATATGGGCCAGGATATTCTGACCCGTCTGGCCGGCGCTGCGCAGTTCAGTTTGCTGTTTGCCATTTGCATCGCTGCCATTAACCTGGTAATCGGTGTTATCATCGGCGCGCTGGAAGGTTACTACGGCGGCGCATTCGATATGATCGTGGAGCGTATCATCGATATTTTGGCCCGCGTGCCCTTCATGGTTGTTGCAACGCTGTTCCAGTTGCACCTGGCGTCGAAGGTTGGACCGGTGGTCTCCCTGCTGTTTGCCTTCGTGCTGACAGGCTGGATCGGCACCGCCGGCACCACCCGTATGCAGTTCTACCGTTTCAAGGGCCAGGAGTATGTTCTGGCTGCCCGCGTGCTGGGCGCAAAGGACGGCCGCATTATGTTCCGTCACATTTTCCCCAATGCTTTGGGCACCTTGATCACCAGTTCCGTGCTGGTTATCCCTGGTGTTATCTTCTCCGAGTCCAGCCTGACTTATCTGGGCATCGTGAATTTGGACACCTCCGCCATGACCTCCGTGGGTACTATGCTGGCAAATGCCCGTAACTACTTGTCCAGTTATCCTCACACCATTTTCTTCCCGGCGTTGTTCATCTCCCTGTTGGAGATCTCCTTCAACCTGTTCGGCAACGGCCTCCGGGATGCCTTTAATCCTTCTTTGAGAGGAGCTGACGAATAATGGCAGAGAAGAATTTGGAAGTTAAGAATCTGCAGATCTCTTTCCGTACCAATAACGGTAAAGTGCAGGCTGTCCGCAATATCTCCTTTGATCTGGAGCGCGGCAGAACCCTCGCCATCGTCGGCGAATCCGGCTCCGGCAAATCTGTTACCAGCCGTGCCATTATGGGCATTCTGGCAGGCAACGCCATTGTCGAAGGCGGCGAGATCATTTATGACGGCAAGGACCTTTTGAAGATCGAAGAGGAAGAAATGTACCGCATCCGTGGCGATAAGATCGCTATGATCTTCCAGGATCCGCTGTCCTCCTTGAACCCCATCGTGCGCATCGGCAAGCAGATCACCGAAGCAATGCTGCTGAAGAACAAAGCCAGCCGCCGCGAGTCCCGCAAGGAATTCAACAATATGCTGGCACTGCTGCGCACCCACATGACCGCTGCCTGCGGCGCGGAAAATGTTGCCCGCGTTAATGAACTCATCGCAACTTTTGACAAGTTCTGCGTGGAGTCCAACCATCTGGAAAACAACTATAATGCCTCTGTTTCCCTGGCAGAGGATCTTGCCGCCCGTATTGAATATGCCCTCTTCATGGCGGAGAAAAAACAGAAACTGGATGGCAAGGCACTGCTTAAGGATTTTGCCTCCCAGTTTAAGCGCCTGCGCGATCCTTTCTACACTGCCAGTTTTGCAGATCGCATCAATGCTTCTGCACAGCAGTTGCGCGCAGCGGCCAAACTGTGCAAGGGTGGCAAGAATGTTACCGGCCTGCCCCAGGAGGCAGTGAGTGCCCTGGACGATGCCAAAAACCTGCTGAAGGAAATGGCTGCTCAGGTGAAGCCTGCTTTCTTCCGCATCGGTTTCTACTCCCTGAAGAACCCCGGCGTGAATCTTTACTCCATGGATACCGCCGAACTTAACCAGTTGGCGCTGGATTATCTGAACGAAAACTTCATGAACGAGTTTATCGCTCTGCAGGCTAAGGGCGTGGAGCACTCCCACCTGGAGGCGCTGGAGCAGAAGAAACTCGTTCTGGAAGAACTGCAGAAGGCAAAGTCCTTCTACGCCGGTGATTTCCAGAAGGCCGATGCGCTCAATTACGCGAAGACGCTGTCCGCCTTGGTGGAAAAGAGTATCGACCGCGTCGAGATCAATAAGGACGGCGTGGCGTATACTTTCCGCTCCAGCCTTGTGGGCGCCATCAACCAGTACTTTGCTGCTGTGGTCAATGACCCCAAGGAAGAGGCCCGCTTTGCCCGGCAGACCGCCAAGCGCGAGAAACTGGTCGCCCGCGGCAAGAATGTGGACTGGCAGGTCGTTCCCAAGTCTGTGCATGATCTGCCCGCTCTGAAGGCGGAGATCCTGTCCGTTGTCCTGCGTTTGGAGAAGCGTTACATTGCCTCTTTGGAGAAGCCTGTGGATTACCGCGCACGCAGCGTGGAGATCATTGATTTCCTGAAGGACAAGGCTTCCAAGGTGGTCTACAAGGTCACCCGCACCATGGCCAAGGAGCGCGCCATTAAACTGATGCAGGAAGTGGGCATCAACGAGCCTCGTATGCGTTACAATCAGTATCCCTTCGAGTTCTCCGGCGGTATGCGCCAGCGTATCGTTATCGCCATCGCTCTGTCCGCTGACCCAGAGATCCTGATCTGTGACGAGCCCACCACCGCGTTGGACGTGACCATTCAGGCGCAGATCCTGGAACTGATCAACGATCTGAAGCGTGAGCGCAACCTGTCTGTCATCTTCATTACCCATGACCTGGGCGTTGTTGCCAATATGGCTGACGATATCGCGGTCATGTATGCCGGCAAGATCGTGGAGTACGGCACTGCCGATGACATTTTCTACGATCCCCGTCATCCTTATACCTGGGCGCTGCTTTCCTCTATGCCCGACCTGGACACCAAGGAGAAGTTGGACGCCATCCCCGGCACGCCTCCCAACATGATTTATCCTCCCAAGGGCGACGCGTTTGCTGACCGAAACAAGTACGCTATGGAGATTGACTTTGAGCAGCAGCCGCCTATGTTCGAGATTTCCGAGACCCATAAGGCTGCTACCTGGCTGCTGCATCCCGATGCACCCAAGGTTGAAATGCCGAAGATCATTACGGAGCGTATTGCTCGCATGAGGGCTAAAGGAGGTGCTCAATAATGGCTGAGAATACAAATGAAGTATTGCTGAAAGTTGAGCATCTGTGCCAGTATTTCGGCAGAACCAAGGCCGTTGACGATGTCAGTTTTGACATCAAGAAGGGTGAAGTTTTCGGTCTCGTGGGCGAGTCCGGTTGCGGCAAGACCACTACCGGCCGCTCCATCATCAAGATCTATGACATTACCTCCGGCAGCATCTATTTCAAGGGTAAGCGCATCTGCGCCGGCACCATGTCGTACAGAAATGAGATCGCCGAGTGCCGCAAGCAGATCGCTGAACTGAAAAAGTCCGGCGCTGCAAACGCAGAAGAGAAGATCGCTGCTGCCCAGGCTCGCATTGCCGAACTGAATGCCGAGATCGCTTCTGCCAAGCGCGATCACAATAATTCCAGCAAGCGCAATGCCGACCCCAAGATTACCCAGATCCAGATGATCTTCCAGGATCCCATCGCTTCTCTGGACCCTCGTATGACGGTCCGTGAGACCATCGCTGAGGGTCTTGTGATCAATGGCGTGAAGGATAAGAAACTCATCGAGCAGAAGGTCTACGAGATCCTGGAGATGGTCGGTCTGGTGCGTGAGCATGCGGATCGCTACCCCCATGAATTCTCCGGCGGTCAGCGCCAGCGTATCGGCATCGCCCGTGCGGTGATCATGAATCCTGAACTGCTGATTGCTGACGAGCCCATCTCTGCTTTGGACGTTTCCATTCAGGCGCAGGTCATCAATTTGCTGAATGAACTGCGCGAGAAGTTGGGCCTGACTATTCTGTTCATTGCCCATGACTTGAGCGTTGTTAAGTACTTCTCCGACCGTATTGGTGTTATGTATTACGGCAACATGGTGGAACTGGCAAGTTCTGACGAACTGTTTGCCCACCCGCTGCATCCTTACACCCGCAGCCTGCTGTCCGCCATTCCGCTGCCCGATCCCCGTACCGAGAAGAACCGTAAGCGTATGCGCTATAACGCGCTGGCTGAACATGATTACTCTGTGGATAAGCCCACCATGCGCGAGATCGTTCCCGGTCACTTCGTGCGCTGCAACGATGCTGAGGAAGCCCGTTACCGTGAGGAGTTGGGCCTGTGAATAGAGGCTTGAAATTGCTGATCAAGTACGGCTGCAGCGTGATTTTCGTGGCCTTGTCCGCCTGGGGTGTTTTGGCCGGAGCGGATTGGAGTCAGAGCGGAGAGAAGACGCTTTACCGGATTTTGAGCGATGCGTTCTTCATCCCCGGTGCCTTGCTGATTTTCTCCGGATTGCTGATTTGGCTGGCCAATGAGGGTGCTTTTGATGGCGTGACGTGGGTCCTGCGTAATGCGCTGAGCAGATTGATCCCCGGTGGCCGTTTTCAGCGTGAAACTTACCCCGAATATGTGGAGCGCCGTCGTGAGAAAAACGTCTTCGGCTACTCCTTTCTGTTTGTGGTGGGTTGTATTTCCGTTGCTGTGGGCGTTGTGTTCATGCTGCGGTATATGCAAGTTAACTGACAAAAAGAGACCGTCTTCGACGGTCTCTTTTTCTATTTTTTGTTGTTTTTGAAGTAAAGTTGCATTTCTTTTTGTGTCGAAATCAGTTCTTCCTGCAGTTCCCGCGCCGACATTCGCAACACGCCGAAGCGCAGAGAACTCAGTTGCACCATGGCGTCGGAAGTGGCTACCCGGACCTGATAGGAACTGCCGATCTGGGCGATGAGCCCCTCAATATAACTGTCGGCGGTTTCGTTTTCCTTGGTGTAGACCACTTGAATGTTGTGGTACTGGGCCTTTTCGCCGGGGTTGCCCTTGACCTTCCAGCCGTCGAAAACTGCCACAACCCGGCATTTTTTGTAGCCGGCGAAACTGCTGAGTTCGTCGCAAAGTTTCCGTCGGGCGGCTTCCAGGTCTTCCTTGGCAATGAAGGAAAGATCTTCTCGGGCGAAGATGACGTTGTAGCCGTCCACAATGAGATATTGCTGGCGCTGGGGACGGATGGAGATGCTTTCCGTAGCGGCTTTGTTGGCGGTGGGGGTGTACTGGGGGCGCTTGATGGGGCCGAATTCCCGATCCATGATCGCCTCCAGTTCCTTGTCATCGAAGTGCAGGTTTCCGGTGATGACCTGGGGTGCTTTTTGCTCTTTCAGCCCGCTTTCCAAATGCATATAGTCTTTGACTTGGTCCCACTTGACATAGAATCCGGCGCCGTGGGAGCAAAAGACTGAGCCGGTGGGGTTTTCGGTGTCCGCTTCGGGATCGTACTGGGTCAGTGCCAAAACTTCGGCGGTGTTATGGCAGGGGGCATAGCCGTCCATGCTCAGTTGCAGCCTGCCGCGACCCTGGGTGTAGGCGGCGACCTGATCGGCATAATCGCCCAATTCCGCAGCCGGAACACGGCCGCTTACTACAGCCAGTTCGCCCAGAATCTCCGGCTGATCCAGTTCGCCGCTCATGGCGCGGATGTCGGTGATGGCGCGGCCGGACGCGGCGGTGGGTACAGTGAGGCGGAACCGGTACCACGGCTCTAAAAGCACTGATTTTGCCTGCATGAGTCCTTGCCGAATGGCGCGGTAGGTGGCCTGCCGCATGTCGCCGCCCTCGGTATGCTTTAAGTGGGCTTTGCCGATGAGCAGGGTGATCTTCATGTCTGTGATGGGTGCGCCGGTGAGTACGCCCCGGTGGATCTTTTCGCCCATGTGGGAGATGATGAGTTTTTGGTACGCGATGTTCAGAATGTCCGTGGAGCAGGTGCTGTCGAATACCAAACCGCTGCCCTGTGGCAGGGGTTCCAGCAGCAGGTGCACCTCGGCATAGTGGCGCAGCGGCTCAAAATGACCGACGCCCTCTACGGTGTTTTCGATGGTTTCCTTGTAGAAAATGCGGCGGTCTTCCAGCGTGATATCTAAGTTGAAGCGGTCTTTCACCAACTGGCGGAAGATCTCCAGTTGGATCTGTCCCATGATTTGTACATGGATCTGCCCGTCTTCCCAAACCAGGCGCAGCAGGGGATCTTCTTCCTCCAGTTGCCGTAGTTTGGGCAGCACAGTCAGCGGGTCGATGCCGGCGGGAAGAGCAATGCGGTAGATCATTACCGGCTCAAGAACAGGGGCGGTATTGACTGTTTCCGCGCCCAGCGCCATGCCGCAGAAGGTTTCAGTCAGGCCGGGAATGGCCACTGCCTGCCCGGCGCAGACGGCGTCCGCCGTCACAAAGCGCTCGCCGCTGTAAAGCCGCAGAGCCGGTACTTTTTCTTCCATCTGTTCGCCTTTTTGGTTTACATAACACAAAGAGGCGCGCACTTTCAGTTGACCGCCGGTGATTTTCAACCAGGTCAGGCGGTTGCCCTGGGGGTCGCGGGTGATCTTGTAGACCCGGGCGCCAAAGGTTTCGGGACGCTCTTTTCGGGGGAGGTAGGCTTGTAAAATCTCCAGAAATTCATCGATGCCCTCCAGTTTCAGCGCTGAGCCAAAGCAGCATGGAAAGACTTTCCGGGCGGCGATCAGATTTTGGATATTGCCGTCGGTTACTGCGCCGCTTTGCAGATAGGTTTCCAGCAGCGCTTCGTCGCAGAGGGCGCAATTTTCGCAAATTTGCTCTTTTTCGGCGGAAAAATCCACAAATCCTTCGCCTAAATGTTGCCGCAGTTGCTTTAAAACGGCTTCTTTTTCTGCCCCGTCCAAGTCCATTTTGTTGATGAAAAGGAAGGTGGGAATGCCGTAGCGCTGCAGTAATTGCCAGAGGGTCAGCGTGTGCGCTTGCACGCCGCTTGCGCCGCTGATGACCAGTATGGCGCTGTCCAGCGCCGCCATGGTGCGCTCGGCTTCAGCGCTGAGGTCTGCGTGACCCGGGGTGTCCATCAGCGTGATCTCCAGTTGTCCAAGAGAAAGCAGCGCCTGTTTGGAGAAAATGGTGATGCCGCGCTTGCGCTCCAATTCGTGGGAGTCCAGCAAGGTGTCGGCGTGGTCGACCCGCCCCAGGGAGCGCCGGCTGCCGCTTTTGTACAGCATTGCTTCAGAGAGGGTGGTCTTGCCGGCGTCAACATGAGCAAGCAGACCCAAACAGAGATGGTGTTTTTCCACTTCAGCAGCGCTCCTTTCGTTCTTAATCCTGACGCATGGCGTCAAATGCCGCCTGCGCTGCGGCCCGGTCGGGGCGGCAGAGCATTTTATAGAGGGGTACGGTTTTTGTCAGGCAACCGGTCAGACGGAGGAAATCGGCCTCTTTTCTGGGGTCGAGGGGTTTATAGGCTGCGTGGCGGAGCATGGGCAGCAATTCTTCCGGCGCTGCCGGAGTGATGCGGTTTTCCGCCCCCCGCTGCAGCAGGCAAATGCCTGCCAGGGGCAAAGAAATATTGGTGTCCAGCCCGTGCTTTCCGCTCCAGGGTGCGCCGAAAGCGGTGACAGATCCGTTGCGGATCTGCAAAAACGGCTTGTCGTCATTGATCATAATGGCGCGCTGACCAAAAACTTCGCGCCAAAGCCGCGTGTGGGTGGATTTTCCCGTGCCGCTTTTGGCGGTGAAGAGGTAGGCTTTCCCGTCCACCGCCACAGCGCTGCCGTGGACCAAGAGGGTGCCTTCGTCAAAGAGATATTCCGCGAAATGCCGCTGGATGGCAGTGCGTTCCAGGAAGGGGTCGGTAAAGACCCGGGGGCGAAAACCTTCCTCGACCGCTTCGATGCGCAACTGCTCTGCTTCGAAGAGCAGGTCTTCCGGGGTGACATGGATAAAAAAATCCGGGTCGCGGTCGCTTGCGTAGTTTCGCAAATACACCGGTGTGCTTTCAAAAAGGGAGGTAACGCCGGCGGTTGCGCCAGCAACGGTGAGTTTAAATTCGACCACTTGCACCCCTCCTTTCGATGATTTTCCATTATACCACAGTTTTGCCGGAATTGACAGCGGTTTTTTTAGGTGGTATACTGGGCGTAAGAGTTAGGAGGGGATGCGTTATGAATTTGCCCAAGGGCGTATACGCGGTGAGCGAAGTGTTTGCCGGTAAGAGCGCGGTGTCTTTTGTGTTTAAGGGCGTTTCTTATGAGGTGCAGGTGGGCGAAAATGCTTTCGCCACTTTGGAAGATTTCGTGGCGGCGCCGCTGGAACGGGTTGAGGATGCGTTCTGCGGCTACAGCGGCACGCCGATTTTGTTGCTGCCGGAAGGAGTGTATCATAACGGCAACGGCCCGACCAGAGCAGAGCGTCTGCGGACGTATTTGCCTTGCCCCTTGACAGTTTTGGGCGAAAATGCGGGCATTAGTCCCAACGGCGCGGATCTGCGCACGGCGGTCTGGACGGATGGCTCGGTGATCGAGGGCACATTTTACGGCGGCTCGCTGGGCATGAAAGATCCGGCAAACGGGGTGCTGACCATTGATGGCGTGACGCTGCGCAACTGCCGGGTGGCGGATGATCGCACCCAGGGTGAGGGTGTTGGCCTGGAACTTAAAAATTGTGTTTTTGACGGCTTTTGCGCGTATTCTTTGGTGCGTGCCAAGCCTATGAAGGGTGGCGCACACCGCTTTGTGTGTCTGCAAAATATCCGTGCCGATGGCATTGATGACCGGGCGGCGGAGGGGCGGCTGCTGGAGATCGCCTCCGGTGACCTTTTGGTGGACGGGCTTTACATGGCTCGGACAGAAAAATTCCTTGGCCTGACGGACTACAGCCGTCGGGAGCGTAGCGATCTTAGCAAACTGGAACTGAAGAATATGCTGGTGGAGGAGTGCAACTGCACCCACGGTCTGAACATTGTTCTGCCGGAAGACAGCCGCGCAAAGTTGCTGCTGGAAAACTGCCAATTTCTGAATATGACGCCTCCGGAGGATGCGGTACTGACGGTTGCGCTGCCGAAAAACGCCAAATTGACGCTGCGCGATACCCGTTTTGCGGGCGAAAGTGCCCAGAGTGCGGTAGTGATCGACGGCGATATCAGCCGGGTGGTCCTGGAAAACGCGGAGCAAAAGGGATTTTCTGCTCTTTGCGTGCAAAAAGCGCCGCGCCGCACGCAGATCCGGGAGGAGCAAAGGCTTGACGATCCTCACGAAACGGTTGTGTCGGATGTGCAGCCGTTGGACGCGCTTTACGCCGGTATGCAGGTTTATTACGGCGATTTTCACTGCCATTCCAATTCCGGCGGCACCAGCGACGGCAAGACGCCTATTGAGGAGTATGCCGCCGGCATGGACCGCATGGGGGTGGATTTTGCCGCCATTGTGGATCATCTGCAGATGCGCCATTTCTTCCTGCCTTGCTGGGACGAAACGCGTATGATCTGCGGCACAGAGCCCAGCACGCATCTTTTGGGAACAAATCGCCCGGAAAAGGCACGGGCCTTTGATTATACCATGATTTTTCCGGATAAGACCGGTCTGCGCAGGGTGCTGGAGCAGTTCCCGTTTTACGAGTTTAGCGGCGCGTGGGATGATTCCTTTGCCCGCGCCGATCTGACATGGGAGCAGGTGAAGCAGGTTTTTCGGGCGGTGTGTGAAGTTGGCGGCCTTATGGCCCATGCCCACCCCCGGCAGATGATGGATTCCGATGATCCGCTGGATTACTGCTTTGCGGATGATATGTGGCTGGAAACGGTGCATGTGGACAATCAGGCGTATTCCACCATGCAAAACCGGGCGCTGTGGGTTAAACTCTTGAATTTGGGCAAGAGGATGCGTACTTATGGATCCAGCGATTCTCATGCGGCGGTATCCAACCGGGGTTTGACTGCGGTCTTTAGTACGAGGCATTACAGCACGGATATTTTTAATCAGGTGCGCAGCGGTAATTGTACCGCCGGCGGCGTGGCTATTCAGATGAGCATCGACGATGCGCCAATGGGCGCGGTTACGGCTTATGAGCCGGGCAAGAAACTCTATGTCCGCGTGGCGGATTTCCACCCGGCGCACATCCTCCCGGATACGGTTTACAGCCTGCGCATCTACACAGAGCAGGGTCTGGCTTATTACCGGGAATTCATGCAGGTGCGGCCCAGCGTGATTCTGCCGGTGCAGCAGCGGATGTATTACCGCGCGGAAGTTTGGAACGAAAGCGACGGTTACCCGGTGGCGCTTTCCAATCCCATTTGGTTAGAGTAATAAATAAACCTCCCTCTTACGAGGGAGGTTTTTCGTTTTTAATTTATACAGCGGGAGCAGGGGCGGTAGTCGGCGGCAATGGCATCTTCGTAGGTGTCGAAGATCACCCGGTTCCACTCTGCAGGCAGAGATTGGCAGGTGGGTTTGTGGAATACCTTGGAATTGTAGTTTCCAATGTAAAATTCCGCGCTTTCCGGGGTGGGGTTGCCGGGAGTCGCGCCGGTGCGCTCCCATGTAAAGGTGATGTCCGTGCCGTCAGAGGTGGCGATCACGGTTGCCAGTTCGTCGGTGCGGTAGACGGTGACTTCTGCGTCGCGCAGACGGGAGAGAGGCTCCTCATGGGGGTGACCGTAGGAGTTGCCCCGTCCGCAACTGATGACCGCGTACTTGGGCGCTACGGTGCGCAGGAAGAGGTAACCGGTGGAGGAGTAGGAGCCGTGGTGCCCCACTTTCAGCACATCGGCTTTCAGGTCAGCGCCGGATTCCAGCAGGTCGGTCTCCGCTTCGCGCTCCATGTCGCCGGTGAGCAGGAATCGGGTCTGCCCGAACTGCACCATCAGCACAATGGAGGTGTCGTTGACATCGGCGTAGGAAGTCAGCGGACCGAGTACGGTGATGGTGGCGGTGCCCAATGTCCATTTGTCGCCGGGGGTGGGAATGGTGAGTTCCAAACCTTGCTGGTCGGCGTAGTGGGCAAAATCGTCAAAGCATTTGCTGCTGTAGGTCCGGGTGGGGGAGTAGACTGCGGCGGTGGGGAAAACCGCCAGCACGCCGGCTAAGCCGCCTACATGGTCTTCGTGGGGGTGAGTACCCACAACGGCTTTCAGTTCCTGGACACCTTGCTTTTGCAGATAGGAGACGACCAGGGAACTGTCCGCGGTGTTGCCGCCGTCGACGAGCATATATTCGCTGCCGCATTCAAGCAGAATGCAGTCCGCCTGCCCCACGTCGATGAAATGCACCTGCAGGGTGTCTTCCGGTTGCGGGGGTGCTTCCTGGGTGGGGGCGCAGCCGCAAAGCAGCAGCGCCAGCAGGAGCGTAAGGGAAAGTAATTTTCTCATTTTCTGCCCTCGACGGTGAGATTTTGGTTGTTTTTCGGCTTTTTCTGCTGGCTGAGCCAGGTGTCCATGACCATGCTGTGGGGCAGCAGTTTTACCAGCCGCACCTGCATCTGGATGGGGAAACCGTGGACGGAGTAGTCCTTTTTGGTCTTATAGAGGTCCTTAAGACCGGTTGCGACCACGTCTTCGGCTTCCCAAAGATAGTTGTAGTACTGCACTTCCGAACCGTTGGTCTGGGTGGCATGGTTGAAAAATTCCGTTTTCACCCAGCCGGGGTTCATGGCCATGCAGCGAATGCCCTTGGATTTCAGTTCCCGGTTCATGGCGCGGGAGTAACTTAAAACAAAGGCTTTGGTGGCGCCGTATGTGGTGATGTAAGGCACAGGCTGGAACGCAGAAAGACTGTCCAGTTGCAGAATGTGGCTGCCGGGCGCCATATAGGGCACGCACAGCCGGGTCATCATTACCAGCGCCTTGCAGTTGAGGTCGATCATCTTGCAGTCGTCCTCGGCGCTGATCTTATCAAATTTGCCGAATTTGCCGAATCCGGCGGCGTTGACCAGTAGACGGATGTTGGGTTTTTCTTCCTCCAGCAGGGCGGCGAAGGTGGTAAAACTTTCGCTTTCGCACAGGTCCAGCGCAATGGGGCGCACGGGCACGGTGCATTCTTCTTTCAGGCTTTCCAGAGCGCTGCGCCGCCGGGCGATGACCCAGATCTCATCAACGGATACATAGCCGGTCAGTTGGGTGACGAACTGGCGGCCCATGCCGGAACTTGCGCCGGTAACGATCGCGATATTCATAAAAATGACCTCCTTGGGTGTGTTTCAGTGTTTCCTTGCCTCTCCCAAAGGGAGTGCCGAGATGGCGGCGAGGAGTGCGTCCTTTTCGTTGGGGATTTTTTCGTCGATGACCTGCTCCAGCAGGGCATTGAGGGTCTTGCCGATGGCGCTGCCTTGAATGCCCAGCGCCATGAGGTCATGGCCGCTGACGGCAAGATCGGTGACTTTCAGGCAGGCGTTTTCCGCTGCCAATTCGTCAAGCAAGGCGCGGATCTCGGCGCTGGGGAAGTCTTCGCCGTCTGCTACGCCTTTGCCGCCCCGGTCGGCAGTTTGCAGCGCCAGCATTTGCCGGACAGCCTCCTCGCCGTACTGGCTCAGCCGGCGGCGCAGGAGTTTTCTGTCGGCGGTCAGCGGCTGCATATGGGTCTTGATCAAAAGCACAACGCGCTGGCGCAGGGCGGTGGGGGCTTTCAGCCGCAGCAGGATTTCGTCTGCCATTTCCGCGCTGATGCCGGCGTGGCCGTAAAAGTGGCCGTTGCCGTTATCGTCTAAGGTGAAGGTGGAGGGTTTGCCGATGTCATGGAGCAGCGCTGCCCAGCGCACCGCCAAATCCTCCGGTGAAGCGCCCAGAACATGGGCGGTGTGGGTGAAAACATCGTGGGCGTGGTGGCGGCTGTGCTGCTGAAAGCCGACGGCGGGAGTTAACTCGGGCAGCACATGGCAGAGGATCTTTTGATATTTCCGCAGATCTTCACCGGACATTCGGGGAAGAAGTTTACATAATTCTTCAAAAATCCGTTCTTTCGCCAAATTTTCCATGGTGTGCGCCAGATTCTCCATGGCGGCCAAGGTGTTTTCCTCCGGGGTCAAGCCGAAGCGCACGGCAAAGCGCACGCCCCGGAGAATACGCAGGGCATCTTCCCGGAATCGGGTCTCGGGATCGCCCACAGCGCGCAGGATGCGGTTTTTCAGATCTTCCCGTCCGCCAAAGGGGTCTGCAAAGCCGCGGGTGGGAGACCAAGCCATGGCGTTGACTGTAAAATCCCGTCGGGCCAGGTCTTCCTCAATACTGTCTACAAATTCTACCCAGCCCGGGTGGCGGCTGTCAGAATAGTCGCCCTCGGTGCGGAATGTGGTGATCTCCACCACGCCGCCTTCGGTGACCACGCCCACCGTGCCGTGTTTCAGACCTGCCAGCACCAGCGTGTGATCTCGGAATGCCTCCCGGATCTGATCCGGCAGGGCGGCAGTGCAAAGATCGTAATCTTGGGGCTCAAGACCCAGGACGGAATCCCGGACGCAACCACCCACGGCATAGCAGGGTGCGCCGGAATATTCCAATGTATCAATGCATTGCGCAACATATTTCGGCAGCACCATGGTTTCTTACACTTCCTTCGGTTTGGGGTTCAATGCGCATATATCCAGCATCATGAATGCGCACATCAGGGCGAAATAGAGCGGGCTTTCGCATTGGGGCAGGCTGACGATGCAGAAAAATACCGCCAGCAGGTGGAAAAGACTGTGCATTTGCCGGTTGCCCATATCCGCGGCAAATGTGGCACTGTAGTACACAGAGAGCATCACGCAGACATTGGCAAGCAAACTGAAGCAGTAGTTCTGCACTTGCGGCGTGGCGCTCCACTGGCGGTACATGAGCACCAGATCTACCATCAGCCATGCGCAGGTGATCATGAGAAAAATGGGATTGGGCCGCTTGCCCAGATAGCGGAAAACCGCCAGCACCAGCAGGCTTAGAACGCTTGCGCCGCCCAGGGCGAGGCCGGCGATGTTCAGTGGCTCCATGGCGCTTTGCAGCCGGGGCATCAGCGTGACCGCCGCCGCGGCGGCGGCAAGCAAAAATCCTGCAGCGCCCAGAATGCTGCGGGGGAAATTGCTTCTGTAGTCGGCAGTGCCTTTGAGATTCCACGTGGCGATGACCAGCGCAATGGCGACCACCAGCGTCAGCACCCAAATCAGCAGTTGCGCCGGGTGATCGGCAATAATGAGACCTTTTTCGTCAATGCCCGTGGCGAAGAGCCAGTAGCGCAGCGCCGCGCCTGCTGCGCCGGGGATCGGCACGCAGAGCAGCAGCCATAATAAAGTGTTTTTGTTTTTCATAAAAACCTCCGTGGACGCTTAAGACCTTGTCAAGGTCAGCAGAGCGCAGATGCCGGCGAGAATGGGTTGGTGGAAAAGGTAGATCCACAGGCTGTTGCGTCCGCAAAAACGCAGAAACCGCAGAATAAAGAAATCTTCGTTGACATTGGGCAGCAGGGAAGTTTTCTCCTTGTAAAGGGTCTTGCCCAGCACCGCGCCCAGCAGGAAAAAACCGAGGTTGGGCAGCAAGGGGAAATAGTCCGCGGAGAAAAAGCCTTCGCTCACCCAGCCGAAAGGAATGAGCCAAATGCTTCCCAGCGGCGGCTGTGCGTCCATCCAGAATCCGCCGGCGATGAGTACGGCGGCCATGAGCAAAAGTGCCCAGTGATTGACTTTGCGCAGCGGAGCCCACAGCAGCATGCAAATGCCCAGACAGTGCAGTACGCCGAACCAGATCACCACGCCCCGGGCGAAACCGAAAAATTCCATGCCCCAGGTCACGGCGGTGAGCGCCATGCCGAACCCCAGCACAAAAAGACCGCGCTTGATATGGTGCTCGCCCAGGGTGACGCAGATGCCGGATATCAGCAAAAACAGCACGCCGCCCCACTCCTGAATGAAATCGTAGACGGCAGGATGCTCCCATTGCAGCAATCCGTAAAGATGTTCCAAATCAAAAATCAGGTGGACGGCCACTACGCCAAACATGCAAAGACCCCGCAGAGCGTCCAATTCCCAAATGCGCTTTTTCATGGGCGTTTCAAACCTTTCCGGCGGTAAATAACTTATTTATTATTATAACAGTATGAACATACAATTTCTACCCCTATAATCAAAAACTCTTTGTTTACAATTTATTCTTGTTTCCCGGGAAGAAAGGGAGTATAATATAGGAAATTGTGTTTAAAGGAGGTGTCCGGTATGATGGTGGGCGTGATGGCTGCGGTGTCTGCGGTGGCGTCTTTCCTGTGTTGCTGGCTTGGCGGCGGGTTTTCTGACTTTTGGTGGCTGCTGTGGCTGCCGCTGGGATTTGCTGGCTGGTTTTTGGCACTGGCGGTGGCGTATTTCGTCTTCTTGTGCATTGCCTGCGCCTTCGTGGATATTAACAAGCCGCAGAAAAAAGAGAGCCGCTTTTACCGCGCTCTTTTGGATGCCACCGTCAATGCGGTCATTTCCATTTTGCTGATGCGCGTTCATACCACCGGTTTGGAAAAGACCCCAAAGGAAGGCCCGTTCCTGCTGGTATGCAATCACCTTTTTGATCTCGACCCGGTGGTGCTGCTGCATTGCTTCCGGAAGAATAAACTGTCTTTCGTGACCAAGCGGGAAAATATGACCATGTTCATCGTGGGCAAACTCATGCACAAGACCATGTGCCAGCCCATTAACCGGGAAAATGATCGGGAAGCGCTGAAGACGATTTTGCGCTGCGTGGATCTGATCAGCACAGACGGCAAGTCCGTTGCGGTTTTCCCGGAGGGATACACCAGCAAAGACGGTTTGCTTCACGGCTTCCGTCACGGCGTTTTCAAAATCGCGCAGAAGGCAAAAGTGCCCGTGGTGGTCTGCACCGTTCAGAACACCAAACAGCCCTTCCGAAACATTCTGAAATTGAAAGGTACGGACATTTATCTGCATTTGGTGGATGTTATTTCGCCGGAGGAATATCAGGGGCTGACCGCTGTTCAGTTGGGCGAGAAAGTCCACGCCATGATGGCGGCAGATCTGGGCCCCGATTTGGTGGCGGATACTTGATTTAGCGGCAGCAATCCGCTATAATGATTTAAAAATCAATCCGTTTTGGAGGAAAGATACATGAAAAACAGCGAAAAGACTCTGGATATGATCGTAAATCTGTGCAAAAACCGCGGTTATGTCTATGCCGGCTCCGAGATCTACGGCGGCCTGGCCAACTCCTGGGACTATGGTCCTCTGGGTATGGAGTTCAAGAACAATGTGAAAAAGGCGTGGCTGAAGAAGTTTGTGCAGGAACCGGAGTATAATGTGGGCCTGGATGCCGCCATTATCATGAATCCCCAGACCTGGATCACCACCGGCCATGTGGGCTCTTTCTCCGACCCCCTGGTGGACTGCAAGGGCTGCGGCTCCCGTCAGCGCGCCGATCAGTTGATCGCGGCCTCTGAAAGCGGCAAGGCTGTCAATGTGGACGCCATGAACACTGATCAGATGAATGACTTCATCGCCGATCACGAGGATGTGGTTTGCCCCAACTGCGGCAAGCATCACTTTACCTCTATCCGTAATTTTAACCTGATGTTTAAGACGCAGATCGGCGTTACCGAGGATTCTTCCTCCACCGCTTACCTGCGTCCCGAGACCGCTCAGGGTATTTTTGTGAACTTCGCCAACATCCAGCGCACCACCCGTAACCACCTGCCTTTCGGTGTGTGCCAGGTGGGCAAGGCGTTCCGCAACGAGATCACCCCCGGCAACTTCACTTTCCGCACCCGCGAGTTTGAGCAGATGGAATGCGAATTCTTCTGCCAGCCCGGCACGGATCTGGAGTGGTTTGCTTACTGGAAGGATTTCTGCAAGAATTGGCTCACCAGCCTGGGCATCAAGGAAGATTCCCTGCGTCTGCGCGACCATGATCCTGCGGAACTGGCTTTCTATTCCCGCGCAACCACCGATATCGAGTATCAGTTCCCCTTCGGCAGCGGCTGGGGTGAACTGTGGGGCATCGCTGACCGTACCGACTATGACCTGGGCCGCCATCAGGAGGCTTCCGGCAAGAGCCTGGAATACTACGATCAGGAGCGCAATGAGCATTATATTCCCTATGTTATCGAGCCTTCCCTGGGCTGCGACCGTGTGGCGCTGGCCTTCCTGTGCGAGGCTTATGACGAGGAAGTGGTGGGTCAGGACAAGAACGGCAAGGACGATGTTCGCACCGTGCTGCATTTGCATCCTTACCTCGCGCCTTTCAAGGCTGCTGTGCTGCCTCTTTCCAAGAAACTCTCTCCCAAGGCTGAGGAGATCTACAAGGAACTGAAGAAGGACTTCATGGTGGACTTCGACGATGCCGGCTCTATCGGCAAGCGCTATCGCCGCGAAGATGAGATCGGCACTCCTCTGTGCATCACCGTGGACTTTGAGACCGTGGGCGACGATAATACGCCTGCTGATAATTGTGTCACCGTCCGTGACCGCGATACCATGGAGCAGGTGCGTATCCCCATTTCTGAACTGAAGGCGTATATTGCCGAGAAGTGCGCATTCTGATTTTGAAAGCACCACCCATTTTGGGTGGTGCTTTTTTTGTCGCGATATGACGAAAGATTGATACTTGACAAACACGGGGCGGTGTGTTAAACTAATCAAGCATCTCGGTGCACCATATCGCGGAGTAGAGCAGTTGGAAGCTCGTCGGGCTCATAACCCGGAGGTCGTAGGTTCGAGTCCTGCCTCCGCAACCAAAAAAGACAGTCACCCTTTTGGGTGGCTGTCTTTTTTAGTTACGCAGGACTCGAAGAGGGCGGCGACGGCAGCGCCGTCGCAAACAAGTGTCCGGGGGACACTTGTTTAGCCCGGGGAAGAGTCCATGGACAGCAGACG
>JAZNTI010000053.1:0-24656 GCA_045591725.1 Faecousia sp.
AAGCTCACCGCGGACTTCCTGCCCGTCATCCGGGAGAACAAGAATCAGCACAGAAGAGCCTCTTCTTATGCCTGGCGGCTGCTGGAGCACCATGTGGACTTCCTGAACT
This sequence comes from Faecousia sp., assembly GCA_045591725.1. Classification (GTDB taxonomy): domain Bacteria; phylum Bacillota; class Clostridia; order Oscillospirales; family Oscillospiraceae; genus Faecousia. The sequence goes on from JAZNTI010000053.1 coordinate 110, forward strand.
ATATTGCCGAAGTGGCCCTCCAGCGCTCTGTAGGCGACAACAAGGGCGCTATGCAGACCATGAAGCGGTATATGAACGACTTCTCCGACCGGGAACCCTACATCGCTACCTGCTTCGATTTCGCCATGATCTGGCATGCTTACCGGATCTCCGGCTTGTTTACCGACCAGCCCATGTCTTTCTTTATCAACTAAGGAGGTAATATCATGTATTGCATTCACAAAAGCACTCTGAACCCCACCGTGGATTTTGCCGCGGAGGAACTGAAAAAGTATCTGCGCATGATGATGCCCCGGTGCGGCGAGATTCCCATCGTCTATGATCACAATGCCAGCGACGGTTTCCGCTTGGGTCTGATGGCGGATTTCGGTCTTTCCACCACTGAGGCGAAAGACCCTGCGCTGGATGACATTCTGCACATCGATACCGACGAGTGCGGCGGCATTATCGCCGGCAGCAACTTGCGCAGCGTTTTGCAGGCGGTGTACCGTTTCCTTCGTGAAAATGGCTGTCGCTGGTTGTTCCCCGGTGTTGATGGTGAGTATATCCCCATCCGTCAGATCGCGCCCACCAAGTATCATAAGATGGCCGACTGCCGCTTCCGCGGTCAGTGTAACGAAGGCTCTGAGGCCCAGTATAATATGCTGGAGACCATCGATTTCTCTCCCAAGATCGGCCTGAATGTCTATATGCTGGAGTTCGATATTCCTTACGGCTATTACCAGGGCTGGTACGATCATCTGTTTAACGATACCTATAAAAAAGAGACTGTCACGCCGGAAAATGTCCTGCAGTGGAAGCGCATGTGCGAAGTGGAGATGTCCAAGCGCGGCCTGCAGTTCCATGATCGCGGCCATGGCTGGACCATGGAAGCCTTCGGCTTTGATGCCGGCGGCACCTGGGCACAGCAGGGCAATGGCGAGGACCTGACCAATGTGGGCAACGGCCGTTTTGTCGCCATGATCAACGGAAAACGTGCCTTCTTTAACGGCAGACCCATGGACACCAATTTCTGCATGTCCAATGCCGAGGCGCGGCAGATCTTTGCTAATTGTGTGGCGGATTATGCCCAGTGCCAGAGCAATGTGGACTACCTGCATATCTGGCTGGCGGACAGCAAGAATAATCATTGCGAGTGCTCTGAGTGCGTTAAAAAAGACACCGCCGACTGGTATGTGATGCTTCTCAATGACATTGATGCTGAATTGGAGCGCCGGGGTCTTGAGAACCACCTGGTGTTTATTGTTTACTCCGACCTGCTTTGGGCGCCTCGGGAGGAGAAGATCCGCAACCCCAAGCGCCTTTCCATGCTCTTTGCGCCCATCACCCGTGTGTATAACGAGTCTTACGATGTTGAACCGGATATGGCCTCCTACACCGGCTATCACAGAAATGACCATATCCTGCCCCGCGGCATGGGCGAAAATCTCGCTTGTCTGGAAAAGTGGAAGGAGTCTTACCCCGGCGATGTCATGAGTTATGACTATCACTTCCATTGGGTACATTGCGTGGATCCCGGCTATATGTCCATTGCCAAGCGTGTCCATGAGGATATCCGCAACCTGAAGAAAGCCGGCGTCCAGGGTCTGATCGAGGACCAGACCCAGCGCAATTATTTCCCCACGGGTTTCCCTATGTATGTCTACGGCAATACGCTGTTTGATAACAGCCTGACCTTGGAGCAGTTGGAGGAGGATTATTTCTCTCATGCTTTCGGTGAAGACTGGCAGCAGGTGCGCGATTATATGTGGACCATCAGCAATCTTTTTGACTTTAACTATATGATCTGCTATCCCGTATTTGGTGTATGCCTTGGCTCTACCGTGAGTGAGGAGATGGTGGAGAAATTGGGCAAAGTCGCGCAGGTGGTGGATGATTTCCGCCCGGTGATCGAGAAGAATATGATTCAGCCCGTCCGCGCCTCTACCGTATCCTGGCAACTGCTGGATGAGCATAGCGAGTTTACCAAGTTCATGGCTCGGATTTTCCGCCTGCGCGCTGAAGATAATGATGAAGGCGCTTTGGAAGAGTACGAGCGTATGCGCAACTTTATGGCCCCCAAGGAGCCCAGACTCCAGCGGTATTTTGACCACGGTCTGTTCTTTGAGTGCATCAAACTCATTCTCACCAAGGCCTATAAACCCCGATAAAAATCAAAGACCGGTCGTTCAGACCGGTCTTTTTTATGTGATTTTACTTCTTGGGAGCCTTGATCTTGTTCAGTTGTGCGTTCAGATCCAGCAACTGTTCCTTGGTCATCTCCACATTTGCCATGCCGCCCATCAGCGTCAGCAGACGCAGAACGGTGAAGCCGTTCATCATGGCCATCATGTCGGCGTTGATCTCGAAGCCCATGGCTTCCATCTTGCCATTCTTGCCGCCCATCAACTTGGCCATCAGACCCATGAAGATCAGTTTGCCGCGGACGGTGTCCAGAACTTCGCCCATCTTGTTGTTCAGGGAGAGATAACCCTCGGGAGCCTCGATATCGAACCAGTTGAGGATCGCGCCCTTTTCTTTCAGACGGTAAGATTCGTTGAAGGTGTCGACCTTGTTGATAATGCTCTCGTCAGTCAGTTCGCCTGCCTTGGCAACCAGCCGGGTGACGCCGGTGTTGGGCACATCAAAGTAGAAGAAGGGCAGACCGTTATGCTTCTGTACGCCCAGGGAAACGCCGTTGGCAAACAGTTCCACGCTTTCGCAGTTGGAGTAAACGGTGACGCGGGTCACATCTTCCACGCGGTCGATGTAGCGCTTGCCGCACAGATGCACCATGGGTTCGGGGTTCAGCCATGCTTTGTAAGCGAAGAAGGAGTCCTTCTTGTACTTGCGGTCGAAGGTCATCAGACCCTTGTGGTTCTGGCCGTTTTCGCCGCCTTCTGCGCGTGCGTCAGCGCCGAAGTCGTACATATTCCACACATGGGTTGCCCACAGGTAGGGACGCGCATGGATGGCTTTGATCAGTTCTTCGTGGTAGTAAGCCTGATATTCCTCGGTGTAGTCACCCTGCATGGGGTTGGAGGTGTGCCAGTTCAGCGCTTCGCAGCCATACTCGGAGATACCGATGGGGGTGTTGGGGTACTTGGCGTGGAACTTGTCGAACCAGGGACCGTTCATGCTGGTGTCGCCGCCGTACCAACCGAAGTAGTGGTTGTAAGAAACGGTGTCAGGAATGCGGACATATTCTTCGTCCATGCTGCACATGGAAACAACAGCCATGGTAGTCAGACGGGTCTTATCCATCTCGTGGCACAGATCGTTCAGGATGTGGTGATTTTCCAGCAGATCGGGGTCAGAAGCGCCCTTCATGGTGATCTCGTTGGAAAGACCCCAAACCACGATACAGGGGTGGTTATAGTTCTGGGTGATGAGTTCTTTCATCTGGGAGATGGTGTTCTCGCGGCCGGTGGGCATATGCTGAGAGATGTAGGGGATCTCTGCCCAGATCACCAGACCCGTCTCGTCACACAGATCGTAGAAGTACTGATCGTGCTGGTAGTGTGCAAGACGGATGGTGGTGCAGCCCACTTCCAGAATGTAGGCGATATCCTCTTCGTGATGTTCGGGAAGCAGCGCGTTACCGATGCCCCAGCGGTCCTGGTGACGGCTTACGCCGCGCAGGGGGTACTCTTCACCGTTGAGGATGAAGCCCTTTTCGGGGTCCACCGCAAAGGTGCGGCAGCCGAAACGGGTGCTGATGTTGTCCAAAATCTCCTTGTCCTCCACCAGGCATACTTCTACGGTGTACAGGTAAGGATCTTTGCGGCCGTTCCACAGGTGCACATTCTCGATGGCGATATTGACCTTGGTATCGTCGGTGGCCACATTGGCAACGGTGTTGCCGTCGGCGTCCAGCACGGTGTACTGCAGGTACTGACCCATCTTGCTGTTTGTGACGAACACTTCCACTTCCACATTGGCGTTGGCACCGTCAACAGTGGGGGTGACTTTGATGCCGGGGCCGCCGTAGTAGTCCAGATCGAAGTGAGACTGGCTGACGCAGATGATATTCACATCGCGGTAAAGACCGCCGTAGAATGTAAAGTCTGCCATTTGGGGGTAAACGGTGTTGTTGGGGGCGTTGTCCACAGCCAGCACCAGCATGGTTTTTGCGCCGATTTCCTCGGTAATGTCGCAGCGCCAGGTGGAGTAGCCGCCGTCGTGGTGGGCGTACTTCTTGCCGTTTACATACAGATCAGCGGAGGAGTTTGCGCCTTTGATCTCAATGTAGTAGCGGTCTGCGTTGGGCAGATCTTCCTTGCTCAGTTCTTTGGCATAGATAGCGGTGCCGCGGAAGTAGTCGTTTTCGCCGTCTTGACCGTCAATGGCGTTCCAGGTGTGGGGCAGGTTGACGAAGTCCCACTTGGTGTCGATGCAAGCAGGAATGTCGGTGGAATGCTTGGTGAATGCCCATTTACGGTTGATATTGATAATAGATCTCACAGGTGATACCTCCATAATAGTTTTCCAGTATAATAATATCATATTTTTGTAGGAATTCAATGAAATCTTTGTAAATTTTCAATTTTTCTTTTGCAATTTTATATTTGCTGAGATGGAGAATACTGTTGATTTTTTTGTCATTCGCGCTATAATAGACGTGGTAAATGTTGTAACTCAATTCTTGTGAACATAGAAGGAGAAGCATAGCATGATTATTACCCAGAAAAAACCTATTGAAGAGATTATGGAGATGGTGGGCGATGCCAAGACCGTTGCCATCATCGGCTGCGGTAGTTGCGCCACTGCCTGCCAGACCGGCGGCGAGCCCCAAATTGCGGAACTCAGCAAGGTGTTGGAAAATGCCGGCAAGAAAGTGGTTGGCACCGCTGTTGCGGATTATTGCTGCATGAACCTGGGCGTTAAGGCCAAGATGAAGCCCCTGAATGCCGCCAACCCCGATTGCGTCATTTGTATGTCCTGTGGCGACGGTGTGCAGTGCGTTGCGAAAAATGCCGGCAATGCCCCTGTGTATCCTTCCAATAATACCATGTACCTGGGCGAAGCCGTGCGCTTCGGCGTGTGGGAAGAGGCCTGCCGCTTCTGCGGCGAGTGCGTGCTGGGCAAGACCGGCGCCATCTGCCCCATTACCCAGTGTGCCAAGAGTCTGGTCAACGGTCCCTGCGGTGGTCAGAAGAACGGCAAATGTGAAGTCAACCCCGAAAATGACTGTGCATGGATCAAGATCTATGAGCGTCTGCTGGCTACCAATCAGTTGGAAAAACTGACACAGCCGCGGGAAGATAAGGGCTATGCCAAGGTTGCGTATCCCAGAACCATCAGTTTGAGGGGGGACAAGAAATGAGTTTGCTGAAAAATGCTTTGGAGAACGGTCAGTTTGGCGTTACTGCTGAAATGGCACCTCCCAAGGGTTATGATTTTACGGAGCAGATGGAAGCCGCAGAACTTCTGCGCGGCAAGGTCCATGGCGTCAATGTTACCGATATGCAGTCGGCCAGCCTGAAGGCTACCGGTCTGGGTCTTTGCATCAAACTCAAGCAGGCGGGCGTTGAGCCGATTTTGCAGATGACCGGCCGTGACCGCAACCGTATGGCGCTGATGGGCGATGCCCTGGCAGCCGCCGCATTTGGTATCGATACCATGTTGGCGCTCACCGGCGACCACCCTGTGGTGGGTGACTGTAAGGATGCCAAACCCGTTTACGATCTGGACAGCGTGGGCATTTTGAACATGCTTTCCAAGATGGAGGCCACCGGCTGTGACTGCGGCGGTAATGAGATTGCCGGCGGTGCACCCGTGTTCTATAAGGGCGCATCCGTGACTCCTGTTTACGAGCCCGTGTTCCTGCAGATCAACAAACTGCGTCAGAAAGTGGAAGCCGGTGCCATGTACATTCAGACCCAGGGCATTTTCGATCTGGATACTTTCAAGCGTTTCCTGGATCAGGTGGACGCTGCCGGTATCAAGACCCATATCATGGCGGGCATTATTCCGCTGAAGGCTGCAGGCATGGCCAAGTACATGAATGAAAATGTTCCCGGTATTGATGTGCCCCAGCACATGATCGACCGCCTGGCTGCTGCTGCCGCCGAGGGCAAGGAGAAAGGCGTTAAGGGCCTGCCTATGCAATTGGGCATCGAGATGGCTGCGGAAATGATCGCAAAGATCAAGGACGAAAAACTCTGTGACGGTGTGCATATCATGGCCATCGGCGCGGAAAAGAATGTTCCCACCATTTTGGAAAAAGCTGGTATTACCATTTAATGTAAAAAGGGTCTGCTGTGCAGACCCTTTTTTGCTTGCAAAATTTCGACAACGGGTGTATAATGATCGAACTGCTTTGAATTGTGAGGAATTAAAATGAAACCGTGGCAGCATTTCAAACTGATCACGCGCCACCGTATCGAGGTTATGAAAGGTTGTTTTAAGGTCGGTCTATATTGGCAGGGCCTTGTACATGATCTTTCCAAGTATTCGTTTACGGAGTTTTGGGAGGGCGCAAAATACTATCAGGGCAATCGCAGTCCTAATTCTGCCGCCCGTGATGCAAAAGGCTATAGTTTAGCGTGGATCCACCATAAGGGCCGTAACCGTCATCATTTTGAGTACTGGACGGATATGAACATGGAAACCCGGTGCTATGAGCCGGTGCGCATGCCCAGGAAGTATCTTGCCGAGCAGGTCATGGACCGCCGTGCTGCTTGCATCGTGTATCAGGGTGATGCATATACGCCGGCTTCGCCGCTGAATTATTTTATTAAGAGCAGTGAACGCAGTGAAATGCATCCGGACAACCGCAGGGAGATGGAGTTTCTGCTGACCATGTTGAAAGAGCGTGGCGAAGAAGAGACTTTCCGATATATTAAGAATGAAATGCTCAAAGGTAAGCCTTTTCCCTGGGAATAATTTGCATTGTTTTGAGCAAACTGATAAGCAGCGAAAGAAAAGTTGAGAAAAAGGAAAAAATTGCTTGACATTTTTCTTTCGTTGCGTATAATAATATCTGCGCAAAGCATAGAGGATTTGTGTAACGGTAGCACACCGGACTCTGACTCCGTTTGCGGGGGTTCGAATCCCTCATCCTCTGCCAAAATAAAAACACCACCCATTTGGGTGGTGTTTTTATTTTGCTCCGGATTCGGGATTCGAAGAGGACGGCCGCGCGCAGCGCGGCAAAAAACATGCCGGGGGCATGTTTTTTAGTCCAGGGGAGAATCCATTGATGCATGAGCGCAGTCCGCAGGACTGTGAACATGTATCAATCATGAATGGCGAAAAGCCACCCATCCGGGTGGCTTTTGTCTTCCTTTCTTGCATTGCGCGTTTGCTTGTGATAAAATGACAAAAACCCAAATTGCATACTTGGGAGGATCGTCATGATTAAGAAAGTTTCAAAACGGGTCGGTGTCGCGCTGCTGGCGCTGATACTGGTGCTGGGCGCAGTGGCTGGCGGGCTTTTCTGCTATTCCGCGTTTTATAAGATTCCGCCGCAGGCTGCCATTATCGAAAACAATACCGGCCTGGTGCAGGCATCCGGACGTACGTTGTATGATGCCCGGGGAAACGCCATTCAACTGGTGGGCGTCAACGCCGGTCAGATTTTGCTGCAGGAAAGTTGGATGAGCCCTTTTGCGGTGGAGCCGCTAAAAAATGCGGATGGCTCCTATGTCAAAGACGGTGGCGATAATATTCAGTACCCGGAGTTTACGGAAGAGGAATTCCGCACCGCGTTGAAGAGCAATCCCAATCTTGCCGGTTATGACATTGAGGAACTGCTGGAGTACTACTGGTATTGTTTCTTCACGGAAGAAGACTTCCGCATTATCAAGGAAGAACTGGGCCTGAATGTGATCCGCCTGCCTTTTTACTGGGAAAATATCCTCAATGCAGACCTAACCTTGAAAGCAGAGAGCGATGCCTTTGAGTATCTGGACTGGTTTATGTCCATGGCGGCCAAATATGAACTCTATGTAATTTTGGATCTGCACGGTGCGCCCGGCAGTCAGAACGGTTATGAGCATTCCGGCGCAGCGTCTTTGAAAGCGGAGTTTTGGCATCAACCGGAGTATGTCGATGCAGTTGTTGCTCTGTGGGATTTCGTTTCCAGGCACTATAGCGAAACCGAGTCCGAACTGGGCAAATGGGTGGCTTCCTACGATATTCTTAATGAGCCTACTTACGAGACCCACGGCTTTACGACCAAAGAGTGCTGGGAGGTATTCGACCGCATCTATGATACCATTCGCGCTAATGGCGACCGCCATGTAATTACCATGGAAGGCTGCTGGACCTTTGCCGCTTTGCCCGATCCTGCTGACTATGGCTGGGAAAATGTGATGTACGAGTACCATTGGTACAATTGGACACCGGACAAGATCCCTTATGAACTTTTTTGGGTTTATCAGGATCTGCACAATATCGGCAGAGATTATGATGTGCCGGTGCTGCTTGGCGAGTTTACCTGTTTTGAGGATCAGCAGGCGTGGGAGAAGACGCTGGATCTTTTTGATGAACGCAATTATTCCTGGACGATTTGGAACTATAAGACTGCCGTCACCGGCTGGTGGACTTCTTCCTGGGGCGCGTATACCTGCCAACTGAAAGCCATTACGGAAAACGAGGATAAGAAGTGTAATGTAGCCACCTGTACTTACGAGGAGTTCATCGCCACTTGCGAGAAGACTCGCACGGAAAATTGCGCCACCGGCACATTGTACGAAGTGCTCCTTGCCTACAAAGACCGCAATAATTGACCAAAAGCCGCCCACACGGGCGGCTTTTTCTTTTTCGTCACTTGTGTTTGCGCGCGTATTGTGTTACTATTTTTTAGAAAGAGAGGCGAATACCATGGGCATTAAAAACAAAATCGCTCAGTACCGGGCGTACAAAAACGGTGTAAGCCATTGCACCTTTGACCCCGAGGGTCCGGGCGTGGTGCGGATCCACCTGATCCCGCCGAAGTTCCGTTTGTTTCGTTCCGATTCCTACATCGTGATCCTCAACGGCTATTATCTTTTACCCTTGGGTTATTCCTGGGCGCTGCTGCTGTCGAATTTTATGAAGGAAGTCAATCAGTTTGACGGCAAACCCATCACGCAGGAAGATGAGCAGAAAATTGTGGAGCGTACAGTCCGCGCTGTCCGCCGTGTTTATCCCACTGTTCCCCAAAAGGATATTGAGGAAGACCTTGATGATCTTTTGGATGTTCTTTTTGCCGTGGCAAGAGGGCAGGGGGTGGATGTTGAGATCGAAAAACTTTCCATTCGCGCCTACGCTGAGAATATGACCGCGCCCCACCGCATGGATCTCATGGTCAGCGCCATGACGGATGACCGCGGTGCGTGGAAGTGTAATCAGAAGTGCATTTTCTGCTATGCCGCCGGTCAGCAGATGAGCAAGACGGAGGAACTGACCACCGAGCAGTGGAAACAGGCCATTGATTTGCTGGATAAAGCCCGTGTGCCCATGGTAACTTTTACCGGCGGCGAGCCTACTCAGCGTGCAGATATTGCCCAGTTGGTCGGTTACGCCAGACGCATGGTGACCCGGCTGAATACCAACGGCGTCAATTTAACGCCCGAACTTGTCCGGCAGTTAAAAGAGGCGGGTCTCGACAGCCTGCAGGTCACTCTCTATTCTCACGATGAAGCGGTGCATAATGCGCTGGTGGGCAGCGCGCACCATACCGATACCGTTCAGGGCATTCGCAATGCGGTAGCTGCCGGGATGGATATCAGCATCAATACGCCCTTGTGCAGGAAGAATGCGGATTATGATAAGACTTTGGAATTCATCCATTCTTTGGGCGTGCGTTTCGTCACGGTCAGCGGTCTTATCTGTACGGGCATGGCTGGTATTAATCATGCCGAGTATGACTTAAGCGCCGATGAACTTTTCGATATTGTTAAGTCTGCCAAAGATTTTTGCAATGCCCATGATATGGAGATGGATTTTACTTCTCCCGGACTTATCGACGCAGAAAAACTGGAAGCACTGGGCATGAATGTGCCCATGTGCGGCGCGGCCTTAAGTAATATGGCTATCGCGCCGGACGGCAGCGTGGTGCCTTGCCAGAGTTGGCTGGGCGCGGACGCATCTCTGGGCAATATCCTGACCGATCCGTTTAAAAAGATCTGGAATCATCCCCTGTGCAAAACTCTTCGTAATATGACGGAGGATCAGGCACTCAATTGTCCCTTCCGGACAAAGAAAGGCGGTGACCGTTCATGAGCCATGACCATATAGAACCCGATGTCCGCTATACCGATGAGAAGATCCGCGCCAACCGCACCTTCCCCAAGGGCAATACGGTGCTGCTTGTTATTATAGTTGCTGTTCAGATCGCTCTGATCTTCTGGGGCATTAATCATCAGCCCCAGCCGCAGGATGTGATCCACCGGTATGATGTGACCGTTCAGCCGTTGGAGGGCGGCACGCTGGATATCGAGTATCACCTGGTTTGGGAAGCGCTGGATGCAGACGAGCCGCTTACTTGGGTGGAAATCGGTATGCCCAATAAGAATTTTACTGTTTATCCCCAGTCGGTTTCGTCTAACATTGCCTCTTACAGCAAATATACCGATGAAGATTATGTGTCTTTGCGGCTGGATTTTGCAAATGCCTACTATGGCGGCGATGTTTTCGAGTTTTCCTTTACGGTCAATCAGGGGGATATGCTCTGCAAGAATGAATCCGGTTTCTTCTACGAGTTTGTTCCCGGATGGTTCAATGCCATTGAGGTCCGGCAGTACGAGTTCCGCTGGCGTATGGACGGCGCGGATGATTACGTATTGCAGGGAAGTTTGGACTGCGGCGAGTATGCTAAAATGAATATCCAGTATGATGATCAGAAATTTGAAAATTACCAAATCGTTCCTTACTATCCTTTCGACGATTCCGGCGCATATAACGAGTTGCGGGAAGATAAGATGACAGTCCTTGCCCTTTGTATTGTGGCCACTTTGCTGCTGGTCATTGCAGAAGTATATATTATTGACAGTTATGTATCCTACGGACGGGGCAGAGGTTTCCTCAGCGGCTATGGCTACCATGTCCATACCTACGGAAGATCCAATCCCCACTATATCCGCGCCTGGAACAGATATAATGCCCAGCATGGCGGCAGATCCGGTGGCCATGGCGGCGGTTGCGCCTGTGCCTGTGCCTGCGCCTGTGCAGGTGGCGGCCGTGCCGGCTGCAGCCAAAAGGATACTCACGGAACATGGCGTAAACAACAATAAAAAAGCCGCCCATCCGGGCGGCTTTTTATATTCAATCTCTGTATTGTTGCCGATAGGCGGAGGGGGAAATGCCTTTCGTTCTTAAAAATACATCGCCAAAGTAATTGCCACCGGAAAAACCGCAGCGCTCCGCGATCTCGCCCATGGTCAGTTCGGTGTTTTGCAGCAGCTGCTCCGCCGCCGCAATCCGTGTTTGGGTCAGATATTCCTGAAAACCAAAGCCGGTGAGCGCCTTGAAGCGCTTGGAAAAGTAGGTTTTTTCCATGAATGCCGTTTGCGCTGTCTGCTCCAGCGTCAGCGGCTCGGCGTAATTTTCGCTGATGTACCGGGCGGTCTGCTGGATCTTGTCCGCGGTGTTGCCGTGCATGGGCGCTTTTTCTTTACCGTAGCGCAGGGCACAAATGAGGATGTCCTGCAGCAGGTGGGTGGCAACGGACCGGGTCAGAGGGGAGGTTACGGTCAGTTCATGTTCCAACTGCTCCAGATCTCGCTGGACTTGCCACGCTATATTTTGCGGCAATTGCAGGCAGCCGCGTTCCATCAGCGTTCTGAATTGCTCATCGCCTATGAGATCTACGGTGGCGCGGTGCATTTCCTCGGAAAAATTCAAAACAAAACGTGCGTAGCCGCTTTGCCCCGGGGCGGTGGTGCGGTGCAGCCGCGTCCGTGGGATCAGCACCAGATTGCCCGGTGACACGTCATAAATGGTGTGCCCCACAAAGTAGCGCCGCTTTCCTGAGAGCAAAAAGTATAATTCATGGGTGTCGTGGGCATGCATGGCAGACATGCTGCTTGCGGTTTTAGCGATTTCCCTGTGAAGGGATATGCCGTAGGGATGTTGCGCCATAGGGATCACTTCCTTTGGGCGTAGTATAGCACACTTTTTCAAAAAGTGCAATATTTCTGTAGTATTTACCGAATATAACCCAATTCTTCGGTTGCGTTTACATTTCTTTTGTCTTAGAATAACCTTGAAAGGATGGTGAGGCGTATGACACAAGGCGAAAGAGCGAGGGTATTTCCCTATGATCTGAATCTTAAAAAGATGCACGCTGTTTCCCCGTCTATGGGCTATACCGCGCCCCTGGATGAGTGGCAATCCGCCGCGAGAGCAAAACTTGCGGCTCTTTTGGGCATGGACAAGTTTGAGAAAGTCGAACCGGAATTGCAGATCGAATTTACCCGTCAGATCCCCGGCGCAACGGAACTCCGTTTTACTTTCCGCAGTGAGGGCGACTACCGTGTGCCCTGCCATTTGTGGCTGCCGGATGGGGTAAGCAAGCCCCCGGTGATGATCTGCCTGCAGGGTCATAGCAACGGTATGCATATTTCTCTGGGTAGACAGATTTATCCCAATGATCTATTAGACGGTGACCGTGATTTCGTAGTGCGTGCGGTGAAGGAAGGCTATGCAGCCATCTCTTTGGAGCAGCGCAATTTCGGCGAGTGCGGTGGCGATGAAAAGGGCACCCATTGCTTTAAGCCTTCTATGATGGCGCTGATGCTGGGCAGAACCACCGTCGGCGAGCGCGTGTGGGACGTCTGTCGGCTGATCGACCTGCTGGAAGCGGACTTTGCTGAAAAACTGGATCTTTCCCGGCTGTGCTGTATGGGCAATTCCGGCGGCGGTACTACTACCGTTTATGTCGCGGCGCTGGACGAGCGCATCAAATTGGCAATGCCCTCCGCAAGCGTGTCCACCTACGCTGATTCCATCGGTGCTATGAAGCATTGCGTGTGCAATTATGTGCCGGGCATTGCGTTGAATTTTGAGATGAGCGATCTTATCGCCATGATCTGCCCCCGGTATTACATTCAGGTCAACGGCGAAACTGACCCCATTTTCCCCGTCACCGGCGGTAAAAAAGTCTTTGAAGCCGGCAAAAAAGCGTATTTGGATGCCGGTTGTCCTGAGCGCTGCGCACTGGTTATTGGCGATGGCGGCCACCGCATGTTTGCTGATCGGGCGTGGCCCATTGTTCATGAATATTTAGATTGATTCTGGAGGATTTCCTATGAGATATACTGACCATAATACTGTTGAAGATCTGAAGATCGCCTATATCGGTGGCGGCTCCAAGGGCTGGGCATGGGGACTCATGTCCGATCTGGCCAATGCAGGTGACCTTTCCGGCCGCGTGGCCCTTTATGATATCGATAAGCCTGCTGCCCAGCGCAATGCCATTATCGGCAACCGCTACAATGCTTTGCCGGATTGCAAATCCCATTGGGATTACACCGCCGTGGATACGCTGGAGGAGGCGCTGACCGGCGCGGATTTTGTGGTCATTTCCATTCTGCCCGGTACCTTTGACGAGATGGAAAGTGACGTCCATACTCCTGAAAAGTACGATATTTGGCAGTCCGTGGGCGATACCACCGGCCCCGGCGGTATTCTGCGTGGCTTGCGTACCATCCCTCAGATGGAAGTCATCGCTGCCGGCATCCGCGATTGCTGCCCCAAGGCTTGGGTCATCAACTACACCAACCCCATGGCGCTGTGCGTCAAGGCGCTTTATGATACCTTCCCCGAGATCCGCGCCTTTGGCTGCTGCCATGAGGTTTTCGGCTGCAAGAAACTGCTTGCTAACGCGCTGAAGGAGATGCGCGGTATTGAAGGCTTGTCTCGCGACGATATCAAGATCAATGTGGTGGGCGTCAACCATTTTACATGGATCACTTCTGCCACCTGGCAGAATCAGGATCTGTTCCCTGTCTACCGGGAGTTCTGTGAGCGCTATGCCGATACCGGCTATAATGGCGTGGAGGAGATCAACTGGATGAACAGTTCTTTCGCCAGCAACCGTCGGGTGAAATTTGATCTGTTCCTGCGCTTTGGCTATATGGCCGCCGCCGGCGACCGCCACTTGGTGGAGTTCTGCCCCAAGGATTGGTATCTGCAAAATGAGCCTTATGCGCATACCTGGGGTTTCGGCCTGACCACGGTTGATTGGCGCAAGGATCGCCAGCGCCAGCAGATCGAGCGCGGCGAGCGCCTTGCCAACGGCGAGGAGGATGTGACTATTCGCCTGACCGGCGAGGAGGGCGTCATGCAGATGCGCGCTCTGCTGGGCCTTTCTGAGATGGTCACCAATGTCAACCTGCCCAATATGGGACAGATCCCCAACCTGCCTTTGGGCACGGTGGTGGAGACCAATGCGGTATTCCGCGACGGTATGCTCAGCCCCGTGTTCTCCGGCCCGCTTCCCAACGAGATCGACGCGCTGATCCGCCGCATTGCTGATTCCCAATTGCTGGTGGCGGAGGCTGCCAAAACACGCGACCTGGACAAGGCGTTCATGGCTTTCGCCAATGATCCGCTGGTGGACTTGTCTACTGCCGATGCCCGTAAACTCTTCGATGAGATGGTGGAAAACACTAAGCAATACCTGCAGGAATACTTTAAGTAAATCTCATCGTAGGGGCGATTCATGAATCGCCCGTCAACGCAATAAACAACCGCAGCACCGAATGAATGGTGCTGCGGTTCATTGTTGCATTGCAAAAATATCCCTATGGGGAGCCGCCGCAGGTGGGTTTTACGGCTGCGAGATCATGATGGCATCCCATACATCACCGATGTATTTTCCGCTGTCGTCAAAGCAATTTGCTCCGTCATAAATAAAGGCGGTCAGTGCGATGTCGGCGATTTCACCGATGCGGCTGCCGGCGGTGAGTTTGATAGAGGAGATGATGGTGTCCTCTTTCATATCCTTGTCTTCTAAGTGGGTGTACCACACGCCGGGCGTTTGATGGATGTCATCATACATATAAATTTCCAAATATTCAAAGAATTCTGCGCTGTCGCCCGGTTTCAGCAACTGTTTGGTGATGGCGCTGCCGTCTTTGAAGATCAGTATGATGCTAAAGCCGATTTTGGCGGTGGGGGAGGGGTCCTGGGCGTTCCACGCATCGCTCCAAATGCCCCGGAAAGATGTGCCGGCAATATAGTCTTCCTCTGCTGTCAGGATCTCAAAGCAGTCAATGTCCTGTTTGGCGGTCCATTTGGAAACGAATTGCCGGACGCGCTGCCGGGCGGCAGTGCCGTCCGCCGCCGGGATGTAGATGCCCACCGTGTCGGGGTGGATCACCGGCGGAACGAATACGGAAGAACTGGATGAAGACGAACTGGATGAAGATGCGCTGGATGAACTGGACGACGAACTCGATGATGCGGAAGATCCGGTGGAGGGGTCTTTGCTTTCATGTACCGTGCATCCTGCGAAACTCAGCAGCAGTGCCGCGCACAGTAAAATGGCAACAAATTTCATAACGCGTGCCTCTTTCTGTATTCTTGGGTTCATTATAGCACGCACATGAAAAACCGCAACAAAAATTGCGCGTAAAAATTATTTTCCAGTTGCTTATGGAAATAACTGTATGTTATAATGCTAAAAGAAAAATGATAAAAAGGATGTGTTTTTGTGAACGATACCAAAAATTTTGGTTTTCGCCATAAAGCCGGCGTGATCATGCCGGTTAGCAGCCTGCCCAGTAGGTACGGCATTGGCAGTTTCGGCAAGGCCGCCCACGATTTTATTGATTTTCTGGATGCCACGGGTCAGAAGTGCTGGCAGGTTTTGCCCTTGAATCCCACTTCCTACGGTGACAGTCCTTACCAGTCACCCTCCAGCGTGGCCGGTAACCCCTATTTTGTGGATCTGGATATACTGGCGTCCAAGGGTCTGCTGACCGGGGCAGAACTCGCTGCCCAGCGTAACGATTCTTCCCGGGTGGATTACGGCTGGCTGTTTAATAATCGCTATAATGCTTTACGCACTGCCTATAGCCGCTTTACCCCCGATAAAGCCTATAAGGCCTTTGTCCGCAAGACCCCGTGGCTGGAGAACTATGCGCTCTTCATGGCGCTGAAAGTGCACTATAATTATTGCCAGTGGACCTTGTGGGCTCCTGAGCATCGGGATTATCAGACCGCTTTTGCAAACCGCCGGGAATTTGAGCAGGAGATGGGTTTCTGGCGTTGGCTGCAGTTTGAGTTTGCCGTGCAGTGGCGCGAGATCGTCCGCCACGCCCACGAAAAGGGCATTCTGATCATCGGCGATATGCCCATTTATGTTGCCCATGACAGCATGGATGTCTGGGCGGCACCGGAGCAGTTTCTGCTGGACGGTCAGCATAATCCTACCGTGGTGGCAGGGTGTCCTCCGGACGGTTTCTCTCCCGACGGTCAACTTTGGGGCAACCCCATTTATAATTGGCCGCTTATGGAGGAGCAGGGTTTTTCCTGGTGGGTCGACCGCGTGGGCGAAGCCTTTAAACTCTATGACATTCTGCGTATCGACCATTTCCGTGGTTTTGCCGGTTACTACAATGTGCCCTACGGCGAGACCACTGCCCGCAACGGCAAGTGGGACAGTGCTCCGGGCATCGGACTTTTCCGCACCATCGCCGCAAAATTCCCCAAGGCAAAGATCATTGCGGAAGACCTTGGATTTATTACCGAGGATGTCCGCGAACTGTTGGCAGACGCCGGCTTCCCCGGCATGAAGATGCTCCACTTTGCTTTCTATGATGAGGATAGCGAGCATCTGCCTGCCATGTTTGAAACGAAAAATTGCGTGGCTTATGTTTCGTCCCATGATTCCGATTGTACCAAGACCTGGCTGAAGAATCTGGAAGGGGAGGCGAAGGCGCGTTTTAACGCCAACTGTCCCCGGAATAAAGAGCAGACCCGGGTTTATGACTTTATCGAGTATGCGTTTCGCAGCATTGCCAATTTGACCATGGTTCCCATGCAGGATTACCTTCAACTGACCAATGAGGAGGGCAGAATGAACATTCCTGCCACTGCATCCGGTAACTGGGCATGGCGCGTCAGCCCCCGCTATAACACCGCAAAACTTCGCGCTGCCATGCTGAATCTGGCAAAGAAGACCAAACGCAGCAAATGAAGAATGAAAATGAATACGGAGGGAAAATAAAATGAAGAAGTTTCCGCGCACAATGGCATTTTTGCTTGCAATGGTGATGGTCTGCTCCTTTGTTTTGAGCGCCTGCACCCCTGCTGACAGCAACCCGTCCTCCTCGTCCTCTTCTTCCTCGTCTTCCAGCAAGTGGAGCGGAACGGAGTACACGGAAGATCTGATCGACGGTTATAACCAGGTGACATTCTACTGGACTTATAACGGTACATACGAAAATTGCGACATTTGGATCTGGTGGGGAGATGTAGCCGGCAAGGGCTATGTGTTCCATGAGTGTGAGTATGGCGCAAAAGTCGTTGTCAATGTCCCTGAGGGCGTCGAAGAAGTGGGCTTTATCGTCCGCAGAGATTGCTCCGAGCCCGGCGGCTCCTCCTGGGGCAGCGCCACCAAGGACTATGAGCAGGACCGCTTTGCGGTGGTGGAAGGCCGCGAGACCTTTATTTATCTGAAATCCGGCGATCCTTCCCAGTATTTTAGCACCGATGGAGGAAAAACACTTACCATGCTGAAAAAGTTTACTCTTGCAGGCATCTCCGACCTGCATAAGATCCGCTATAATATCACCCCCAAGGCCACCATTACCGATCTTGACCAGGTCAAGGTCTATGAGGGCGATAATGAATTGACTGTCACCGGTGTTTCCACTTTGGGCAGAGAGGCTGCCACCGGTATTGTGGAAGTGGCGGAAGAACTGGATCTTTCCAAGAATTACCGCATTGAGATCGAAGGCTACGGCGTTAAGGCTGTTGTGCCCAACGAGATCTTTGACAGCGAATATTTTGCAACCAATTTCCATTATGACGGTGACGATCTGGGCGCGGTCATCGATGGCGAGAATACCACTTTCAAGGTCTGGGCACCCACCGCATCCAAGGTCGTGCTGGATCTGTATGCCGACGGCCACACCGATTCTTTGATCAAATCTGTTGAGATGGTGCGTGGCGACAAGGGCGTGTGGTCGCACACCGAGGCTTGTGGCCACGGCACGTACTACACCTATACCGTCACTACCTCGGTTGGCACGCAGGTGGCAACAGACCCCTATGCCAAGGCAGCGGGCGTCAACGGCAACCGCTCCATGGTGGTGGATCTTTCCTTGACCGATCCTGAGGGCTGGGAGAGTGACGTGCTGGAAAATCCCATCAAGTCCTATAATGACGCGATCATCTGGGAGGTGCACGTGCGCGATTTCTCGAATAAGATCGAGTCCTCGCAGTATAAGGGCAAGTATCTGGCGTTCACCGAGCGCGGCCTTGTCAACGAGCACGGTCAGAGCGTGGGCGTGGATTATCTGGTGCAGCTTGGCATTACCCACGTGCATCTGCTGCCGGTTTACGACTACGCGACCGTGGACGAGTCCAATCCCGATGCAGAATTCAACTGGGGATATGATCCCAAGAACTACAACGTGCCCGAGGGCAGTTATTCCACCGACCCCTATCACGGTGAGGTGAGAATTCGCGAATTCAAGCAGATGGTGCAGGCGTTGCACGAGGCGGGCATCGGCGTGGTCATGGACATAATCTATAACCACACCTACGACGCCAACAGCTCGTTTAATAGAATCGTTCCTTATTATTATTACAGATATACCAACACCGGTGCAAACTCCTCGGCAAGCGGCTGCGGCAACGATACTGCGTCCGAGCGTTATATGTACGGCAAGTTCATGGTGGATTCTACCCGCTACTGGGTGGAAGAGTACAAATTGGACGGCCTGCGCTTTGATTTGATGGGCCTGCACGACCTTGAGACTATGCAAGAGGTGGAGGCCGCGGTGCATACTGTTAACCCCAATGCTATTATCTACGGTGAGGGCTGGACCATGGGTGCCACCATTGACGGCTCTGCTCAGGCAAATCAGACCAATATCTCCAAGATCGTTCCCACGGGTGACGCCATCGGTGGCATTGCGGTGTTTAATGATGCGATCCGTGACGGTCTGAAGGGCAGCGTGTTTGATTCCGCATCGCAGGGCTATATCAGCGGCGCGTCCAAGCTGAACTGGAATAAGGTGCTGTTCGGCATCAAGGGCGGTCAGGGCGTTGGCATCGGCTGGGCTGTGGATAACAGCATGGTCATCAACTATATGAGCGCGCACGATAATAATACCCTGTGGGATAAATTGCTGCTCTCCAATCCGAACAACTCGGACGACGAGCGCAACCGCATGAACAATCTGGGTGCTGTGATCAACCTGATCTCCAAGGGCACGCCCTTCTGGCAGGCAGGCGAGGAAATGCTGCGCACCAAGGATGGCGACGAGAACAGCTACAAGTCCTCGGATGCCATCAATAATATCAACTGGTCGGTGCTGGCAGAGGGCAACCGCGAGTATGAAACCATGCTTTACTACAAAGGCCTGATCGAGATGCGCAAGACCTTTGATATCTTTACCGACAACGCAACCGAGATTACCAAGGTTGACGAGCTGGGCAGCGGCATCGTGGCGCTGACCTTTGCCGACGGTAAGGGCGGTATGGCGCTGGTGGTGCTCAATCCTCATAACACCGCGCTGCCTTATACGCTGGAGGGCGAATGGAATCTGATTGCCAACGACACCGTCGCAGGCGGCAGCGTGATCGAAAGAGTCAGCGGCAACGTCAGCGTCGCAGGCATCAGCGCGCTGGTATTGGTCAACGACGCGCTTGCAGAGTAAGCGCGAAAAGGGAAGAGGCAGAGATATGAAAATCAGACGTATGATTGCCGGTCTGGCAGCCTTGATTTTGGGAATTGCAGGACTTGTTTCCTGCAATCCCGCTCCCGAAACTCCCGACACCCCCGAAATTGCCCCGATCAACACAGATTGGAGACCTAACCAAATGAACGTAAATCTGACATCCGATTCTCTGTTTGTCCAAAAGGTGGAGAATTTGCCCGACGATTTTATCTTCGGCATGGACGCGTCCTGCGTGCCTGCGCTGGAGGCAAGCGGCGTGACCTACACCGATTTTGACGGACAGGTCAAGGACGTATATGAAATTCTGAGTGCCAACGGCATCAATTATATCCGCGTACGTATCTGGAACGATCCCTTCACGGCGGACGGCAAGGGATACGGCGGCGGAAACTGCGACATTGCAAACGCCATTGCGGTGGGCAAGCGCGCCACCAAGTACGGTATGAAGCTGCTTGTCAATTTCCATTATTCGGATTTTTGGGCCGATCCCGCCAAGCAAATGGTGCCCAAGGCTTGGAGAGGCATGGATATTGACGTCAAGAGTGAGGTATTATATCAGTACACAAAGGATTGCCTGACCGCTCTTGTAAACGCGGGCGTGGACGTGGGCATGGTGCAGGTCGGTAACGAGACCAACGGCGCCATGTGCGGCGAGAATGCTTCGTCCCTGGGCGGCTGGAAAAGAATCACGCAGCTCATGAGCGCAGGCTCGAGAGCGGTGCGTGAGGTTTGCCCGAATGCGCTGATCGCCATTCACTTCGCAAACCCCGAAAAGGCGGAGAATTACGTCAGCTACAGCGCAAACCTTGATTATTACGGCGTGGATTACGACGTATTCGCGTCCTCGTATTATTTTTTTTGGTATGGTACGCTGGAAAATTTGGCCGAGGTGCTGAATAAGGTTCATTCCACCTATGGCAAAAAGGTCATGGTGGCCGAGACCTCGTATGCCTTTACCGCCGAGGATTCCGACCATTACGGCAACACCATCGGTGACGGTGGCGGTGTGGTCAAGGATTATCCCTTTACCATGCAAGGGCAGGTCAACCTGGTGCGCAACGTGACCGACACCATGGTCAACAAGATCGAGGGCGGCATCGGCGTATTTTACTGGGAAGGTACCTGGATCTCGGTCGGTGGCGCGGACTACGCGGCCAATCTGAATCTTTGGGAAACGCACGGCTCGGGCTGGGCATCTTCGCACGCAAAAGAGTACGACCCCGAGGATGCGGGGCAATGGTACGGCGGCTGCGCGGTGGACAATCAGGCCTTCTTTGATGCAAACGGCAAGGTGACCGAGGCGTTGAAGGTGTTCGGCATGATGAAGAACGGCAATGAGATCCCCATCAAGGCCGACGCCATCGAGGACGTCGAGCTGATCTTTGACCTGAACGGTGAGGTGGTGCTGCCCGAAACGGTCAACGCCATCATGAACGATAATTCCCGCAAGGCGATTCCCGTCCGGTGGCAGGAGATTGATATCGCGGCACTCAAGGCGGGCGGCGTTGCAAAATATGACATCACGGGCAAAGCCGGCGGCATGGATGCCAAGGGCGTGATCTCCATGGTCGAGTACAATTTCCTTGAAAACTGGAGCTTTGAGGACGGCGAGAGCGGCTGGACGGCCACCGCCATCACCAAATGCGACGAGCTTTGCATTGAAGATAAGGTCACCGATTCGCTGACCGGCAACAAGCACTATCATTTCTGGGGCGCTTCTGCCAACGTGGTGGAGTTTACGCTTGAGCAAGAGGTGCGTGACCTGAAGGCAGGCAAGTACAAGTATTCCATTTCGATCATGGGCGGCGACGGCGGAGCGACCGACATTTACGCGTACGTCAAGATCAACGGTGAGGTGGTTGCCAAGGCACCTGCGCAGATCACGGTGTATAACGAATGGCACACCGCCACGGTGAAGGGCATCGAGGTTGCTGCGGGTGACGTGGTAACGGTCGGCATCTACGTCAAGTGTGCAGGCCCCAACGCATGGGGCAAGATCGACGATGCGCTGCTCAACTCGGTCAAGGAGAACGAATAAAATGAAAAGAATTTTGAGTTTGCTTATGCTGTTAGCGTTACTTTTGACCTCGTCGGCACTTGCGTCCTGCACTCCGCAGGAGCAACCTCCCGAGGTGGAAACACCCCCGACGCCCGAGGTAGATCCCATCAACGATAACTACCGCACCTTTTATCAGATCTTCGTGGGCTCGTTTGCCGATTCCAACGGCGACGGCATAGGAGATTTGCGCGGTATTATCAACCGGTTTGATTATCTCAACGATGGCAATATCCATTCCGGTAAAAGCCTTGGTGTGCAGGGAATCTGGCTCTCGCCCATTTTCACCTCGCCCACCTATCACAAATACGACGCCAAGGACTACTATAAGGTGGACTGGCGATTTGGCGACGAATCCACGCTCAAGGAGCTGATCGCGCTGTGTCACGAGAGAAACGTCAAGATCATTCTGGACCTCGCCATCAATCATACCTCGGATCAGCACGAATGGTTCCTGCAATTCAAGCAGGCGCGTATAAACGGCGATGTTTCCAACCCATACTATGACTACTATTCCTGTGCCACCACGGCAGAAAAGCAGAACGGCATCAGCTACGGTAAGCTGGCGGGCGTGGACTGCTGGTACGAGTGCAATTTCTCGGGCAGCATGCCTGAGCTCAATTATGATAACCCCGAGGTCAGAGAGGCCATGCTGGACGTGGCCAAGTATTATCTGGATCTTGGCATCGACGGCTTCCGCTTTGACGCGGTCAAGTATATTTACTTTGGCGATACCGCGCGTTCAGTGGATTTCTGGGAGTGGTATATGAGTGAGCTGCGCGCCATCAAGCCCGATATCTATTGCGTTGGCGAATGCTGGTCGGGCGACTCGGAGGTGCTGGAATATTATCCCGCCATGAACTGCTTCAATTTCACCATGTCGCAGGCCGAGGGCATTCTGGCAACTGCCGCCAAGGGCAAGAATATTGCCACCTATACCAATTACGTGCAAAGCTATCAGAAGAGCGTCAAGGCAAAGAATCCGGACGGTATGATCATGCCGTTCTTGTCCAATCACGATATGGACCGCATTGCGGGCGCGTTTATCACGGACAATTATTCGCGCATGGCCGCCAATCTCTATCTGCTTTGCTCGGGCTCTCCCGTCATTTATTACGGTGAGGAGATCGGCATGCGCGGCTCTCGCGGCAGCGAGAACACCGATGCCAATCGCCGCCTTGCCATGCTGTGGGGCGACGGCAGCATTCTGCGCGATCCCGAGGGTGCAACCTATCCCGCAAGTAAGCAGATTACCACCACGGTGGCCGATCAGATGGCGGATGAGAACAGCCTTTACAATTACTATTGTAAGGTGATCGCGGTGCGTCACAAGTATCCCGCCATCGCAAGAGGCGACTATACCGCACTTGCTTGCGGCAACAAAAATTTGGGTGGCTTCCGGATTGATTATCAGGACGAGGTTTGGGGAATCATTCATAATACCTCGTCGCAGCCGCTCTCGGTGGATCTTGCCACCTGCAAGGCGCTTGACGGTCACGCGTTCACCAAAATCTGCGAGGCGGTCGGTGCAGGGAACGCAACTCTGGAGGGGACTGTGCTGACGCTGGATGCATACACCAGCGTGGTGTTGCAATAATGCACAAAAAAATTTAGTCAAGTTAGTTTTTTAACCAAAAACAAAAAGTGACATTTGTAAACTTTGCCGAAAAACAACTTTGGGTTTATTTTCCGTTGACAAAACGGTCAAAACATGTTAAAATCCTTAGAGCGCGAAGTGCGCTCACAAAAAATATTATATTGGAGGTTTTACTTATTATGAAAATGAGTAAGATTCTGGCTTTTTTGATGGTCGCTCTGATGGTTGTTGCTTGCTTTGCAGCTTGCACCACTCCCGAGGGCACCGAAAACGAATCCGGTAACCAGAGTGGCGAACAGACCACCGGTGCTCCCGAAGGTCCCAGCGTAGAAGAGATCGTTGAGGCTTACAAGGGCACCTACAACATCACCATGTGGGTTTCCGAGCTTGACGGCGTTGCTGCTCTGACTCAGAAGCAGATCGACGCTTTCGAGGCGAAGTACCCTGGCATCGTAATCGAGGCTTCTATCGAAGGCGTTACCGAGGCTGATGCAGGCTCCAAGGTTGTTGCTGACGTTGCAACCGCTCCTGACATCTACTGCTTCGCACAGGACCAGCTCGCACGTCTGGTTCAGGCTGCAGCTCTTGCAACTCCTCCCGAGGTTGTTGCTAACGGTCTGAAGGCTACCAACGATGCAGGCTCCGTTAAGGCAGCTACCGTTGCAGGTACTCTGTACGCTTACCCCATGACCAGTGACAACGGTTACTATATGTACTACGACACCAGCATCATCTCCGCTGAGGATGCTGAGAGCCTTGAGAAGATCATTGCAGCTTGCGAGGCTAACAACGTAAAGTTCCGTTACGCTCTGGAGAACGCTTGGTACACCGCTTCCTTCTTCTTTGCAACCGGCTGCCATTCCAACTGGTCTATGGACACCGAGGGCAACTTTACCTCTGTTGACGATAACTTCAACTCTGCAGAAGGTCTTGCAGCTATGAAGGGTATGCAGAAGCTGGCTCAGTCCTCCTGCTACGACTCCAACGCTGATATCTTCACCGATGCAGGCGTTGTTATCACCGGTATCTGGAACGCTAACGCAGCAGCTGAGCACTTCGGTGCAAACC